>JAICQP010000133.1 GCA_025937815.1 Gemmatimonadota bacterium
AGCATCCCCTCAGGCTCCGTCAGATCGAGCTCCAACTCCTGTCCATTCCTGAATAGCCGCACGTCATCGCGCTTCCCTTCAGCGAGCACGCCACCTGCCTGAGTTACGACCTCGGCGACCGTGGAACCCGGCGGCACGTTGTAGATGTCGGGACGCATGACGGGACCCGCGACGGCCACCTTGTAGAACGGCTGAACGACTACCTGGGGGTTCGCCTCATATGCAGTCAGAAACGAGCGCAGCTGATCCTCAATCTGGGTAGCCGGCACACCCGTCACCCTGACTTGCCGATACAAGGGATGATTCAGGGAGCCGTCCGGCGCGACCGTGAACTCACCGCTCAGCTCGTCCCTCTGCCAGACGGTCACCTGAACGATGTCGCCGGGTTGCAGGCCCCCATCCGCTGAAGCAGCTGGCTGCGCCACGATAGAGGTCGGGACAACGATCATGATCGCCAACGCGACGGCGAGAGAAAGTACAAGTCTTGGACTGGAATCGATGATCATTCGTCCACCCGTCTGAATAGAGGTCTGATACTGCGGCCTACGCATTATCTTGTCAACCATATCACTGGCGGATCGGTACCGTCGCGCAGCACCCCTGCCGACGGCACTCCGCCGTCCGCCCTGACCGGTCCCAGACGGTCGAGCCGCCGCGCGATCCGCGTGGAGGCCTGCTTGCCGCGGTCACAGAGCGGCGTGGTGCATTCCGGAACGAGCGCGCACAGGGCGTCGAGCAGCTGATCGGTGTCGCTCGCCTCGAGCGCGGCATCGAGCGCCCCCAGACCGTCGCGAATCGCGCCCTCGTCGGTCTCGTCCGTCTGTACGACGCGCACCTTCTCAGCCGTGGTCGGAACCGCCTGCTCGACCTCGGACATGAGATCCTCCTGGAGCTTCTCACCGGGGCGCACGCCCGTGAAGATGATCGGCATCTGCGTGTAGGGTTCGAGGCCGGAGAAGCGGATCAGATTCTCGGCCATCTCGAGGATCCGCATCGGCTCGCCCATGTCCAGCATCGAGATCCGTCCCGCCGCCTCGGGGAGGGACGAAGCCTGGAGCACCAGATGGACCGCCTCGGGAATCGTCATGAAGTAGCGCTGCATCTCGGGATGCGTGACCGTCACAGGTCCGCCGTTCGCGATCTGCTGCCGGAACACCGGGATGACGCTGCCCTGCGAGCCCAGCACATTCCCGAATCTCACCGCGCGGAAGTCGGTCGGTGAACGACGGAACTCCGGCCAGCCCAGAACGAGGCGTTCGGCCACCCGCTTGCTGGCCCCCATGACGCTCGACGGCCGAACCGCCTTGTCCGTCGAGATGAGGACGAATTTCGCGGCCTGGTGCCGCACGGCGGACCGGGCCACATAGAAGGTCCCCATGACGTTGTTCCGGACCGCCTCTTCCAGGTTGGATTCCATCATCGGGACGTGCTTGTAGGCAGCCGCATGGAACACGGTCGCGGGGCGGAAGTCGGCGAAGATCCGCTCTACCCGGCGCGGATCCGTGACATCCGCGATGATGGGAATCACCTCGAGCTCCGGATGGCTCTCCTGGATCTCCTGCTCGATGAAGAAGAGAGGGCTCTCGGCCTGCTCGAGCAGGATCAACCGGGAAGGCCCGAAGGCCGCCACCTGGCGGGCGAGCTCGGAGCCGATGGAGCCCGCGGCGCCCGTAATCAGCACCACCTTGGCGTGCAGATCGCGGTCCACCAGCCGCAGATCCAGTCGCACCGACGGCCTGCCGAGGAGATCCTCTACGGAGACCGAGCGCAGCTGGCTCAGCCGGGCCTTGCCGTCCATCAGCTCGAGCAAGGAGGGGACGATCTTGAACTCGACGTTCAGTCCCGTGCAACGCTCGGCGATCTTGCGCATCTCGTCGCGAGTGGCGGCGGCGATCGCCACGACCAGGAGCTCGACCCGGTGCTCGAGGACGAGCCGGTCCAGGTCCCGCGTCGTTCCGAGGACCGGCACACCGTGGAGTTCGATGTTTCGCTTGCTCGGATTGTCATCGACGAGGCCCACCGGGCGGATGCCGCTCACGGGGTCGAGGCGAGCCTGGCGGATGAGCTGCGATGCGGCGTCGCCGGCCCCGATGATCAGCGTCCGCTTGCTCTGGCCGGTTCCGTTGCGCGCCATCCGACCTTCGCGAAGCCAGCGTACAGCGAAGCGGATGCCGCCGAACACCAGCAGGCCCACACCCCAATCCAAGAACACGATCGTTCGGGGGAATCCCCGAATCTGGCCGGTCACGAATAGCGCGGCGAGGAAGAGCAGCGTGCTCCAGGAGAGCGCGCTGACGAGCGCGGCCAGATCGTGCATCCCCACGTAGCGCCACCATCCCCGGAACTGCCGGAAGACCGCGAACGCCGCGAGTCGGAGGACGAGCAGCAGGGGCAGCGTATCCCAGTACCGGGAGACGTACTCCGGAGGAACGGATCCGTCGAACCGCAGCAGGTAGGCGATCCAGTAGACGACCGGGATCAGCCCCAGGTGCAGCGCCGCGATAATGGACCGGCGGAACGCTACGCTTCGCGGAAAAGCGAGCAGACTATTCGCGCGTGGGGAGATGGGATCCACCTTCACTGGTCGTTGGAGTCCGTTGCGTCAGCCAGCCGTTTGCCCGTTCACGGGCAAGACGAAGCCGCTGGCCATCTCTACGCTTACCGCCTGGCGTATGGCAGTCAGGCGAACGACGATCTTCGTCTTTCCTCGAACCTCGGTCAGAATTCCTACCATATCCTTGAAGGGGCCCTGGATGACCCGCACTTCCTGGCCGCGGACGAGATACTCATGGGCCGCCGGCTCCTGGCCGATCGCCTGCGAGCCGTGAACCAGGGATCGGATCGATTCGATCTCCGTTTCACGAATCGGCGTCGGGGCGCCGTTGACGCGCACGATTTCGATGAGATTCGGGGTCCGCACGATCTCGGGGAGAGAATCCAGTGTCGACCGCGCGAAGACATACCCGGGGAACAGGGGGAATGCGACCCTCTTCGAGCGGTCGGACCACGCTCTCACCCGCTCGATGAGAGGCACATAGGAAGTGATACCGGCCGCCGTGAGGAGGCGGTCGACCTTCTTCTCCGCTCGAGCCCGCGTGCGACATGCATACCACCGGGGTCCGTCGGTCGAAACGGCAACCGCGCCGTCGATTCGGGTGCGGCTCCGCCATGTCGGTCCCATACGACCCGGCTCAGAAGGGCTCGAAATCATGACCGCTTGCCGGTGGCAACGTAGAGGACGGTACGTGAAAAGAGTGTCAGATGTATGACACGTTCCGGCCTTTCCGCGTCACGTCCTCGCGGGTGGAGCTCCACCCCCTGAGTCCCATCGAGCCTCCGCGGATCTACCGACATTTCTTCCCTCACCGCAGTCCTTTCGGAGCGCAGTCCCCTTCCCACTTGGCCTGTAGGGGGATTCGGCTGGCGCAGCTTCCGGGGCTCGATCGGATCCCTTCCGAACGAAGAGCATCTATGGTATCCGAGAGAAGGCACCAGGGTCAAGAAAAGTATGGGTTTGCCCACGAAAAACCGGGGAGAGTGGAACTCACCTTCCACTATAGTGGAAGCACGCTTCCACTTCGGGCTCCGGAGCGGCCGATTCCGCTGCTCACTTGTCGGGATGCCGACGAAATGGTCGACCACGAGTTCCACCTCCGAAAGGGGCGGCGTGCATTCCGCGTCGAACGCCGCTGGCCGCGGCTCCGCCCTGTGAGTCCCATCGCGTGGGACGCTGGTTGCCGCCGCACGGACAAGCAGCCAAGCTGCGGCGGGCACCGTTATACGGCTTCTGCGGAATGCCTGTCAAAGAAAGAGACCGATCTCGCGAAAAAAACCGGCAAAATGGCTCCGCGCTTCCGCGCCAACGGAACGCGTGTTCCGTTTCGGGCCGTCAGATACGCGGTCTGGATGCAAGGTTCCTTCGACTCCTCAAGCAGTCGCTGGGCGCGCCGGCTATTGATCTACAGGCAACCGGGGCCTAACGTTTCCTTTTCCCACCCGTGTCGGAGGGGATCTTGGGCCGAATCCGTGGTTCGTTCGCCACAGGCGTCCTGGTCATCGCCGCGCTGGCCTCCGGTACGCCCCTCTCCGGGCAGGGGCTCGTCGGCCACGAGGCCTCGCCGGTCGCTCCCACGACCATACTCGGCTTCGCGGACGTCAACTACGTGGAGACCGAGCGCAAGGTCGATGAGGGGTTCGTCCTGGGGCAGCTCGCCGGGCACGTCACTTCCGGCCTTACCGAGCGGCTGACGTTCTTCGGCGAGGTCTCCGCCACCGCCCGACCGGACGAGTACCGGATCGAGGTCGAGCGGCTGATCCTGCGCTACGACTTCAACGACCAGTTCAAGCTCTCCGGTGGCCGGTACCACACGCCGGTCAGCTACTGGAACACGGCCTTCCATCACGGGTTATGGCTGCAGACCAGCGTCTCCCGCCCCGAGATGATCAAATTCGGGAGCCGCGTGCTGCCCGTACATTTCACAGGGCTGCTCGCGGAAGGCGGCTTTCCGCTCACCACGTTGGGGCTGGGATACGCTGGCGGCATCGGGAACGGGCGCGGCGACGAGATCGCGCGGGGCGGGGATGCCGGCGACACGAATCAGAACCGGGCGCTCCTGGCCACGGTGTACTCCCGGCCGGCTTCGATCTTCGGACTCCAGGCGGGTGGTGCGCTATACGTGGACAAAGCGCCCGCCGAGGGGGGATTCGACGTCGATGAGCAGATCTACTCGGCGCACTTGGCGCTGACGCGCGAGCGGCCCGAGATCCTGGCCGAGTACGCCCGCATCCGACACGAGCCCGACGGCGGGGGCGAGACCACGGACACGGACGCCTGGTACCTCCAGGCCGCCTACCGCCTGCCGTTGCCCGTCGACGCCTTCAAGCCCTACGCCCGGATCGAGCGCATCAGCGTGGACGACGACGATCCGCTGTTCGAGCCGTTCGGGCTGGACTACAAGGGGTTCCTGGTCGGTGTCCGCTACGATTTCGCTTCGCTGGCCGCGCTCAAGCTCGAATACCGGGACGAGCGCTTCGCGGACGTCGATGAACGCGAGAAGAGTCTATGGGCGCAGGTCAGCTTCACGTTCGGGGAGCACTGATGGCCCGCGGTGCCCTCCGCCGCGTCGCCGTCCTGGGCGCGATCGCGCTCGCTACTGCGCTCGGCGCTCGGGAATCGCAAGCCCAGAACGCCGCCATCGCGATCGTGACCAACTCGCGCACGACCGCGAATGATCTCTCGTTCCTCGAGCTGCGGAAGATCTTTCTCGGCGAGAAGCAGTTCTGGGACGACAACTCTCGCATCATTCTCCTGGTGCGCGCTCCGGTGGCGCGCGAGCGCGATGTCGTGCTGACGAAGATCTATCGCATGGGCGAGGCCGAGTTCCAGCAGTACTGGATCGCGAAGGTGTTCCGGGCCGAGGTCTCCTCCAAGCCCAAGATCGTGTACAGCAGCGACATGACCAGCGAGCTCGTCACCGTGCTGCCCGGGGCGATCGGCTTTCTCCCCGTGGACGAGGTCGGGCCGGGCATGAAGGTGCTGCGGATCAACGGCAAGCTTCCCGGGGAAACCGGCTACCCGCTGCAGTGATGCCCACCAGGCCCCGCTCCCTCCTGCGGGCCGCCACCGACCTGCGCTCCATTCGCGGCAAGCTCCTGCTCGTCGTCGGCATGCTGCTCCTCCTCGGCGGGATCAACGTGATCGTCTCGTACTGGGGATCCCGCCAGCGGGACCGCGCCTTCTCACAACTCCTGCGAGCGATCGATCGCCAGCGCATGATCGGCGAGGTCACGAACCAGCTCGAGGATCAGAAGAAGTTCGTCGACCTCCTGGCCTCGGGGATCCTGGGGCCCGAGAGCTCGGTGACGCCGTCCGACCAGGAGCTCCAGCAGTTCGGTCGCGCGGTGGACACGATCCCCATCCAGCTGGTCGCTCTAGAGCGGATCAGCGAGCCGGGGGCCCGGGACTCCGTGGCCCTCCTGCGCGATCAGGCGGAAGAGCTCGCCCAGTGGTGGAAGACCTTCTATGCGAACCAGGGCGTGGACGCTTCCGCCGCCGTCGTGGCCTCGGTCAGCGCCGAGCCGATCGCCCAGTCCCTCCTCCTCGAGCAACTTCCGGCCGCGGTGCAACACGAGAAGGAGCGCCTGGCCCGCGCCAGCCAGGTGTTCGTCGACACCGATCGAACCGTGACGCGCCTCGACACCCTCAGCTTCCTCGTGTCAGGCCTCTTCGGGGGGCTGATCGCCTTCTTCATCCTGCGCGACGTCTTCCGCTCGATCGAGGGACTCAAGCTGGGCGCCCGGAAGATCGGCGCCGGCCAGCTCGACCACCGGATCGAGCCGCGCAACGAGGACGAGCTCGCGGAGGTCGCCGTCAGCTTCAATCAGATGGCCGACGAGCTCGGCCAGCGCACGCGGGAGATGGAGCGGCAGCGCGCCCGCAGTGAGGAGCTCCTGCTCAACATCCTTCCACGCCAGATCGCGGACGAGCTCCGGGCCCAGGGTAAGGTCGAAGCCAAATATTATTCCGACGTGACCATCGTCTTCACGGATCTGGTGGGCTTCACCCGCATGTTCGACGACCTGTCGGTGGACCGGATGGTGCGGGTCCTGGACCAGCTCGTCACCGCGTTCGACCGCGTCGTACGGTCCTACGGCCTCGAGAAGCTCAAGACGATCGGCGACGCCTACATGTGCGCCGGGGGGCTGACCCGGGAGGGCGCCTCCCACCCCGTCGACGCCGTGCTC
>JAICQP010000015.1 GCA_025937815.1 Gemmatimonadota bacterium
CATCGCGATGTTCCTGGCGCCGACGTCGAACCAGCGGTCTCCCCGCCGCTCGACGCGCGGGTCCGCCGCTCCCGCGGCCATCGCGATCGCGCGCTCGCCCAAGCCGGTGGCGATCGGCAGCGCCGCGGAATCGAGCCCCTCGGAGCCCGCCAGCTCGAGCGCGCGAACGAGGCGCTCGGGCCCCCGGGCGGAATCCAGCGCCGCCAGGCCCCGCCCCCTCGCGGTCCTCGCGGCTCCCCGCAGCCGCCGGCCGCCGAGGGCGAGGACGCGCGCGCCGCCGATCGTCGTCATGGGGCTGTAGGCGCGCAGCACCATGCGGTCACCGACGGCCGGCACGATCGGCGACTCTAGCTCGAGCAGCGCGTACCCCTCGCCGCCCGGCGGCACGTCCCGCTCGCCGCCGAGCCAGCGGAGGCGTCCCAAGGCCTCGCTCGTTCCGTGGTGAACCCGCACTCGGTCGCGCGAGCGGACGGGCCGCGGAGCATTCGCCGCCACCCAGGCCGCGACCTCCACCCGCGTGCAGGGGCGCCATCCGGCCTCGGGCGAGACCAGCACGGTCCCGCGCGCGAAGCCCTGGCCCCCGCTCGCCAGGCCCAGCGCCGCCCGCCGCCGGGGTCCCACCGCCTCGACGGCCTCGCCGTGGACTTCGATCGACCGCACCCGCGCGCGCTGGTCCTCCGGCAGGCCGACCACGAACGCACCCTCGGCCAGCTCGCCACTCCACACGGTACCGGTCACGACCGGGCCCGCGCCGGGAATCCCGAACGCGCGGTCGACCGGCATGCGGAACGGGAGGTCGTCGGTTTCGACGGCGCCCCCGGCGACTGCAGCGGCCAGCGCCCGGCGGAGCTCGTCGATCCCCACGCCGGACCGGCTCGACACCGGCACGATCCGCGCGTCCTCGAGCGCCGAGCCGCGCAGCTCCTCCCGCACCGTCTCGACCACCAGCGCCGCCCACTCGGGATCCACGAGGTCGAGCTTGGTGATCGCGACCGCGCCACGCTCCACGCCGAGCGCCTCCAGGACCAGCAGGTGCTCCCGGCTCTGGGGCATCATCCCCTCGTCGGCCGCGACGACGAACAGGACGGCGTCGATTCCGCTGGCCCCGGCGACCATGTTCTTGACGAAGCCCTCGTGTCCCGGGACGTCCACCACGCTCGCGGGTGGCCCGCCCGGGCCGAGGTCGAGCGGGGCGAACCCCAGGTCGATCGAGATCCCGCGGCGGCGCTCCTCTGGGAGCCGGTCCGTATCGACCCCGGTCAGGGCGGCCACCAGCGCGGTCTTGCCGTGATCGATGTGGCCCGCGGTTCCCACCACGCGATGGTCCGCGCCGACGCCCGCGGAGGTCCGATCGCTCATCCGGCGCGCAGGTCGCGGTGCGGCAGCACGTCCGCGTGGTACGCCACGAAGGAGTGGACGAGGGCCTGGACCCGCCGCTCGTCCCCATCGGGATCGCCCAGCTCTTCGAGGAGCTTCCAGTCAGGGTGGTGGTAGAGCGCGAGGATCCCGTACTCGGGCCCCGTCAGCGGGCGAAGCCGGGGCACGCAGGCGAGACACACCAGCCCTCCGTCTTCGATCGAGAACGCCAGCTCCCGCCCGTCGGGAAGCGGGCGCTCGCACGCCATGCACGCCTCGAGCCGCGGCGCGAGCCCGAGGAGCCCTGCGGCTGCCGCCCGGTGGTACGTCTCCCAGCGGAACAGACTCGCAGGCGCGACCCGCTCGAGCCGGTCGAGTGCGATCGCGGCGAGCGCGTAAAGCGGCTCGGCGGGCGCCCCGTCGGGAAGAATCGACCGCAGGAAGCGGAACCACGTCCCGGCGACGTCGAGCTTCTCCAGCGAAGACGCTATCTCCCGGTGCTCGGACACGACCTCGGCCTGCGACAGCGTCTGGATCTCGCGACCCGGCTTGTCGTAGTAGGTGACGTCCAGCCTGCGAAACGCGTTGACGGCGGCCCCCAGCCGGCTGCGGGGGCTCCGAGCCCCGCGAGCGATCACCGGCACGACGCCCCGGTCGCGGGTCAACAGCCGGTAGATCATGCTCGTCTCGCCGTAGCGGAAGGCCTTCAGCACGAACGCCTCTGTGCGGACGATCGCCATCAGAGCAGGCGCACGAGGAAGTACGTGGCCGATCCCAGGATGAGCAGGAACGACAGCATGTCGGTCATCGTCGTCAGGAATACCGACGACGAGACCGCGGGATCCAGTCCGAGCCGGTCGAGAAGCAGCGGAAACGCCGCGCCCCAACTGGCCCCCAGGGCGATCGCCAGCCACATCGAGGCGCCGACGACGAGGCCGACTCGTGCGCTGTCCTGCCACAGCCCACCGCACACTCCCAGCAGCAAGCCCACGATGCCGCCGATGACGACCCCGGCGGCGATCTCCCGTGTCAGCGATCGTCCGGGCCGGGCTGGCCTACCGGCGAGCGCCAGCCGCCGCACCGCCACCGTCGTCGCCTGAATCGCCGAGTTGCCCGCCATGGCGGCGACGACGGGCATGAATACGGCGATGAACGCCAACTGCTGGATCGTGCTCTCGAATTGCGCCACCACCAGCGCCCCCAGCCCGGATGTCCCGAGCGTGATCATGAGCCAGGGAGCCCGCGAGCGCACGATCTCCGCCGCGGAGGCGTGCGCTTCCTCTTCTTCATGCACACCGGACAGGCGAAAGAGGTCCTCCGTCGTCTCGGCCTCGATGATGTCGATGACGTCGTCGTGGGTAATGCGCCCGAGCAGACGCCCGGACTCGTCCACTACGGGGATCGAGATCAGGTTGTATTTCGCGATCAGCCTCGCGACCTGCTCCTGGTCTTCGGTGGGATGCACGCGGACGATGTCCCGCTCCATGATGTCGCTGACCCGGCTCCTGCCCTCGGCCAGGATCAGCTCGCGCAGCCCCACGATTCCCACCAGCCGCTGCCGGGCGTCGACCACGTAGACGGTGTAGAAGTCGCGCACCTCGCGCCCGCGGTTGCGAACGGCGACGATCGCTTCGTCGGCGGTGAGGTCCTCCGGGACGCTCACCAGCTCGGTCGTCATCACCCCGCCGGCCGACTCCTCGTCGTAGCGCATCAGCGCGGCGATCTCGCGCGACTCTTCCGGCTCGATCCGCTCCAGGATCTGACGAGCGTCCTCGCTCGGCAGCTCGGCGAGAATGTCCGCGGCGTCGTCGAGCTCCAGGTCGCCGAAGAGCTCGTGGACGTCGGCGTCCTGGACGCCCTCGATCAGGGCCGGCCAGGCGCCCTCGCCCACTTCGGCCAGGGTCTCGGCGCGAAGATCGGCGGGAATGCGGCGGAAGAAGGCGACCCGTTCGTCGGGATCGAGCGAGTCGATGATCTCGGCGAGGTCGGCCGGGTGGAGCTCGGCGATGAGATCGTCCACGGCCGACGGCGGGGCTCCGGGCTCCGCCGCCGCACGGAGCCGGGCCATCACCTCTTGCGGATCGACGTGTTCGGACATGCCGTCACTGCCGCTCGTGAGGGGTCAGCGATCTTTCCTGAGGCGTAGGCGGCGGACCCGTTGGGGCGTGGAGTCGATCACTTCGATCGTCGTCCGATCCCAGCGCAGCGACTCCCCGGGGCGTGGAACCCGGCCGAGACGCGAGGAGACGAGCTCCGCGATCGTCCGGCCCTCGTCGGACGGCAGGTCCAGCCCGTATTCGGAGTTAATCTCGGCGATGGTCCGATGACCGTCAACGACGATCGAGTCTCCGTCCCTCGTGATCGATCGGCTGTCGTGCTCGTCACGGATCTCCCCGACCAGCTCTTCGACCAGATCCTCCATCGTCACCATTCCGATCGCGCGCCCACCCTGGACGACGATCGCTAGATGACAGCGACGGCGCTTCATCTCCAGCAGGAGGTCGTCGCAGGGCGTCGAGGGCGGCGTGAACACGACCGGCCGCGGGCGCGGCCGGTCTTCCGCGCTCAACCGAAAGAGATCGAACACGTGGACCATGCCCATGATCCGGTCGCGGGTCCCGCGGTACAGCGGCACCCGGCTGTACCCGGTGCGGCGAATGATCTCCGTGATCTCCCCGGCGCGCGCCAGCGCGGGCGCCACCACCATCCGGTTTCGCGGGGTCATCACCGCTTCGACCGGCGTGCGCCCGAACTCGAACACGCCGGCGATGATCTCCCGCTCGGCCGGCTCCACGATCCCCACTCGCTCGCTTTCGAGCAGGAGCGTCTCGAGGCTCCGGCGCGTGAACGCGCCCCCGCGCTCGAGTCGGACGCCGAGCAGGGCGAGAAGCGCGCGGCTCGCGCCATCCGCGGCGGCCGTGAAGGGCCGGAAGAGCCAGCCGCAGGCCAGCAGGATCAGCGACACCGCCCGGAACAGGCGTGCCCCGCGTGCGCGGGCGATCGACCGCGGGAGGATCTCGCCGATCAGGTACAGCGGCGGCAGCGCGACTAGGCAGACCCAGCCCGCGAGCCGCAGGGCGTCGCCGGCGCCGGCTCCGCTCCGCCGCAGCCCCTCGGCGATGAGTACGGACGCCACGATCACGGCCAGCGAATGGCCGACCAGAATCGGGCTCAGGAGCCGGTAGGGGTGATCGAGCGCGTCCCGACTCATCCACCCGCCCCGGATCGTCTCCTGGACCCAATGTCGGAGACGGAGTCGTCCGACCGACACGAGCGACAGCTCGGCCAGCGAGAAGAACCCCGACGTCAGGATGGCCGCCACGGCGGCCGACCACAGCAGGATCACGCGCCACCCCCGTTCTCCGCCGCTTCGTCGCGCGGCCATGCCAGCAGACGCGTGATCCGCGTCCGCTCGACCACTTCGACCTCGAAAACCCAGTCCCCGATCTCGACCGTATCGCCGCGCCTCGCCACGCGCGCCAGCTCCCGCGCCACCAGCCCGCCTATCGTCTCGACGTCCTCGGCGCCTATCGCGCTGCCGGTGAAGTCGTTGAAGTCGTCGGCGTCCAGCCGGCCATCCAGCCGCAAGACCCCGTCCTCCAGCGGAACGACCAGCGGCTCCTCGACGTCGTACTCGTCCTGGATCTCTCCCACGAGCTCCTCCAGGATGTCCTCCAGCGTGACGATCCCCGCCGTCCCGCCGTACTCGTCGACAACGACCGCCATGTGGATCTGCTCGAGCTGAAACTGGCGCAGCAGGTCGTCGATCTTCTTGCCCTCCGGCACGAAGGTGGCATCCCACAGCAGCTCCTTGAGCCGCACCGGCGGCTCCGCCAGCCCGTGGGCGATCGCCAGCAGATCCTTGGCGTACACGACCCCGATGATCGCGTCCAGCGTCTCCTTGTAGACCGGCACGCGTGAACGCTCGCTCTCGCGCACGATCGCCACGATCTCGTTCAGCGGGGTGGACTCCTCGACCGCGACCAGGTCCGTGCGCGGGGTCATGACCTCGCGCACCGTCGTCTCTCCGAACGCGAAGATCGAGGTGATCATCTCGCGCTCGCCGCTTTCGAGCTCCGACCTCTCGGTGGTCTCGGCCACCATAGTTCGGATGTCTTCGCTGTCCAGCGACGGCTGCGGCTCGGGCGGCAGGACGCGCTCGGCCACGCGTCCGATGGCGGCGGCTGTCGCGATCACGGGCGTGAGCAGCGTGCGCCAGGCCATCACGACGAGGCTGACCCGTGACGCCCACGCCGCGCCGCGATGCATGCCCAGCGCCTTCGGCGCCAGCTCGGCCACCACCACGACGACGAACGCGATCGCCAGGATGACGAGCGTCCAGGCGACGGGAGGGGGGAATCCTTCCAGGAACGCGCGGGCCAGGATCCATGCCAGCGCGCTCACCCAGACCACGCCGAGCATGTGGCCGAGCTCGATCGCGCCCTGGAGGCGCTCGGGCCGGACGAGGAGCTGCGCCGTCCGCGCCGCCGCCGAGCCGCGCTCCGGGGAGTTGCCGTCGCCCGGTCCCGACAGCTGGAAGAAGGCTCCCTCGCTGGCCGCGAAGAACGCCGACACGGCGAGTCCGGCCAGGATTCCGAGAACGATCGCCAGGGTCGGCGTCATCGGCCGGCCGCGGCCGGCGGCTCGCCGCTCGGGAACACGCGCTCCACGGCCTGCTCCTGCGCGGCGAGCATGGCGCGCTCGGCCTCGTCCGTGCCGTGGTCCCGGCCGGCCAGATGGAGAGCGCCGTGCACGAACAGGCGCCAGATCTCGCGCTCCAACGGCTCACGCCGATCCGCCGCCTGCTCCCGAGCGCGGTCGATGGACACGTACACGTCACCGTGCACGCCGCCCGAATCGGCGGGATCGTAGGGAAAGGCGAGCACGTCCGTGGGACCCGTGCGCCCGCGGAATCGGCGATTCAGCTCTGCCAGCTCGGCGTCGCTCGTGAGCACGCAGTTCACCTCTCCCTCATCGGCGAGCCCCTCCGCGCGCAGCATTTCGCGCAGCGCCGAAGCGGGAAAGGGAATCAGCTCAGGCGGGGGATCTACCGACGGATGGAACCGTATTCGCAGCGTCATCGCTCCGCTCGGGGACGTGAAGCGACAGGGTGGGGTAGTCGATGCGGTGATGGTGTATCCCCACCAGGACGCCTACCAGCCGTTCCTGAACCACGGCCAGATCGTGGAACGTGAGGTCCGCCTCGTCGAACTGGTTCTCTTCCAGCTTCATCTCGACGATCCGCTTGACGAGCTGCCGCAACGCTTCCGGCGAGGGCTCACGCATCACGCGGCTGGCGGCTTCGACGGAATCGGCAAGCATGACCACGGCGGTCTCCTTCGATCGCGGCCGCGGGCCCGGGTACACGAAATCGGAGATCATGGGACGCTCCGCGGGCAGCTCCTCCGACGCCTTGTGCCAGAAGAACGACAGCCGCGTCGTGCCGTGGTGCTCCCGCAGCACGTCCAGGACGATCTCGGGAAGCCCGGCCCGGCGGCCCATCTCGACGCCGTCCTCGACGTGGCGGCTGATGATCCGCGCGCTCGCCTGCGGGGTGAGCGAATCGTGGGGATTCTCGCCCTGCCGCTGGTTCTCGGCGAAGAACTCCGGCCGCCGCAGCTTTCCGATGTCGTGGTAGTAGGCACCCACGCGCGCCAGCAGCGAGTTGGCCCCGATCCCCTCGGCCGCCGATTCCGCCAGGTTCCCCACGATGATCGAGTGGTGGTACGTGCCGGGCGCTTCCACCAGCAGCTGCTTGAGGAGCGGCCGGTTGAGATCGGCCAGCTCCAGCAGGGTCAGGTCCGTGGTCCGGCCCGCCGCCCACTCGAGGAGCGGCAGGAGACCCATGGCGAGGAACACCGCCGTCGCCGCGCTTCCGAACCCCCAGCCCAGGGCGACACCGACCTCGCTCCAGGTCCACAGCTGCACGAGCGCCAGGCCGCCCAGCGCCAGCATGTTCGCCGCGGCGATGAAGACCAGGCTCTCGTAGAAGTGCGTCCGGCGCCGGATCAGGCGCACGCTCCAGGCACCGACGAGTCCGCTGGCGAGTCCGGCCCACAGGATCGGGAACCCGAGCTCGCCCTGAGCGATCAGATACACACACAGGAAGAGCGTCATGACGGCGCTCATCCGGGTGCCCCACAGCACGGCCGCCAGCACCGAAGCGAAGGCCACGGGAACCGCGTAGGAGGGCACGTCGGGCGCGCGCTCGGCGAATGCCGCCAACCCGGTGACGACCGCCCACACGATCGCCAGCACGGCCAGCGAGCGATAGTCCGCGAAGACGGTGGGATGGTAGAGAAACAAGAAGAACCCGAACAGGCACAGGATCACCGCATTGATGAAGAAGGTGCCCAGCGCCACGCGCGCGTCCGCCGGCGAGAGCCCTCCCGGGTCCAGATCCAGCGCGGCCGCCAGGCTGCGCATCTTCTCTTCCTGCGCCGCGGTCACGCGCGTGTGCGCGGGCACGATCAGCTCGCCCCTCAGGACCTCGCCCTTGATCGGCTCGACCGACGCACGCGCCTCGGCGCGGCGGAGATCGGTCACGGCGGGGCGGGCCTCCAGGTCGGGTGTCAGGAGCGCGGGCAGGAGCTGGAGGGCCAGGCGCTCGTCCTCCGCATCCAGCTCGCGCGCCGCCTCCGCCAGACCGGGCACTTCGGCTCCCGCGCGCACCGGGACGACCTCGTTCCGTGGGATGACCTCTTCGTCCTCTCCCGCCCGCTGAACCGTGATACGGGTGGCGGACAGCGGAGTCAGCTCGCCGGGCGCGAGGAAATGGGTGCGCTCGTAGAGTCCCGGGAGGACCCGCTCCGCGAGATCGGCGAGTGCGGCCCGCGTCTCCGCCCTCGCCAGCCGGTCGATCTCCGCCGCGCCGAGCCCCAGCCTCCCGCCCTCGGTCCGATCCAGGGTCGCGAGCGCGGAGGGTTCTTCCTCCGCGACCCGACCGGCGCGCGCGAGATAGCGCTGGACCCGGGCGATCGCGGAGTCCGCGGCGGCGGGGTTCACGCGATACACGGGCGGCACCGACAGCGCCGCGACCTCGCGCTGCCGCGCCAGCTCGTCCTCGCTGCGCAGGACCGGAAAGTCCACCGGCGCGATGACGTCCTCCGGCGCCACCACTCCCTGCCGAATCAGCGGGATGTCGTTTCCGCCGCGCGGAGGAAAGAGGGCGATCGTCAAGAGGGCCACCGCCGCGACGAGAACGAATCGCAGGAGCAGGTCGCGCGGAGACGTGGGGTCGTCCGAGGGCCGCCATGCAGCCAGCCTGTCCAAGAGCGCCCTGCCCGGCCCTGGCCCGCCTCGCGAAGCGTCCACCACTACTCCGTGCCCGCCGCGCGCGGTTCGCGTGTCTCCCCGCCGGCGTATGCCTCGATGATACGCTGAACGAGCGCGTGCCGGACCACGTCGCGGCCGCTGAGATACACGAATTCGATCCCCTCGATCCCGTGCAGGATGCGCTCGATCTGCAGCAGGCCGGACTCCTCGCGAGGCGGCAGGTCGATCTGCGTCTTGTCGCCGGTGACGACAGCGCGCGAGTTCAGCCCCAGTCGCGTGAGGAACATCTTCATCTGGTTCGTGGTGGTGTTCTGCGCCTCGTCGAGGATGACGAACGCGTCGGCCAGTGTCCGCCCGCGCATGTATGCCAGCGGAGCGATCTCGATGACGTGGGACTCCAGGAGCTTGCGGACCTTGTCGGGCGGCAGCATGTCCTCCAGCGCGTCGTAGAGGGGGCGCAGGTAGGGGTCCACCTTCTCCTGGAGATCACCCGGCAGGAACCCGAGCGTCTCGCCGGCCTCGACCGCGGGCCGCGCAAGAACGATCCGCCGGACCGTCTTCTTGTGCAGCGCATCGATCGCCATCGCTACCGCGAGGTACGTCTTGCCCGTTCCGGCGGGTCCGATCCCCACGACGATGTCGTTCCGTGTCATGGCTCGGAGATAGTGCTCCTGCCCGCGAGTCTTCGGCTTGATGATCTTCTGCGTGCCGCGGATCAGCACCTTGCCGGCCTCCATGCGCGTGAGCGAATCGGGCGCTCCCGCCTCGATCTCCGCCCAGTAGCGCCGGATGTCGCCGGTATCGAAGCCGGAACCGGTCTGGATCAGCTCGATGAGATGCTCGAGGAGCGCAGCCGCTCGCTCGACGGCCTCCGAATCGCCGGACAGTCGCAACTCTCCGCCACGCGCGACGATCTGCGTGCCGCTCAGCTTCTCGACGAGCTTCAGGTTCTGGTCCTGCGTCCCGAACAGGGTCAGCTGGTCGATGCCGGCGAGGGAAATGGAGCGGCGAATGGCAGACGTGTCGGTGGGAGGCATGGAGGCTATCGAGTGTAGCCCGGCGCGCTTCGGCGCGTCAAGCCGGTCCGCCGGACGTGTCGAGCCGCAGATGCAGGTCCGACAGCTCCTGCTCCCCGACCGGCGAGGGCGCGCCTTCGAGGAGCGCGCTCGCGCTGGTCGTCTTGGGGAACGCGATGACCTCGCGCAGGCTCTCGGCGCCGGCGAACAGCATCGCGATGCGGTCCAGCCCCACTGCAATGCCGCCGTGCGGCGGAGCGCCGTACTCGAGAGCCTCCAGCAAGAACCCGAACTTCGCCCGCGCCTCTTCGCGGCTGATGCCGAGCATCTCGAAGACGCGCTCCTGGACCGCGCGCTCATGGATGCGGATCGATCCACTGCCCAGCTCGTAGCCGTTCAGCACGAGGTCGTAGGCGAGCGAAGGGATCTCCAGGGGGTCCGTGGCGCTCAGCGACTCCATACCGCCGGGCGGCGCGGTGAACGGATGATGGCTCGGAGCTATGCCCCCTCCATCGCCTTCTTCGAAGAGCGGAAAATCGACGATCCACAGGAGCGACCAGGGACGCGCCGTCCCGATCCAGCCGCGTTCCGCGGCCAGATGCGTCCGCAGACTTCCTAGGGCCGAGAAAGCGCGCCGCGGCCGATCGGCCACCACCAGGAGCAAGTCGCCGCTCTTCGCGCCGGACCGCCCCCCGGCCGCGATCCACCGCTCGGGTCCGACGAACTTGTCGATGGACGACGACCACCCTTCGCCTCCCGGGCGGGCCCAGACCAGTCCGCCGGCGCCGGCCGAACGGGCGAGCTCCGTCCAGCGGTCGATGACGCTCCGGCTCGCATCCGCCCCGTCCGGGACCCTGAGCGCGGCCACGACGCCGCCCGATTCGACCACCGAGTCGAACACGCGAAACCCGGTCTCCCGGAAGTCCTCCGTCACGTCGACCAGCTCGTGGGGAATCCGCAGGTCCGGCTTGTCGGACCCGAATCTCCGCAGCGCCTCGGCGTGGGTGAGGCGCGGGATCTCCCCTATCGTAACGCCCAGGCAGGTGCGGAAGAGATGCCGGAACAACCCGTCGACGGTCTCGATGACGTCTTCCTGCTCGACGAAGGACATCTCGATGTCGATCTGCGTGAACTCGGGCTGCCGATCCGCACGCAGGTCCTCGTCGCGGAAGCATCTGGCGATCTGGAAGTAGCGATCGTATCCCGCGACCATGAGCATCTGCTTGTAGAGCTGCGGGGATTGCGGCAGAGCATAGAACGACCCGGGATGAACGCGGCTCGGCACGAGGTAGTCCCGCGCGCCCTCCGGTGTCCGGCGGGTGAGCATCGGAGTCTCCACTTCCCAGAAGCTCCGGTTGTCGAGATAGCAACGGGTCTGGAACGCGATGCGATGGCGCATTCCGATGGCGGACGTCAAACGCATCCGGCGCAGCTCCAGGAAACGCCACCGCAGACGCGTCTCCTCGGAAACCTCCCCGCCCTCCTTCTCCACGTCGATGGGAAACGGCGGCGTGGCTGTCTCCGACAGCATCCGGCAGTCGAAGACGCGGACCTCGATGTCGCCGTTGGGCAGATCCGGATTCACACTGCCGTCGGGGCGCCGTGCGACCACGCCCTCCAGCCAGATCACGTCCTCGGCGCGGATGCGCTCCGCTTCGCGAAACGCTGTGGCGGGCACCGTCTCTGGATTGACGACGCACTGCACGAGGCCGTAGCGATCGCGGAGATCGAGGAATACCAGCCCGCCGTGATCGCGCCGGCGGTGCACCCAACCGCAGAGCGTGACCTCGCGGCCGGCGTCTCCGATCCGGAGCGCTCCAGCCCCGTCGGTCCTGAGACCCGTCGCCAGGTGGTCCCTCAACCTGCCTGCTCCGCTCTGGATTCCACCACGATCCTCCACGCCTTCCAGAACCCGATTCCGACCATCGCCCCGACGCCGTCCGCGATCCAGTCGCCGATGCTCGGATCGCGGCCGACGTGGGACTGGAGAAACTCCATCAGCGCCCCGTAGAGGAGCACCAGGGCCATCGAGCGCTCCGCCGCGGCCGGCTGAGAGCTCCCGTGCCGATGCCAGGCCACCGCGCAGAGAAAACCGAGCACGGCGTACACCGCGGCGTGCCCGATCTTGTCGGCGTCCGGGACGTTCGGCTGCAGATCCTCGACCGGGAAGGTAGACAGGATGACGGTCACGGTCATCCAGACCGCGACCGCGAGCCATGCGCGCAGGGCCGACGGGCCGTTCGACGGCACTAGAAGACCCGCTCCGAGCGTGCGTTCATGACCTGCCGGCTGGGGATCCCGACCGTCCGCTGCTCCGGGCTCATGAGGGTGAGGGTGGACTCCAGGACCTGCTCCTGCTCGTGGAGATCGAACACCCGATCGGCCGGATCGAACAGGTAGTGACCGCGCACCCTCCCGCTCCCCTCGACCTGCACGCGCGAGCCCTCGATGAGGCCCGATCCCGTGACCGAGATCGTCCCCGTGTACTCGACGGGAACGACGGCTCGCCCCGCGATCGCGCTCGTGTCCGCGACAGCATAGCGGACCACGGTCGTGACCTCGGCCGTCACGCCCTGGAGCACCTCGGTGACGAGCAGCGTGTCCGTCCAGACCGCCCCCGGTGTCGCGGCGCGCTCGGGAAGACGCGGCAGGAACGCCGCGGCCGCGCGCTCCACGTACTGGGTGCCGATGCCGGGTGACACGACGCCCGAGGCGAGCGCGTCCAGCACGACCCCCTGCGCTGTGGTCGACAGTGTGACCACCGTGCCCCGCAGAGCTTCGACCCGGGGACTGGGGAACGCCCCCTCGATCTCGAGACTGAGCTCCTCGTAGCCGAGTCTCCACAGCAGTCGCGGGCCGGAGTTCATGAGAGTCAGACGGACTATGCCGTCAGCCCGAAGCGTGTAGTGGTTCTCGCTTTCCAGTATCTGCTGGCTGACGACCAGCCGGTTGCTGGTCCGGTACCGAAAGGAAGCGCCCTGCGGGGGTCCGTATCCCAGCGACTGGGCTTCGGCCGTGGAGAATGCGGCGAGCGTGGCCATGGCGGCCACGCTCACGCTCAGGCGCAGTCCGCTCCGCAGCTCGAGAGAACGCGCTCGACGTACCGATCCCTGGGCACCGTTCCGTCGGCCAGCTGGCGCTCGAGGCGCGCGCGTCCCATGTGATACGACATGAGACCCAGGATCGGATCGCCGAAGTATTCGACCTCCCGCTTCAGGTGTCGCAAGCCGAGCCTCAGGTTCGTCTCCGGCCGCAGCAACCCATCCGGAGTGATCCGCGCGTCATAGGCCCGCGCCGTCGACGGTTTGATCTGCATCAGGCCGCGCTCCCCGCTTCTCCCTACAGCCGAGGGATCGAAGCCGCTCTCCTGCGCGATCACGCTGAACGCCATGGCCGGCTCGATTCCGGCCCGCCTGGCTTCCTCGTAGATGACTCCGGCCAGCCTGCGCCCGACGCCGAAGCGGCGCGACAGCTCTTCCGCGCCCTTCGCGAGCCTGGGCTCCGCCGCGGCCATGCGCGCCAGCGCCGCCTCAGCGGCTACCCCGCCTGCGCTCGTGGACGTGCGCCCGGGAGCCGCGGTGCCCCGGCTCGCGCCCGGCACCTCGGCGTCCGCGGTCATCGCAGCGAAGCCCATGACCAGGGCCATGATCAGGACGCCACAAGGTAATCGATTCCCATGTAAGCATTGTGTGTCGAACATCCACCCCTCCCCCGCATCCCGCGATGGCGATATATGCATGGGAGCCGGATATGCCCGGCTCCGTATCGGTCGCGGAGTAATACACCCGCGGCAGTTCCGGGTTCGTGTTCGCTTGACCCACTCCCGTGGCCGGGATACATTTTTTCGCTCGTAACGTCGCGTGTCGGGCGGGAATAGCTCAGTTGGTAGAGCGCAACCTTGCCAAGGTTGAGGTCGCGGGTTCGAGCCCCGTTTCCCGCTCCATTTTCCTCCGGTCCCGAAGCCTCCACGGGCCTGACTCGGACGGGCCTGCACGTCGATCGTGACGGGGCGGCGTAGCCAAGTGGTAAGGCAGGGGTCTGCAAAACCCCCATCCGGCGGTTCGAATCCGCCCGCCGCCTCCATTCCCCGACGGACTTCCAGCGATTTCTCGCGGCATCTCCACAAGTCCTTGACCCGCCGATGATTCCAGGACCGCCAAACTACTCGGCGGAGGCCACGAAGAGATCCGGAGTCAAGGGGTTGCCGGGGACCACCGCGTAGCCCGAGAAGTCGGTCACGCCCTCGGCGCGCAGGACCTCCTCGTCGAGCAGTAGCTGCCCCGTGCAGTCCCGGCTGTCGCGCGTGACGATCGCATGCGCCGCGTCGGCGACTATCTCGGGCGATCGGCACGAATCGGGACGCACGCGGCCCCCGAGCATGGCCAGTGCGGCAGTCGCGATCACCGTGCGCGGCCACAGCCCGTTGAACGCTACTCCATTCCCCGCGAACTCGGCCGCCATTCCGAGGACGAGCAGGCTCATCCCGTACTTCGACAGCGTGTACGGCGCATGTGGAGCGAGCCAGCGCGGGTCGAACGACAGCGGCGGGCAGAGCGCGATGACGTGGGGATTCGGCGAGCGAAGCAGGTGCGGAAGGCACGCGCGGGAGCAGACGAACAT
Source organism: Gemmatimonadota bacterium (assembly GCA_025937815.1). GTDB lineage: Bacteria > Gemmatimonadota > Gemmatimonadetes > JACCXV01 > JAHWKZ01 > JAICNR01. The sequence goes on from JAICQP010000015.1 coordinate 14,268, forward strand.
CGCGCGCGCGTTGACCGACCACATCAGGTCGAAGCGCGCGACGGGGGTGTCGAGCGTCCCCGTCAGCCGGATCGCGCCGGCGTTGTTCACCAGCACGTCGATTCCACCGAAGACCTCCGCCACGCGCGCCACCGCGGACTCGACCGCCGCGGCGTCCCGCACATCCACCGCCTGGGCGAGCGCGTGGCCCCCGGCGGCCTCCACCTCCTCCGCAACCGTGTGGATCGTTCCGGGAAGTCTGGGGTCCGCTGCGGCGGTCTTGGCGAGGATCCCGACGTTGGCGCCGTCCCTCGCCGCTCGCAGCGCGATGGCGCGCCCGATCCCGCGGCTCGCGCCCGTCACTACGACCGTCCGACCGGCCAGCGTGCGCTTCACCGATTCGGGCGATCAGACAGAGGGCTGCTCAAGATGCCCCATGTCAAGGCGCGCGACCGAGGACAGCCGAGGCGTACTGAAAGGTACGCCGCAGGCAGGCCGAGGAAGCGCAACGCGGAGATGGGGCATCTTCAGCAGCCCGAACCTAGGCGGGGACGAGGAGGGCTGTGGCGTACATCAGCACGATTCCCACAGCCGCGCCGGCCAGCACCTCCCCGCGCCAAGGGTCGGCGACCGCTCCCTCCCTACCGGTCGCGAGCAGGCGGCCGACCTCGACCACCACCTGGGCTATCGCGCCCGCGCCGACCGCGAGGAAGACCGCGGCCCAGAACGGGTCGAACACCATGCCCCCGATCCAGCAGCCGAGGATCGCCGGACCGCCGGCGAGGAGCGCATAGCCCACGAAATGGCGCAGTCGCGGCTCGGCTCGCAGCAGCGGCGCCGCGATCCCGATCCCCTCGGTGATGTTGTGGAGCGTGAACCCGACGACGAGGAAGGTCCCCAGCCCGATCGCGCCGGTCGCCAGCGCCGAGCCGATGGCCAGGCCCTCTCCCATGTTGTGGAGGCCGATGCCGAGCGCGATGAAGAACGACACAGTGAGCGGGCCCAGCTCTCCGCGACGGCGTCGGCGGGCGGTCAGCGCCAGCAGACCGACCACGGTCGCGAGAGCGACCATCCACACGAGCACCGTGGCGTGATATCCCCCCGGCGCCTCCCCGGCCAGCTCGAGCGCCTCTCCCAGCGTATCGACGGCGAGGAACACGAGCAGCCCCACGGTGAGCGCGAGCAGGAAGTCGATGCCTCGCCGCCCCAGCTGACGGAGGAAGGGATACGTGGCCAGGCCGATCGCCACCGGGACGACGCCCACGTAAAACCCCAGCAGCGCGAGGCGCGTGAGCCAGCCGAGGTTCGCCTGGGGCGATTCCGTGGCCACCTCGACTTCCGCCGGGAACGCGATGCCGTTCCGCGAGATCAGCTCGATGTGGAGGGGCTCTCCCTCGACCCACGGATACGGGATGTCCACCGTCGCTCCGCGCAGTCGGCCGATGGTGGGGTCGGGCTCGATCGTGAACGACCACACCGCATCGTCGATCAGCGCCTGGTGTATGGTGACCGGATCGACGCCACCATTGACGACGTGGAGCCGTACCATGTTGGGTGCCGGCAGCTCCACCCTCTCGATCGTCAGCTCCTCGATCGGCGGGGCGCTCCGCTCGAGGCCCACTCCCCGCGCCAGCAGGAACGCGAGCAGACCCACGAGCGCCACGACCACGATCATCCCGACGACGATTCCGGCCCGGCTACCCCGCGGCGACATCGAAGAACCCCATCCATCCGAGCTCGGCGAACTCGCTCTGGTGCGCGTGGAACATGAACTTCCCCGGATGCCGGAACTCGAGCTCCAGGATGTGGCGCTCGCCCTGGCAGAACATGACGGTGTCGGTGAACTCGTCGGGCTCGAGCCGGGTGCCGGTGCGGTAGAGGTCGAAGAAATTGCCATGAATGTGAAGCGAGTTGATGAGATCGAATTCGAGCGCGTTGACGACGTAGAGCCGCACCTTCTCGCCCACTGTCGCGGGCAGCGGATGGCGCATGTAGTGGAAGGCCACCGTGTTCACCGCGTAGAACTCGTTCTCGGCGTCGAAATCGGTGTCGAAGCCGTTCATCACCATCACATACTCGCGCGCCGGGGGCCGGCCGCCGGGCGGATCCACGATGAAGGCGCCATAGAGACCCTTATGGATGTGCCGCTTGAGCGGAGTCGTGTGGCAGTGGTAGAGGTGAAGCCCGAACGGCTCGGCGTCGAACTCATAGACGAACGTCTGGCCCGGATCGACGATCTCGAACACCCCGTCCATGTCGGCGGGATGGAAGCCGTGGAAGTGGATCGTGTGCGGGTGGCTGCCCGCGTTCTGGAAACGCACACGGAGGCGGTCGCCCTCCTCGCAGCGGATCGTGGGCCCCGGCACCGCGCCGTTGTAGGTCCAAGCCGGGAACCAGACGCCCGGAGCGACTTCGATCTCGCGGTCCACGGCCACGAAGTGGTACTGCCGGAGCGTCCGGCCATCGGGGAGGCGCGAGACGATCCCAGCGTCGAACCGCGAGGCGAAGGCCGTCGGATCGAAGCCGCCCGGCTGGATGTCGCGGACCGGGCCGGAGCCGCCGGCCCCATGGACGTGGGGAACCTCCACCCTGGGCTTGAGGGTCTGGGAGGCCTGGTTTCCGATACCCAGGGCGGCGCCGCCCAGGGCGGCAGCTCCCAGCGCGGCGCCGCCGCGGAGGATCGCGCGTCGGCTGACTCCGGAGGGCCGGGGTTCGGCGGCGGGCTCCGGCTCGGCCGGGCCGGGATTCTCGATTCGGGGTTCCCTGGGCATAATTAGTCTCGGCTAAATATTCCCCGGACCCGGTTCCGCGTCAACCCCCCGGGGATACGTCTCCTCCCGCGAGCTCCCGGCCAAGCCGGCGGAGGCGCTCGGAGCCGGCCCCGCCCTCCAGGGCGCGGGCGGCGGCCTCCACCCGCTCGAGCATGGCGGACGTCGCGGGGGGCGGTGGCGACGAGCCCTCGAGCGAGGCCCGCACGGTGGGGTCGCGCGGAGTCGTCGCCCGCGCGAAGTCCGCCCTCGCCTCGCGGCCTTCGAGCTCGAGCGCGAGGTCGAGGGCGCCGTCGATGGACTGGCCTCCGTCCCGCGCTTCCTCGGCGGCCTCCCGGGCCCGGTCCCAACGCCGCTCGATCCGCTCGGCGGCCAGCTCGTCGTCGGCGAAATGCCAGCCCGCACTCTTGAGACGCCGCACGACGTCGAGCCGATCCGCACGCGCCTGCGCCGCGGCGGCGAGCGCGGCCCAGAGCGCCGCCACCGGCGGGCGAGCCGCATCGATCCGCGCGTAAGCGGAATACGCCTCGCTCGCCGCGCGCTCGATCCGGGCCAGCGTCTCCACCGCCAGCGTGGAGCCCGGCACCGGATCGACGTGGATGAATGCACGATCCACGCCCGGCAGCCGCTCGATCGTCGCCCTGACGCTCCCGCCCACGTCATGGGAACGCCTGGTCGGCAGCTCCTGATCGACTTCCACGTGCACTTCGACGTGAATGCGGTGGCCCACGTAGTGCGCCCGCACGTCGTGCACGCCGCGCACCCCCGCGATCCCCAGCGCCATCGAGCGGATCCGCTCGACCAGTTCCTGGCCGGGACTCTTGCCCATCAGGTAGTCGATGTTCTTCCGGCCGAATCGATAGCCGCCCCACACGATCCAGATGCCGACGAGGATCCCGGCCAGCGGGTCGAGGATCTCGGCGCCGGCCACCGCCGCCGCGAGTCCGATCAGCGCCGCCAGCGACGTCCAGATGTCGTTCTCGCACTCCACCGCGTTGGCCAGGATGGCGGGGCTCTCGAGCTCTTCGCCTCGCCGGCGCAGATAGCGCGCGAGGACCAGGTTCCCCGCCATCGAGAAGACGAGCGCGCCGAGCGCCCAGCCTGCCAGCTCGATCGACTGTGGGCCGGAGACCAGCCGCTCCACGGCCGAGCGCCCGATCTCGAACCCCAGGATCGCCGTGAAGATCGCCACCGCGAGCGCGGCGATCGTCTCCGCGCGCTGATGGCCGAACGGATGATCCGCGTCGGGCTCCCGGTCCGCGACGTGGACCGAGTACCAGATCGCGATCGACGCGACCACGTCGACGAGAGAGTTGAACGCATCCGACAGGAGCGCGATCGAGCCACTGGCGACCCCGATCGTCCCCTTGACCACGAACAGGACCGTATTCCCGGCAATTCCCGTCAGGGTCGCGCGTCGCGCGCGCCGATGACGCTCCGGCGAGATCATTCGATGCGCTGGAGAGGGCGGGTCATCGGCTCGTCGCGCTCCGGGGGGATCGCGCGCTCGATCTGGATCGTCGTGTGCTCGATGCCGTAGCGCTCGCGCAACACCCGATTTATCCGCGCCAGCAGCATCTCCGGGGATTCGCCGTCGGCGCAAAGGACGTGGACGGCGAGAGCCGGGTACCCCGACGTGATCGTCCACACGTGGAGGTCGTGGATTCCCGCCACTCCTTCGATCTCGCTGAGCCTGCGGAGAAGATCTTCGACGTCGAGGTGGCTGGGGGCGCCTTCCATGAGGACGTGGACCGCCTCGTGGACGAGCCGCCACGAGGAGATCACGATCAGGCCGCCGATCGCGAGGGTTGCGATGAGGTCGGCGGCGACCCATCCCGTCCGCCAGATGACCACCCCGGCCGCCAGCGCTCCCAGCGATCCCAGCAGGTCTCCGGCCACGTGGAGACGCGCGCCATGCACGTTCAGGCTGCGCTCGCCGGGATGGTCGTGCCGCAGAACGGCGAGCGCGATACCGTTCACGATCAGCCCGCCCGCCGCGATCCCCATCATTGGCCCCGCGAGGACCTCGCCCGGATCGCCGAACCGCTCGATCGCCTCCCACACGAGCCACACGACGACCAGCCAAAGGAAGAGCCCGTTGACGAGCGCTGCCAGTATCTCGACGCGCGCCAACGCCCACGTGTGTCGAGTGGTCGCGGGGCGCCCGGCCATCCAGAGCGCGCCGAGGGCGAGCAGGAGCGACGCGGCGTCGGTCAGCATGTGGCCGGCGTCGGCGAGGAGCGCGAGGCTCCCGGTCCAGAGTCCGCCCACGACCTCTGCGACCATGTACGCGCACGTAAGACCGAGCACGATCCCCAGCCGGCGCCGGTCGTGGGTGCGATCGACTCCAGGGCGGGGGTGCGAATGCTCGTGGGGGCCGGAGTGCGAGTGCCGGTGGACCATCTCCGCGGAGTCTACGTCGCGTTCCGCGAGGCGCACAAGCGGGACACGGGCTAAACCCGGCGGGGCGCCGGGGTGGTTTCCACGATGATGACGGCGCGCGTCCATTTCTCCTCGACGGTGCCCCATGCCTGCCGCTTCGCGGGGCTTCGTCTGGCCGTTGCGACCGCGCTCCTGCTGGCGTGCGACTCGGGGTCCGGGGGGCCCGTGGGCCCGATTCCGGATCCCGTTCCGGGCCCCGGAGATTTCACGCGGACGATCCTCTCGAGCGGGCTCGAGCGCTCCTACGGCCTGCACGTGCCGCCGGGCTGGAGCGCCGACGCCGACATGCCGCTGGTGCTGGCCTTTCACGGCGCGCTCAGCAGCCCTGCGCACCTGCGTGCCGTCAGTCGTCTCGACGACGTCGCGGACCAGTCCGGCGTCGTCGTCGCCTACCCCGCCGCCGCCCTCGGCGACTGGAACACCGAGTGTCTGCAGTGCGGCTCGGACGCGGTGGTGGAGGAGATCGACGACCTGGGGTTCGTGTCGGACCTGGTGGATCAGCTGGTGGCGGACGCGGGAATCGATCGCCGCCGCGTCTACGTCATCGGCATCTCCAACGGCGCCCTCTTCGTGCATTACCTGGCGTGCGCGGCACAGGATGTCGTCGCCGCCGCCGCGAGCGTGGCGGCGACCCTGATCGCGCCCGAGTACGTTCCCGCGTGCGATGGCGGCGCAATTCCGATGGCGTTCTTCCACGGCTCTGATGACACCTTCTTCCCCCCCGAGGGCGGGTTCGCCGGGAACAACGTCGTCAACGTGCGACTGCTCTCGATCGAACAGTCCGTGGAGAGTTGGGCCGACCGCGATGGTTGCGACGGCGGCCCGGAGATCACCGCGCTTCCGGATGCCGAGGACGACGGGACCACGGTGACCCGCGAGCTCCACGCCGACTGCGACGGAGATGCCGCGGTGGTCTATTACGCGATCGAAGGCGGCGGGCACACGTGGCCCGGATCGCCCGTGCCGAGCGGCGGGGCCGTGGGACGAACGAGCCGCGACGTATCGGCCTCCGCCCTGGCCGTCGACTTCTTCCTGGATCACGCCCGCTGAGGAGGTATCCCATGCGTCGCTCGATTCTCTCCCTTCTCATGCTCATCTGCGCCCTCGGCTGCGGCGACGCGGTCACCGATCCCTCGCGCGCCGGATTCGAGGGCAATCCGCGTCTCATCGAAGGCGATTGGGCCACGCTGTTCATCACCAACCAGGGAGTCACCCGCTACGATGCGGAGCTGCTCCCGGCGGGCGGCGAGTTCCTCGGCGAGTTTCGATTCTTCAGGGCCGGACAGGAGGTGCGGATCGCGTTCAACGACGGCACCTGGGACGGCATGCGGCTCGACTTCACCACCGATCCGCTTCCCGGCACGTCCACCCCGGGCCCCATCGAATGGACGGCGCTCTACTTCCCCGCCGGCTCGACGGGACAGGACGTGCCGACGCGACTGCTTCTGAGCTCGGCCGTCATCGGGGGGCCGAGCTTCCCGATCGAGTTCGTGCGGCCCGCGGATCTGGACTGGCTCGAGACCCACTGACCGGCCGCCCCGCCCTCAGGACGGGGAGCCGACACCTTCCGGATCGTTGAGGATGGTGCCGATCACGTTGGAGCCCGACTCCCGCAGGCGCCTGACGACATCCACCATCGTGCGCCGGTCCGTGCGCGTGCCGCGGACGACCAGCAGCACGGCGTCCGCGAGAGGCCCCAGCACGATCGCGTCCGTCGCGACCAGGAGAGGGGAGGTGTCGAGGATCACCATGTCGTACTCGTCCGAGAGCTCGGCCAGCAGGCGCTTCATCTCGGGTCCTCCCAGCGACTCCCCCGCGCGGGGGAAGGACTTCTCCCCCAGAATCACGTAGAGCCCCGGCATGTTGGTCATCTGGATGGCCTTCCGCCAATCCTGGCCTTCGAAGAGGACGTCCATGAGATCCACCTCCCGGGTGATCCCGAAGTAACGCCCGAGGGACGGCCTCCGCAGGTCGCACTCCACCAGCACGACCTTCATGCCTTGCCGGGCGTAGGTGGCGGCCAGATTGGTCGAGGTGGTCGTCTTGCCCTCGCCCGGATGCGCGCTCGTCACGACGAGGGTCTTGAGACCCCACCACTCCGAGACCAGGTTCGTCCGCAGGTTCCGATACGCCTCGATGCCGGCGAGCTGGAGCGGTCCCGGACGCAAATCCCCGTTCCCCTGAGGCTCGACCAGGGAGGGCCGTACTTCGGGGATCACGGCCAGATTGGGTACGGGAGCCACGACGACCGGGGCCCGGCCCGCCGGCATAGCGACCGCCGTGTCCGCCGGCGACTGAGCCCCGTCCTGCGGCGAGAGCCCCGAGTCCGCTTCCACGCCCGACGGCGCCCCCGACTCCGCCGCCGCCGGCTCCGTGTCGCGCCCGGCCACCAGGCGCTCCCACGCTACCGCGGCGCCGCTCCCCACGAGAAGGCCCGTCACGAGTCCGAGCAGCATCTGCGCCCACGGGATCGGGCGCACCGGCACCGCTCCCGTCGCCAGCTCCACGCTCTCGACAGCCCCCGACAGGGACTCGGCCTCGGCCCGGGCGGCGTCGTATCGCTCCCGCAGCTCCGTGGCGTTTCGCTCCAGCGCTTCCACGCTCGCCGGCAGGATCGGCTCGCCGGCGACGACCGCGTACCCGGGGATGCTCGCGGTCCGCGACGCCAGCTCCTGCTCGAGCTCGGCGATCTGTACCGACAGAGATTCGCGTTTGGCGCGGGCCGTCCGCAGCAGCTCCTCGCGTGTGGCGGCGAGCAGCGTGTTCAGGCGCTGGACGTCGGGATGCTGCGGCGACCGCGTGGCGAGCAGCGTCTCCCGCTCGGACCGGTAGGAGACGAACCGCGCGTAGAGGCGGCGGGCGGCCGGATCCCCCGCCATCGCCGGCAGCTCCATCAGCGCCCCGGAGTCGACCGTGCTCTCGGCGCCAGCGGACAGCGTCCGGCTGAGGGTCGCTTCCGACATGCGCATGCTCGACAGCTGCTGCTCCCTCGACGCCATCGAGGCCTCGCGCGCCTGCACGCTGTCGCGCTCGATCCGCGCGATCGGGAGGAGCGAGTCCGTTGCGCGAAGCTCCCGCTCGAGGAACTCCAGCCGTCGCCTGGCCTCTCGCCGGGCGGCCTCGGCGCTGGCCTCCTCGTACGCGCCCACGATCGCGTTCACGGTCCGCGGCGCCATGCTCGAGTCGGCGGACGTGAAGTCGACCCGGATCTGCGCCTCAGACGGGACCGGAGTCGCATCCAAGTGTTCGAGGATGTAGTCGATCGCCTGCTCGCGGGGGGCTCCGGCGGGCGCGTCGTCGGACGTGCTGGAGACGACCCGCAGGCCTTCGCGATCGATCGCGTTCCCGATGACCGTGCGGCTCGTAAGGACGACGATCTCGCTGAGCACGGGATCGACGCGGGACGCGATCGGGGCCTCTGAAGCGGTCAGCCGCACGACGGCCGTCGCCCGATGGGCGCCCGGCTCTCTCGCCGCCAGCAAGGCCGCCACGGCGATCGACAGAACCGTCGCCACCGCGATTACCGCGAGGTGGCGCGGAAGCACCGCGGGAAGTGCCCTGGCCGGCCTGGCGCGAAGGCTGCTCATTCTCCCTGCCTACGCTAACTTGGGCTTCCGCCGGGGTGGCGGAACTGGTAGACGCGCGGGACTTAAAATCCTGTGGGCGCGAGCTCGTGCGGGTTCGACTCCCGCCCCCGGCACCAGCGGCGAACCTTCAGCGGGACACGGGACGCAGCTAGCGGACCGCTTCCGCGGCTTCCTCACTCTCGATCGATTCCCCTTCCTTCCCTTCGCCTTCCGGCTTCAGGAGCGCCGCCTCAAGCACGTCTCCGATCGTCTCGGCATAGACGAATTCGAGCCCCTCCACCAGCTCCGGTTCGATCTCCTCGACGTGCTCGCGATTGCGCGCGGGCAGGATCACCTTCTGGATTTCCGAGCGCCTTGCAGCGACGAGCTTCTCTTTGATGCCGCCCACCGGGAGCACCTGACCTGTGAGCGTGATCTCTCCCGTCATCGCCACGTCCGGCCGGACCTTGCGGCCGGTCAGCGCGGAGGCCAGCGCGGCAGCCATCGTCACGCCCGCCGAGGGGCCGTCCTTCGGCACGGCGCCCGCCGGGACGTGCAGATGGATGTCGCTCTTCGAGAAGAAGTCCTCTTCGATCCCCAGCTCCAGAGCGTGCGAGCGGATGTACCCCAGTGCCGCGCGCGCGGACTCCTGCATGACGTCGCCCAGCTTGCCGGTAAGCGTGAACCCCTTGCTACCGGGCATCCTCGAGGCCTCGATGAACAGGATCTCGCCGCCGCTCGGTGTCCACGCCAGGCCGGTCGCCACGCCCGGCTGGGCGACCCGGCTGGCGACCTCGTGAAACGCCTTCCGCGCACCGAGATACTCGGGGATGTCCTGCCTGCTCACCTTCACGCGATCCACCTGGCCGGCGGCAACCCGCGTCGCCACCTTGCGGCAGATCTTCCCGATCTCGCGCTCCAGGTTCCGGACCCCTGCTTCGCGCGTGTAATCTTCGATCACCGCTTCCAGCGCCTCGTCGTCGATCGCAAGCTGCTCCGGCGTGAGGCCGTTCTCTTCGAGCTGCTTGGGGACCAGATACTTCCGCGCGATGTGGATCTTCTCGCGGTCGGTGTACCCCGGCAGCCGGATGATCTCCATCCGGTCGAGGAGGGCGGGCTGAATGGTATCGAGGATGTTGGCGGTCGCGATGAACAGGACTTTCGATAGGTCGATCGGCAGATCCAGGTAGTGATCGCGGAACGTGTCGTTCTGCTCGGGATCCAGGACCTCCAGCAGCGCGCTCGACGGATCGCCGCGAAAATCCGCGCCGATCTTGTCGATCTCGTCGAGCATGAAGACGGGGTTGTTCGTCCCCGCGAGCTTGAGCGACTGGACGATCCTGCCCGGCATGGCGCCGATGTAGGTCCGCCGGTGACCGCGGATCTCGGCCTCGTCGCGCATCCCGCCGAGCGACATGCGGACGAACTTCCGCGCCATCGCCCGGGCGATCGAGCGTCCCAGCGAAGTCTTCCCCACACCCGGCGGCCCCACGAAACACAGAATGGGCCCCTTCATGTCGGCCTTCAACTTCCGCACCGCGAGATACTCCAGGATCCGCTCCTTCACCTCGACGAGGTCATAGTGATCCTCATCGAGGATCTGGCGCGCGCGATCCAGATCCAGATGGTCCTCGGTCGACTTCGACCACGGCACGTCGCAGAGCCAGTCGAGGTAGCTGAGGATCACGGAGTACTCGGGACTCGCCGACGGAATGTTGGCCAGCCGCTCCAGCTGCTCCTCGGCGGCTTTCATCACGTAATCCGGCGCGCTGGCTTCCTCCAGGCACTTCCGCAGGCGCTCGATCTCCGCGCTCTCGTCGCCGCCTTCGCCGAGCTCCTCGCGGATCGCCTTGAGCTGCTCGCGGAGGTAGTACTCGCGCTGCTTCTTCTGGATCTCCTCGTCGACCTGACTCTTGATCTGCCCGCCGATCGCCAGCACGTTCAGCTCCCGGCGCAACCCCTCGATGACGATGGAGAGCTTCTCCTCGGGATCGCCCGTGTCCAGGATGCGCTGCTTGTCGTCGCGCTCGAGCTGGAGCATCGACGCGACCATGTAGGAGAACTTGATCGGGTCGTCGAGCTGCCGAACGGCGTTGTGCAGCTCGTCGGGAAGGTATGGGCTCGCGCGGATGACCTGGTCCGCGAGGTCGTATCCCTCGCGGAGGAGAGCTTCCTGCCGGACGCTGCGGGGGCCGGTCGCCTCGGTCAACACGAGCACCGAGGCCTCGCAGAAGGGCTCGGTCCGCTGGAGATCGACGATGCGGAATCGACTCACCCCTTGAACCAGCAGCCGCATGCCGGCTTCGGGATGCTTGACGAGCCGGTGGATGACGGCCACGGTCCCGACGTCGTGGAGGTCCTCCCGGTCGATCGCTTCCTTCTTGGCCGAGTCCGCCGACTTTCGCATCACGACCCCCACCATCCGCTCCCGTCGCATCGCCTCGTCGACGGCCGCGATCAGGTACGGCTCGTCGAACGCGAGCGGGACGATCGTGAAAGGATAGAGGACGGAGTCCTCGGTCGGGAGGATCGGAAGGGCGTCGGGAATCGACGACAGGTCGATGGCGGGAGGCGCCTCGCCGGAGCCTGTCTCCTCGATCGCGGCGATGTCCGCCGGATCCGGCGACTCCAGCCCGTCAGGGAGGATCGAATCGGAGTTTTCTGCCATCGCGCTCTCGCCGCCTCCCGCGTCGGACCCGGGCATTAGTCTGGCTCGAACCCGTGTCGCGCGCCAGTCGGCGCCGTCAGGATCCGTGCGCGGCCGTCGGGTGGATGAGCTCGCGCCGGTACTTCCAGGCGCGGGAGCCGTACGACACGTAGGTGGCGGCCAGCGCGGCCGTGGCCAGAACCGTGAGCGGCAGGTGCGCCCCCCGCCACTCGAGGATGTGGGCGAGTATCAGAAGTCCGAGGAAGAACGTCGTCCACTTCCCGGTCCAGTCCGCCGCGAAGACCAGCCTGTCGCGGCGGAAGAAGAGCCAGGCCCCGGCCATGAGCGCGACGTCGCGCGCCACGATGGCCAGCAGGAGCCACATCGGGAAGTCCCGCGCCAGGGCGAGGTAGATGACGAGCCCTCCGATCAGGACCTTGTCCGCCAGCGGGTCGACGACCTTTCCGGATGCGCTGACCGCGCCGCGTCGCCGCGCGAGCCAGCCGTCCAGGAGATCGGTCGTCCCGGCGAGGAGCAAGATGGCGAGCGCCCACCGGTCGCTCTGCGGATCGGCGCGGCGCAGCAGGTAGAGCACGGGCGGCAGCGCGGCCACGCGGGCGAGCGACAGCGCGTTGGGGAGCGTCAGGAGCCGGAGGCCGCCGACGACCTTCTCGGGCTCCCCCCCACCGATCTCCGGTACCGTGTTCACGACCGCCCCGCCAGGAGCTCCGCGGCATGATGGCGCGAGACGTCGCGCTCGGGGTCGCCCCCCAGGAGCCGGCTGATCTCGCGCACGCGCTCCTCCCCGTCCACCGCGCGCACCGTCGTCACGGTGCGGCCTCCCGCGGCCGATTTCTCGACCAGCAAGTGGCGGTCCGCGGCGGCCGCGATCTGCGCGAGGTGCGTCACGACCACGACCTGATGGTGCGCCGAGACGAGGCGCAGCTGCTCCGCAACGTGATGCGCGACGATCCCGCCGATCCCGGCGTCGATCTCGTCGAAGACGAGAGTCGGCACGCGGTCCACGGCGGCGAGCGCGGATTTGATCGCGAGGAGCACGCGCGAGAGCTCTCCGCCCGAGGCGATCTGGGATAGCGGCCGCGCGGCCTCGCCGGGGTTGGGAGCGATCAGGAACGCCACGTCTTCGAGGCCCGCGCGCGAGCACGCGTACTGTTCTCCCGACCACTCCAGGCCCTGGGGGTCCGGCCTCCTGGTCAGCTCCACGACCAGGCGCCCCTCGCCCATCCCCAGCGCCGAAAGCCGCTCGCGTACGGCCGCTTCCAGTCGATCGGCGCCGGCTTCGCGCGCGTCGGCCAGCTCGCCAGCGGTCTCGGCCAGCGCCGCGCGAAGCGCGGCGCGCTCGCCTTCGAGTGCCGCTTCCCGCGCGGTCGAGCGCTCGAGGTCGGCGAGCTCGGCGGCCATCTCGGCGCCGCGCTCGACCAGCTCCGCGACCGTCGCCGTGCCGTGCTTGCGTCCCAGGCGGAACAGGAGCTCCCGCCGCTCCTCGATCGCCGCCAGCCGCGCCGGATCGTGATCGATCGCGCTCGCGTACCCGAAGAGCTCGCGCGCGACGTCGCCCATCTCGTAGCGCGCGCTCTCGAGGCGCTCGGCGAGCGGGGCGGCGGGGGGATCGATCTCCGCCAGACGCTCCAGCCGGCGCCCGATCGCCGAGAGGGCCGCTGTCAGCGAATCCTCGGCGCCGTCCAGCGCCTCGTGCGCCTCGCCGGCGAGGCGCATCCGCTCCTCGGCGTGCGCCAGGAGCCGAGCCTCCGCATCCAGACCCCGCTCTTCGCCGGGCACGAGTGCCGCTCTCTCGATCTCGTCGATCTGGGATCGCAGGTATTCGCTGCGGCTCGCCCGGGCCGCTTCTTCCCGCGCCAGCTCCAGGGCCTCGACCTCGAGCGCCTCGAGCGCCGCGGCCAGCTCGGCCACCCGCCGCCCGACCTCGGATGCGCCCGCGAAGGCGTCCAGGAGCGCGCGCTGGGCGGACGGGCGAACGAGGAGCTGGTCCTCGTGCTGGCCGTGCAGCTCCACCCAGCGCTCCGTCCGCTCCTGGAGCATGCGGGCGGTGGCCATTCCGCCATCCAGGTAGCAGCGATTCGTGCGGTCGCGATGGATCTCTCGCCGGACCAGCGTCTCCTCGCCGTCGATCTCGAACAGGCCCTCGACGACCGCTCGCTCCGCGCCCTGGCGGATGGCGTGACCCGACGCGCGGGAGCCCAGGAGGAGCGACAGCGAATCGACGAGGATCGACTTGCCGGCTCCAGTTTCTCCCGTCAGGACGTTCAGCCCCGGACCCAGCTCGACCTCGGCGGCGTCGATCAGCGCATATTCCTCGATGTGAAGTCGCCTCAGCATGGCCTTCCGCGTTCGCTTCGAGCGAGCCGCATCAGGAGATACCCCGCTTGGCCCGTCCGCCCCACATGAGCTTGCCGCGCAGGCGCTCGAAGTACGTGCCGGTGTCCTGACCCGCAAGGACGATCGCGTGGTCGCCGCGCCGGACGCTGACCCGGTCGCCGACCTCGAGCCGCTCTTCCACCTGGCCGTCCAGGACCAGAAAGGCTCCCTGGCCGCCGGAAGCGAGCACCGCCTCGACGGGACCATCGGCCGGAAGCACGATCGGACGGATGGCCAGCGTGTGGGCGCAGATCGGCGTGGCGATGATCAAATCGAGGTGCGGGACGACCAGGGGACCGTCGGCGGAGAGGTTGTAGCCCGTCGATCCGGTCGGGGTCGAGAGGATGAGCCCGTCCGCCAGGTACGATCCGATCTCGTCCCGCCCGATCGACAGCCGCAGCTCGATGACCCGCAGGGAGCCCCCCTTGTGGATCACGGCCTCGTTGAGCGCCTGGTGGCGCGCCACGGTCCGGTCCCTGCGGACGATCTCGGCGACGAGCGTCATGCGGCGCTCGACCGGTGCGCGACCCTCCAGCACGGCATCGATCCCGTTCCAGAAATCCGCCGCGGGCACCGATGTGAGAAACCCCAGCCCGCCCAGGTTCACCCCGAAGATGGGAATCTCGCGGCCGGCGAGAGCGCGGGCCGCGCGAAGCAACGTCCCGTCCCCGCCCAGCGTGATGACGAGATCGGCCGCCAGCGACCGCCAGTCGAGCGAATCGGCGTCCAGCGAGAGCTTCTCCCGGACCGCCGTGTCGACGGCCGCGCGCCAGCCCTTTGCGCCCAGATGCTCGATGAGCTGGGGAAGGATCTCGGCGACGCCCCGCCGCCGCGGATTGACGACGATGGCCGCGCGCGAGCCCACGTGGGAAGAGCCTACGGGCGGACGGGGGCGTCCACGAGCGCCCGGGCCGCCTCCGCGATGGCGGCGGGTGTGAGACCACACTCCTCGAGCTGGATCTTCCGCGCGGCGTGGTCGATCACGCGGTCCGGCATCCCGAGCGAGCGGATCTCGGGGTACACGCCGTGGTCGGCCAGGATACGCCCGACGTTGGCTCCGAACCCGCTCCACAGCGCGCTCTCCTCGACCGTCAGGATCCTGCCGAACCGCCGCCCCGCCTCGACCAGGAGATCCACGTCCATGGGCTTGAGATACCGGCAGTTGACCACGTGCGCCCCGACCCCCAGGCCGGCCAGATCCTCGGCCGCCGCCAAGGCCGGCTTGACCATCGTGCCGACGGCGAGGATGCAAACGTCGGACCCCTCGCGGAGCGTCTCCCACCTGCCGATCGGCAGGAGCGAGAAGTCCTTGCGGGCGAGGTCGACGCCGTCGGACACCGAGGCCCGCGGGTAGCGGATCGCGAACGGGTGCTCGCGCTGGGCGATCGCCGTGTGGAGCAGGTCCTGGAGCTCGTGCTCGTCCATGGGCGCCGCCAGGATCATGTTCGGCAGCGCGGACAGGAACGCCACGTCGTAGGCGCCCATGTGGGTAGGGCCGTCCTCGCCCACGAGCCCGGCCCGGTCCAGCACGAAGACCACGGGCAGGTCCTGGATGCAGACGTCGTGGACGACGCCGTCGTACCCCCGCTGGAGGAACGTCGAGTAGATCGCGCAGACGGGGATGAACCCCTCGCGCGCGAGCCCCGCGGCGAACGTCACCGCGTGCTGCTCGGCGATCCCCACGTCGAAGCCCCGCTCGGGGAACGTCTCCAGGAAGCCCTGGACGCCCGCGCCATCCGGCATCGCCGCCGTGATCGCGCACACCTTCTCGTTCTTACGCCCGATCTCGACCAGCGCGTTGCCGAAGACCTTGGTCCACTTGGGCGGCGCCGGCGGGCCCTCCACTTTGCCGGACTCGAGGTTGATCTTGCCCACGCCGTGGTACTTCCACTGGTCGGCCTCGGCGTAGGGATACCCCTTTCCCTTGACGGTCAGGACGTGGAGGAGCCGCGGGCCTGGGAGCTGCTCGATCTTCTCCAAGGTGTCGATCAGCTCGTCGAGATCGTGGCCGTCGATGGGGCCGAAGTAGCGGAAGCCGAGCTCCTCGAACAGGATCCCCGGCGTCACCAGGCCCTTCAGGCTCTCCTCCATCCGCGCCGCGAAGCCTCGCACGTCCTCGGCTACCTTCGGAATGTGGCCCGTCAGGTCCCAGATCTGGCTCTTGATCCGGTTGTAGAGTGGGTTCGTCAGCATGCCCGTCAGGTAGTTGTGCATGGCGCCGAGGTTGGGCGCGATCGACATCTGGTTGTCGTTCAGGATGACCAGCAGGTCGCTCTTGGCCGCGCCCGCGTTGTTCAGTCCCTCGTACGCGAGGCCGGCC
>JAICQP010000211.1 GCA_025937815.1 Gemmatimonadota bacterium
ATTGCGCGCGGCAAGATCCGCCATCGAAGGGAGCAGGAACAGGGCCTCGGAGGGCGCGTACAGCAGGTCGTCGTCGAGACCGACGCTCCACGCGTTCAGCGGGCGGTGGCTGGTGATCGCCAGGCGGTACCGCACGCGGATGGGGCTCTCCCATCCGGCCGCGGGACGCGCGAACGACCACTGCGGCTGCCCACCGGCGAGGCCCCATTCTCCGCGGGCCACGCCCTCGACCACCGGATCCTTCCCGAGAAGGCCGACCAGCGGCCGGGCGCTCGGCCGCGTGAGGACGAGCGTATCGCCGCTGAAGCCGCGGACCTCGAGCTCCACGTCCACGACGCCGCTCTCGGGATCCGGCTCGACGCGGTACGAGAGCTCGCAGCACGGCACCTCGCCCGGAAGGGTCGTGACCACGACCGGAACGGCCGCCGCTAGCACCAGGGCCCGGAGAATCGGTCTGCGAGGACGCATTTCGATCTTTAGTACGCATGAGATGTGCCGATTGTTCTGCGGAGGGTGGGATTCCCCCCGGCGGGCGGTCAGCGACTGGCGATCGGGTCGGCTCCGATCAGCCCGGAGATCTCCTCGTCGGTCAGGATATGGTCGGTACGCTTGGCGTGGTCGAAGATCCGGTCGACCAGGGCGGGCTCGGCCGAGTAGCCACGAGACTCGAGCCACCACACGACGTTCGACTTGCCCGACATGTGGCCGATTTCGATCCGCTGCTCGCGTCCCACGAGACCCGCCGGAACCCCCGAGTAGACCCGGTCCGCGAGCCAGCTATCGCCCTTCTTGGCGGCCTTGATCACGGCCGCCGCGTGGACGCCGGTACCGGTCCGGAAAGCATCCTCCCCGATGACCGGATAGTTGGGCGGGAGCGGCACGCCGGTCGACTCCGCGACCAGCCGGCAGTAGCGCGGCAGGGACGACAGGTCGCGCTCGAGCCAGCCGAGGAGCACGAGGTTGACGAGCAGGAGGTCCATCTCCGTGTTCCCGACCCGCTCGCCGATCCCGAGCGCGGTCGCGTGGACCCGGTCTGCGCCTGCCACCATCGCGGCCAGCGCGTTGGCCAGGCCGAAGCCGCGATCCCGGTGGCCGTGCCAGTCTACCTTCACGTCCGCGCCGGTCTTCTCGACCAGCCGCTTCGCCCAGCGGACGAGGTTCCTCGCGCCGTCGGGAGTCGCGTGGCCGACCGTGTCGGCAAGGCAGATCCGGCTCGCGCCGGCCTCGATCGCGGTCGTATACAGCTTCTCCAGCGCATCCGGCCGCGCGCGGGTCGTGTCTTCGGTGACGTACATGACCTTCGCGCCGCGCCCGACCGCGTACGAGACCGCCTCCTCGCTGGTCCTGCGGATCCACTCGAGGTCCCAGCCCTCCGCGTACTGACGGATCGGCGAGGAGCCGATGAACGTGCAGCACTCGATCGCGATCCCGGTCTTCTGGCTGATCTCGACGACCGGATCGATGTCCGCTTTCAGAGTCCGCGCGGCGCAGTTGGCGGCGATCGTGAGGCGCGCGTCGGCGATCTCCTGCGCGAGCCGCGTGACGTCCTCCACCGCGCGCGGGCCGGCGCCCGGCAGGCCGATGTCCGCCGTGTGGATCCCCAGCCCGTCCATGAGGTGGAGGATCGCGATCTTCTCGTCGATGGAGGGATCGGTGACCGAGGGCGACTGGAGCCCGTCGCGAAGCGTCTCATCGTCGAACTCGACGTGCTGCGTGGGCTTGACGAGATCCCCCGCCTCGCGGTTCCAGTCGTAAATCAGGTCTTCGCTGCGCGGCTCGTCGCGCTCGGGATGGGTCACCGGCGGCCTCCTCGTGGGCGGGTCCACCGGTAAGCTAGCCGGCACGTCCCGGGCAGCAACGCGTCAGCGATGGTGCTGGAGCAGCCAGGAGTAGAGCTCGTCGTCCTTGTAGATGTGGGTAAGGTCGCCGTGGTCCGCGCCCTCGTACACCGAGAACGTCACGTCGACACCCGCGCGCGCGAGCGCCTCGACCATCGCCTCCGCGCGCGCGAAGGGCGCCGCCTCGTCGGCGGTGCCGTGATAGACCCGGATCGGAAGGTCCGTCAGCGCGGACGCGATCGCGTCGCTGGGCTCGGGTGTGTAGGCCGCGGCCGGCGCGGCGGCGGCGAAGAGCTCGGGGTGGGCGACCGCCGTCCTCCAGACGCCGCCCGCCCCCATGCTGTAACCGATCAGGTAGATCCGCGTGGTGTCGACCGGGTAGCGGCGCGCTATGTGCCGGACGAGAGCGGTCAGCCGGCCGGTATCGGTCCAGCTCTGGTCGCCGGGGAGCTGGGGCGCTACGACGATGAACGGGAAGCTCTCGTCGTCCTGCAGTCGGTCCGGAAGCCCGTAGCGCGTCAGGAGCGAGAGGTTGTCGCCGCGGAGCGAGCGGCCGTGCAGGTAGACGATCAGCGGCCAGCTGCGGGTCTCGATTCCCGCAGGTAGATAGAGCAGATACCCGTGGACGAGCGAGGGATCGCCGCCGGCATCGAACTCGCGCGGCAGGAGCACGCCCGTCGAGTCGCTCGGAACACCGGTAGCGAACCCGATCGACGGGGTCGGCTGCGCGTCCCTGTCGCCCGTGGTCGATCCGCCGGTCGTCGACGACCCGCTCGCGATGCCGGAGCCCGTGCCCGCGGGCCGGGAGAGCGGGACCGCGTTCGCGCCCGTCTCGGCGCGGTGCCAGCCCTCGGGCTGCGCGGCCTCGCGCGTGTCCTGGCGACGCTCGGCACCGCCGCCGCAGCCCAGAAAGAGCGCGGCGACGAGCGCGGGGAACCAACGGAATCCAGGCGATGCTGTCACGGCATCGCATACACTCCGGCGGATTCGATGTTCGATTTTCGGTAGCCCGCCGAGGGTCCGCCCTCTAGGCTCCGGCGCGTGGATCGCCCGGCTCAGGCCAGCCCGCTCGCGCTCGCCGTCGCCTACGCGCTCGTCTGCGTGGTGTGGGGCTCGACGTACCTGTTCATCAAGCTCGGCGTCGAGGTCATGCCGCCGTACCTGCTGGGCGGCGTGCGGTTCTCGATCGCGGGCCCGGTGCTGGTCGCCGCCTGTCTGGCGACCGGGCGCCGCATGCCGAGAGACCGCGCCACGCTCCTGCGGGTCGCGCTCGTCGGCGTCCTCCTGCTCGTGGTCGGCAACGGGCTCCTCAACTTCAGCGAGATCCACCTCTCTTCCGGACTCGCCGCGCTTCTCGTGACCACGTTCCCGATCTGGAACACGCTCATCGGAATGACGGGCGCACGCGGGGAACGACTGGCGCCCGCGGGATGGATCGGGACGATCGTCGCTCTCGCTGGCGTCGCGATTCTCGTCAAGCCGTTCGAATCCGGTGTGGAGTCCTCGTGGATCGGCG
>JAICQP010000067.1 GCA_025937815.1 Gemmatimonadota bacterium
AGCTCGAGGCCGAACGAGCGCCCCGGGACGCCCTTGACGAACCGGTACAGGGGCTCGTTCCGCTCGAGGTCGTAGGCCAGCGACCCGTTGACCATCCCGAGCGACCGCGCGGCCACGATCTTGAGCGTGTGGTAGTGGGTCGTCACGATCGTACGGGCCCGCCGCGCCACCCAGGCTTCGAGGAGCGCCGCCGCCAGCGCCGCCCCCTCCGCGGGGTCCGTGGAGGCGCCGATCTCGTCGATCAGGATGAGCGTGCCGGGCCCCGCCCCCTCGAGTGCGGCCTTGAGCCGCGTCAGATGCGCGGTGAACGTCGAGAGGTCCTGCGCGATCGACTGCGTGTCGCCGATGTCGGCGTACACGGCCTCGTGCCAGGGAAGCCGCGTGCCGGCCCCGACCGGCGGCACGATGCCGCTCTGCGCCATGAGGGCTACGGTGCCGACGGTCTTGAGGAGCACGGTCTTCCCGCCAGTGTTGGGTCCGCTGATCACGAGCGCCCGCTCCTGCTCCACGAGCTCGAGGTCGAGCGGCACGATCTCGCCGCCCTGTTCCGCCAACCGCTCGACGAGGAGTGGATGGCGCGCTCCGCGGAGCACCAGGTCCTCTCCACCGAGCTCCGGCGGCACGCCGCCCGCAGACAGCGCGTACCTGGCGCGGGCCAGCACGGTCTCGGCGTGGAGCGCGAGCCGCGCCGCGAGCTCCAGCTCTCCCCGCCGCTCGGCGAGCGCGGCCGTCAGCTCGCGCAGGATTCGCTCCTCCTCGCGACCGACCGCCAGCTCCGCACGGCGCAGATCGTTGTTTCGCTCCACGACCTCGTGCGGCTCGAGGAACACCGTCGCCCCGGAGGCGGACTCGTCGTGGACGATGCCCGGCACCTCGCCGAGCGCCTCGCGGCGGAGCGGCACGAGGTAACGGCCTTCGCGGAACGTCGGCCGGCTGTCGGCCGCGACCAGGACGTGCGGCAACCGTGCGATCAGCCGGCTCAGGCGCTCGACGAGCGCGGTCCGGTGGCCTCGCACCTCGGCCCTCAGCTCCCGGAGCCTGGGACTGGCCGTGTCTACGAGGCGCGCCTCCGGGTCGAAGGCCTCCAGGATCCTCGTCTCGAGCTCGAGCTCCGCGGGCGCGACCCGGAACCGCTCCGCCAGAAGTGGCCAGCGCCCGCCCTCCTGACGCACGAAGCGGGCGAGCCGGCGCGTCGCCTCGAGCGTGCGCGCCGCGTCGATCAGCGCGCGGCCGTCGAGCGCCGATCCCTGGACGGCCAGAACCCGGAGCGTCCGGTCCTGGTCTTCAACGAAGGGAGCCGGCAGCCGGGGGATCCCCGCGAGGTCCATCCCCTCGGCCACCTCCGCCAGCGCCGCCCGCGCTTCGGCGAGGCTCGCCCGCGGCTGCCAGCGCTCCAGCGTTCGCCGCGCGAGCGAGGAGCTGGTCGACCCCGCCACCACCTCCCGCACGCGGTCCCACTCCAGGGCCGCGATCGTCTCCGCATCGAGCCTCATCGGCTTCCCAAACGCGACGACCCCCGCAAGGGGGGTCGTCCACATGCCGTCTTAGTCTCTCCGTTCACCCCAGGCGCTCCTTCACGCGCGCGCTGACCACGGCACCCTCGGCGCGCCCCTTGACCTTCGGCATGAGCCGTCCCATCACCGCCCCCATGTCCTTCATCGTCGTCGCCCCGGACTCGGCGATCGCCGCGTCGATCATGGCGTTCAGCTCCTCGTCCGAGAGCTGGGCCGGCAGGTAGCCGCGAATGACCTCCGCTTCCGCGGCCTCGCGCGCGGCCAGCTCGGGCCGGGCGCCTTTGGCGTACTGTTCCTCGGACTCGCGCCGCTGCTTGAGCGCCTTCATCAGGACCTCGATCGCGTCCTCGTCGGTCAGGTCGCGGCCCAGCTCGATGCGGCGGTTCCCCAGCTCGCTCGAGAGGAGCCGCAGCGCGGAGAGGCGCTCCTTCTCCCCCGCCTTGAGCGCCGACTTCTGGTCGGCCTGGATCCGTTCGACGATGCTCACGCCTCTCCCCCTATCCCGGCGGCCACGAGAAGCGGCGGCCGCCCAGCAGGTGCAGGTGGATGTGGAACACGCTCTGGCCCGCGCCGGCGCCGCAGTTGGCCGCCAGCCGGTAGCCGCCCTCGACCAGCCCCTCGTCTCTGGCGATCTGCGCCGCCGCCGCGACCAGCGAGCCCATCAGGGCCGCGTCCGAGGGTGCCAAATCGTCCAGTGTCGGGATGTGTCGCCGCGGCACGATCAGCACGTGGGTCGGCGCCTGGGGATTGATGTCGCGGAAGGCCACCCAATCGTCCCCTTCGGCCACGAGGTCGGCCGGGATCTCGCCAGCCACGATCCGGCAGAACAGGCACTCGCTCATGCGCCCTCCTCGATCCGCTCGACGATCTCTACGAGCTGCTGGAGATCCTCGAGATCGTAGTCGGCTCCCGAATGGTTGGTCCCGAACGTATCGCCGTAGCGCGCGAACGCGGTGCGCATCCCGAGCTGCATGGCCCCCACGACATCGCGCTCCGGCCAGTCGCCCACCATCAGCGCCTCCTCCGGCTCCACGCCGAGCCGCTCCAGCACCAGCCGGAACGGCGCCGGCGACGGCTTTCGCTCCCCCGTGTCCTCATGCGTCACCACGACGTCGAACATGTGATGCAGGTTCAGATAACAGAGCCTCAGCCAGGCTTCCCTCCGAGGGGCATCCGACACGACCGCCAGCTTCAGCCCCTTCTTGATCAGGGTCATCAGCGTGACGGTCACGTGCGGATACAGGACGAGGGCCGCTTCGCGCGCGCGCCGGTAGGCCACGATCCCCGCGGCCAGGATCTTGTGATCCACGTACCCCATGCGCGACTCCAGCAGGTCGTCGAACACCCGCTGGTATTCGATCCCCTCGCGCTCGTAGATCGAAAAGATCTCCCGCTCGGCGTCGTCGCGCTCGAGGGGCAGTCCCGCGTCGATCATCGCGTCGATGGCCGCCTCCACGGCGAGCCTCTTCATGGACATGAAATCGACTAGCGTGTTGTCGAGGTCGAAGACGATGGCGCGGATCACGGCGCCGGATCTAACGGGTAGGGGCTATTTGAAGGACTGCCCGACCGTGCGGCCGATGGAGATCTCGCCGTTGTCGATCCTCAGGTTGAATCCGCATTCGGGGTTGGTGCACACCCACGCCTTGTAGCGGATCGTCGCGCCCTCCCGCCCGTAATCGGACAGCGGCAGCAGCACACCTTCGTTGCATTTCTGGCATTGAGGAAACTGAGCTTCCATCCCTACCCCCTCCCGTGGCCCGATCTCAGGCGAGCGAGCGCCCTCCCCAAGGATAGTTTGTCTCGAAGACTTCCGTGAAGTCGAACAGGTCGTCGAAGTCGTTCCTCGAGTCGGCCTCGTCCTTGGAAAGCACCCCTACTTCGAGCAGGTTGAACACTACCTCGCCGATGTCGCGAGTGGTGCGCACGCTCCAGTATTCGAGCACGGTCTTGGCCATCGGCCCATAGAGCCGGAGCGCCAGATCGCGGCAGCCCGAGACCAGCTCGCTCCCCGACACGTGCCTGCGGCGCGGCAGCTTCTGGACTACCTCCTCGAGCGCCGCGAGGACGAAGGCGTACGCGCGCTCGTTGTAGCGGAGGTCGAGGGACCTCAGTCGCTCGAGCGTCGTGCAGTCGAGGTAGATGCTCTCCATCTCAGGTTATCGGCACGTCTACCCGGGGATGGACCTTGGGAAGCGTCACGCGCAGCATGCCCTCGGTGTACGCAACTTTGATGCCGTCGGCGTCCACTGGTCGCGCGATCCGCAGGCGCCTGGAGAAGGCGCCGACGGGGATCTCCATCTTGAGATACCGCCGGGAATCGCCGCACCGCTCGCGGCGCACTCCCCGCACGAGGAGGGTGTCGTGCTCGAAGTGCACGCTCATGTCCTCCGGCCGGGTCCCGGGGATGGCCATCGTCACGTGCACCGCGTCCTCGGTCTCGAAAACGTCCGTCGGCGGGGTCCAGCGGACCCCTCCCTGGAACGTGAACGGCAGCTTGGCCTGGAACCAGTCATGGATGTAGGAATCGATATCCGCCAGCAGCTCTTCGACCGGCGTCTTCTCGCGTGTCTTGTCGTTCATGCTGCTCCCTGCTCGAGACGAGTCGAAGGTAGGCGGCCACGGAGCGCGGCGTCAAGCGGATCTCCCACCCCGATCGTTGTTCCAAAACGAGGCGCCGCCCGGGCGTGGAGCGCTTCCGGCTAGCGAGCGGAGCGCGGTTTGACTGCTTCCCAGCGCGTCATTCCGCGGTGCATGGATATCGCCCCCGCCGTGCCGTCGGCCAGCGCACGCTCGAACGCATCCGCGCTATTCGCCGGCACGTGGAGCTCGAGCTCCACGAACTCGCCGTAGTCGGATCCGGTGGAAGAGGCGGCGAAGCGCGAGACGACCCTCTGGACGGCGCCCGATAGCGCATACGGGAAGCGGACGCCGAAGGCCACCTCCTGTATCGCGTCCCGCACCGCACCGGACTCGCGCGCCGCCTCGATCGCCGTCCTGGCGGCGTCGGCATATGCCCGCACCAGCCCGCCCGTGCCGAGCTTGACGCCCCCGAACCAGCGCGAGACTACGCACACGGCCTGGATCAGCTCCCCGGCCTGGAGCGAGCCCAGGATCGGCCGGCCCGCCGTGCCGCCGGGTTCCCCGGCGTCGAAGCCCGCCTCTTCGACGCGCCCGTCCCGCCAGACCCGATAGGCCCAGCAATGGTGGGTGGCGTCGCGGCCGGCCGCGGCGCGACCGTCGAGGGCGCCTTCGGCCTCTTCGACGTCCTCGGCGCGGCCGATCCAGGCCCGGAACCGCGACCCGCGGACGATCGTCTCCGCCTCCGCGGTGCGGACTGGAATGCGGAAGGTCATCGGAAGGAGAGCCTCAGGGCGCGAGCGAAACCGGCGCGCGGCGCGCGTCCAGCAAGCCGCGGTAGAGCGGGAACGAAAGGCAGAATTCGCGAACCCGATCCCGGATCGCAGTCAGGTTGCCGCGGTCGTTCGGCGCGTCGAGGACGTCCGCCATCCAGCTCCCGATCCGCCGCATCTCCTCCTCGCCCATCCCGCGGGTCGTCAGTGCGGGCGTGCCGACCCGGATCCCGCTCGTGACGAAGGGGCTCCTCGTCTCGCCCGGCACGGTGTTCTTGTTCACGGTGATGCCGGCCAGGCCGAGCGCCGCCTCGGCGTCCTTCCCCGTCAGCTGGCCGCTCTTCCCGAGGTCGACCAGAAACAGATGCGAGTCGGTGCCACCCGTGACCACGAAGTAGCCCCGCTCGATCAGTGTCGCGGCGAGCACCCGCGCGTTGTCGATCACGCGCGCCGCATAGTCCCGGAACGAAGGCTCGAGCGCCTCGCCGAAAGCCACCGCCTTGGCGGCGATGACGTGCATCAGTGGTCCGCCCTGGATCCCCGGGAAGATCCACTTCCCTACCGCCTTCGCGTGTTCCTCGCGGCACAGGATCAATCCGCCGCGAGGCCCGCGGAGCGTCTTGTGCGTGGTCGACGTGACGACGTCGGCGTGCGGAACCGGGGACGGGAACGCGCCCCCCGCGACAAGACCGGCGAAATGCGCCATGTCGACGACGAGCCGCGCGCCGACCGAATCGGCCACCTCGCGGAAGCGCGCGAAGTCGATCGCCCGGCTATAGGCGCTCCCGCCCGCGATGATGACGCGCGGCCGCGCCCTCTCGGCTACCTGCTGCAGGGCCGCGTAGTCGATGAGCCCGCTGTCCGCGTCGACGCCGTAGCTCGCGACGGCGAAGAGTCGGCCGCTGAAGTTGACCTTGCTTCCGTGCGTCAGATGTCCGCCGGCCGACAGATCCATCCCGAGCAGGGTCTCGCCGGGCTCCATCAGCGCCAGGTACGCCGCCATGTTGGCCTGCGATCCGCTGTGCGGCTGGACGTTCGCGTGATCGGCCCCGAAGAGCTCCTTCGCCCGATCGATCGCCAGCCGCTCAGCGACGTCCACGACCTCGCAGCCACCGTAGTAGCGCTTGCCCGGATATCCTTCAGCGTACTTGTTGGTGAGGACCGAGCCGGTGGCCTCGAGGACCGCGGGGCTGACGAAGTTCTCGCTGGCGATCAGCTCCAGGCCGTCGGCCTGGCGCTCCATCTCCGAGAGGATGACCTCGTAGATCTCGGGGTCGGTCTCGCGCAGTCCCCTCACGCGCGCGCGCCCGTCTTCGCGATCTCGATCTTCTCCACCCGGCGGCCGTGGCGCCCGCCGCCGAACGGAGTCTCGAGAAACGTCCAGAGGATCTTCTTGGCCTGGTCGGCATCGAGGAGCCGCGAGCCGAGGCACAGCACGTTCGCGTCATTGTGCTCGCGCGCGAGGGCGGCCATGCGCTCGTCAAGGCAATTCGCGGCCCGCACGCCAGGATGGCGGTTGGCCGCGATCGACATGCCGATCCCGGCACCGCAGCACAGGACTCCCTGGGTCGCCTCGCCGCGCTCGAGCGCCTCCGCCAGCCGATGCGCGTAATCCGGGTAGTCGACGCTGTCGGGGGAATCCGTTCCCAGGTCCTGGGGCTCGTACCCGAGGTCGGTCAGGTGGCGGGCCAGATCCTGCTTGAGCTCGTAGCCGGCGTGGTCCGCCGCCAGCAGGATCGCGCGCGAACTCACGCCCGCTCGGCCACCGGCTGAGGCCGTTCGAGCTTCTGCTCCCGGGCCTTGCGGATCCGCTCGCGGGCCAGCCGGTCCGCCGCGCGATAGGTGGGGATTCCGTCCTCCTCCGCGATGTCGTAGATGGAGAGCAGAGTCCCGTAGATCCCGCGCGCCTTCTCCTTGGCGGTCTCGATGCCGTATCCGACGAGCTCGCCGTAGACGTTGATCAGGCCGCCCGCGTTGATGACGTAGTCCGGGGCGTAGAGAATCCCCTTGGCATCGAGCGCGTCGCCGTGGCGATCCTCCTCGAGCTGATTGTTCGCGGCGCCCGCCACGATCGAGCAGCGCAGCCGCCGCAGCGTACCGTCGTTGATGATCGCCCCGAGCGCGCACGGCGCGAAGACGTCGCAGTTGACGTCGTAGATCGCGTCCGTATCGACCGGAGTGGCGCGAAAGTCGTCGACCACCTTCCGAACCCGCTCGTCGTCGATGTCGCAGATCGTGAGCACCGCGCCTTCCGACGCCAGGTTTTCGCACAGGTGATAACCGACGTGACCCGCCCCCTGGACGGCGACGCGGATCCCTTTCAGCTCATCGGTGCCGAGCTTCTTTCGGCACGAGGCCTTGATCCCGTGGTAGACGCCGTAGGCGGTGACGGGCGAGGGGTCGCCGGAGCCGTGCGGCGTCGAACGGATGCCGGTCACGTGCTTCGTCTCCTCGTAGACGTATTCCATGTCCTCGACGCCGATGCCGACGTCTTCGGCCGTGATGTAGCGGCCGCCGAGAGTGTCGACGAAGCGGCCGTGCGCGCGCAGGAGCTCGGGGGTCTTGTCGCGCTTGGAGTCCCCGATGATGACGGCCTTGCCGCCACCCAGCTCGAGGTCGGCCACCGCGGCCTTGTACGTCATCCCCTCCGACAGTCGCAGGACGTCGATCAGCGCCTCGTCCGCCGAGCGATACGGCCACATACGCGTCCCGCCGAGAGCCGGGCCCAGCGTCGTGTCGTGGATCGCGATGATCGAATCGAGGCCCGACTCCTCGTCGTGACAGAACACCACTTGCTCGTGATGGGCCTCGTGGATCTGGTCGAAGACGTCCAATTCCGGTCTCCTCTCGGTTATCGAAGGGATCGCGCCAGAGCGCGGAGAACTCAGATTAGCCGTCCAGAAGTTCGCTGGCAATCACGAGCCGCTGGATCTCGGATGTGCCTTCGTAGATCTCGGTTACCTTGGCATCCCGGAAGTAGCGCTCGACCGGGTAGTCCTTCATGTATCCGTATCCCCCGTATACCTGGATCGCCTTCACGCCGGCGTCCATTGCCGCTCGGCTGGCCAGGAGCTTGGCCATGGCGACCTCCTTGCGCGCGTGCTCGCCGCGGTCCTTCTTCGCGGCCGCGGCGTAGGTCAGGGCGCGCGCCGCCTCGATCTGCGCGGCGAGGTCGACGAGCAGGAAGCGGATCCCCTGGAAGTCGGCGATCGGCTGGCCGAAGGCCTGCCGGTCGCGGGCCCACGAGACCGCCAGGTCGAGGCAGGCGCTCGCGATGCCGAGCGCCTGGGCCGCGATCCCGAGCCGCCCGTGCTCGAGCGCCCCGAGCGCATAGGCCAGCCCCTTCCCCTCCTCGCCGAGGAGGTTCGCAACCGGAACCTCGAGGTCGCGGAACACGATCTCGGTCGTGTTCGACGAGCGCAGGCCCATCTTCTTCTCCTCCTTGCCGACCGCATATCCCTCCCATGCCGGCTCGACCACGAATGCGCTGACTCCGCGCGAGCCGCTGCCGCCCGTCCGCGCCATCGCCAGCACCACGTCGGCCGTGCCGCCGTTGGTCACCCACGCCTTGGCTCCGTTGAGGACCCAGGCGTCACCGCGCCGAACGGCGCTGCAGGAGAGCGCGGCGGGGTCGGAACCCGCGTGAGCCTCGGATAGAGCGAAGGCACCCAGCATCCGCCCTTCCGCCATCGGGCGGAGGTAGCGCTCCTTCAGGTCTTTCGATCCATGGGCCAGGATGAGCTGCGTGGGAAGCGAGTTGTGGACGCTCATCGAGACCGCCAGCGCCGGGTCTACGCGGGCGATCTCCTCGAGCGCGAGGAGATAGGTGACGGTGTCGAGGCCGTTCCCCCCCCACTCCTCGGGGATCAGCATGCCGAGGAAGCCCAGCCGGCCGAGCGCATCGATCGGCTCGCGCGAGAATTCGCCCTTCCGGTCGCGCTCGGCGACGTGAGGCGCGAGCTCATTGGCGGCGAACTCGCGCGCGGTGCGCACGATCTCGCGCTGCACGTCGGACAGAGGCAGGAGCCCCTCCGTGGCCGGCTTCGATCCCGTGAGCGTCACGCGCCCTCCCGATACTCGAAGAACCCGGCGCCGGTCTTCCGCCCCAGACGTCCCGCCGCGACCATTTGCCTGAGGAGCGGGCAGGGACGGTACTTCGGATCCCCGAGACCGGCCTGGAGGACCTCGAGGATCGCCAGACAGACGTCGAGCCCGATGAAATCGGCGAGCGCAAGCGGGCCCATCGGATGGCTCATCCCGAGCTTCATTACCGTGTCGATCGACTCCGGCTCAGCGACCCCTTCCATGACGCAGTAGATCGCCTCGTTGATCATCGGCATGAGGACCCGGTTGGACACGAATCCCGGATAGTCGCGAACGGTGACCGGCATTTTCCCGAGAGCCGTGGCCATCTCGACGACCGTGCGGTGGGTCTCGTCGGAGGTCGCGTACCCGCGAATCACCTCGACCAGCTTCATGACCGGAACCGGGTTCATGAAGTGCATGCCGATCGTCTGGTCCGGGCGCGACGTCACAGCGCCGAGACGCGTGATCGAGATGGAGGATGTGTTGCTCGATAGAATTCCCTGGGGCTGGACGATGGCGTCGAGCGTGCGGAATACGTCGGTCTTGATCTCCTCGTCCTCGACGATCGCCTCGACGACGAGGTCCGCCGCGTGGGCCGACTCGAGGTCCTCCTGCGCGTCGATTCTCTTCAGCGCCGTTTCGCGATCATGGTCGGTGATCGCTCCTTTCGAAACCTGGCGCTCGAGGTTCTTCGCGATCGTATCCATCCCCTTGCGGAGCGCGACGGGGTCGCTGTCGATCAGCGTCACCGGGTGGCCGTGGAGCGCGAACACGTGGGCGATACCGTTCCCCATGGTCCCAGCGCCAATCACGGAGACGTTCCGGCCGATGTACGTCATTCGCGTGTCTCCAGACCCCTCACAGCCGCTCGACCTCCATGGCGACCGCGTTGCCGCCGCCCAGGCACAGGGTCGCGAGGCCGCGCCGCTCGTCGCGGTCCCTGAGCGCATACAGCAGCGTCGTCAATACGCGAGCGCCGCTGGCGCCGATCGGGTGGCCGAGTGCGACCGCGCCGCCGTGGACGTTCACCCGGTCCCAGTCCCAGCCCAGCTCCTTGCCGTCGGCCAGCGCCTGGACGGCGAACGCCTCGTTGGCCTCGATCAGCTCGAAGTCGTCGATCGCGGTGCCGGTCTTGTCCATGAGCCGCCGGACGGCGAAGACCGGCGCGTAGAAGAGCAGCCTGGGCTCCGTGCCTGCCGACGCGTAGTCGACGATCCGGGCCATCGGCTCGAGGTCGTGCTCCCGCGCGTACGCGACGCTCGTCACGACGAGCGCGCTGGCGCCGTCGTTGAGGCCCGGCGCGTTGCCGGCCGTCACCGTGCCCTCCTTGGTGAACGCCGGCTTGAGCTTCGCCAGGACGTCCATCGACGTGTCCTTGCGGGGGCCCTCGTCCGTGTCGACCACCGTCGTGCCCTTCCGGGTTTCGATGGCGACCGGCACGATCTCCGGACGGAACTTCCCGGCCTCGATCGCGGCCACGGCCTTCCGGTGGCTGCCGAGCGCGAACTTGTCCTGCTCTTCGCGCGAGATCTCGGACGTCTCGGCCGTCAGCTCCGCGTGCTTCCCCATGTGGACGCCCTCGAAGGCGCACCAGAGGCCGTCCTTCACCATCGCGTCGACCAGCGTCTGGTCGCCGAACTTGAGCCCTTCGCGCGCGCCGAACAGGAGGAACGGCGCGTTGGACATCGACTCCTGTCCGCCGGCGACGACGCACGACTGGTCGCCCGCGCGGATCGACTGCGCGGCCAGCATCACCGCCTTGAGCCCCGAGCCGCAGACTTTGTTGACCGTCACGGCGGGCACGGTGTCCGGCACGTCGGCGTAGTGCGCTGCCTGCCGCCCCGGCGCCTGGCCGCTTCCCGCCTGCACGACCTGCCCCATGATCACCTCGTCGATCGTCTGGGGGTCGATCCGCGCGCGGGAGATCGCCTCGCGGATCGCGATGGCCCCCAGCTCCGGCGCGGTCTTCGGCGACAGCGCGCCCAGGAACTTCCCGATCGGCGTCCGGCACGCGCTGACGATGACCGGCGTCGTGCGATCGCTGAAATCGTTCATTGCCGAGCCTCCTTCACGAATCGATGGTATCGAGTGTCCCTCACGCGTGGCATTGCGGCGCTCACCTCGCCGCCGCCGCGGGTTTCAGGAACCGGGTCATGCGGCGCGCCGCGCCGCGGACGATCTCGCGCTGGAGCCGGCGGCGGAGCGTGACGTAGGACTGATTGCCCATCACGAGGTCGGAAAGGAGCCGCCGGACGCTCGCGCTCTTCGCGCCGAAGCCGATCACCCGCTCAATGAAGCGGGGGTGGTAGAACCGGTGGACCAGCGCGCTCGCCTTCGCGAGCTCGTGCCCGAACTCGGATCGCCAGACCTTGTCATACGTCTCGGGCCGCCCCGCGGCCAGCGCGCGGCTCCAGGCGCGCGCCGAGCGCAGCGCGTAGAAGATCCCCTCGCCCGTGATGGCGTCCACGAACCCACCGGCGTCGCCGACCAGCGCCCAGTCGCGGCCGCCGCGGGGCACCTTCCAGCAGTCGGGGTTCATGATCGTCGGTATGAACGCCCCATAGCCCTTGCCGCTCCCGGGATCGAGGTCCGGGTAGTACGTCTCGAGGAGCTCGAGCAACCGCTGCCGCGTCTCGCGCCCGGCCGCCGCGCCGGACTCGCCTCCCCACAGGCAGAGCCCCACAGAGAGGTGATCGGGACGCGGGAAGAACCACAGGTACCCGCGCGCGTCGGCGAAGAACTTCGTCTCGATCCGCTCGAGCCGCGCGGGGATGAAGAACCCCGCCGCGATCGAGTTGAGGAAGTCGGGGAAATCCGGCAGGACCGACTCCCGCACCGTGCTGACCGCGCCGTCGGCGCCGATGAGGAAGTCGACCTCGAACCGCTCCCCCTGGGCGTCCAGCACCCAGCCGGCGCGGCCGCGCTCGACCGACTGGACCTTGAGCGCGAGCTGCCGCGCACCGGCCGCCCGCGCGCGTTCGCGCACGGCCTCGTCGAACTCCGCGCGCGCGAAGATCAGGGTCGGACGCGGACAGCCGAACTCGACCTCGCGATCCGTGGGCGAGCGGAAGCGGAACTCGGTCACCTCACGGGCGCGAGGCTCGAGCTCGCCGATCCACGGAAACTCGTCCTGCGCCTTGACCGTGATCCCGCCGCCGCACGGCTTCTCCCAGGGCGCGCGGTGGTCGAAGAGCGTGACCTCGTGCCCCTGCGCGGCCGCCTGCCAGGCCGCGTACGCCCCGGCCGGGCCACCGCCGACGACGCCGATCCTCAGCCGCCCCACGGATCGCGCTCCTCGTCCCGCATATGTCGTCCGCGCCCGTCGCGCTTCAGCCACGACAGCGGGTAGTCGGCGTCGTGGACGAAGGCGCACAGCCACCCCTCGTCATGGATCCGGGCCAGGAACCGCTGTTTGGTCTCGAGCGTCGTGACCGGGTACAGGTCGTACGCCATGATCCACGGGTCCGGCAGGTGGTGAGTGGTCGGCACGAGGTCGCCCAGGAAGACGACCAGGCGGCCCTCGCCGTCGTCGACGCCGACCGAGACGTGGTGGCGGGTGTGCCCCGGCGTCTCGAAGATCCGGATCCCGTCGATCCGGTCGCCGTCGGCGACCCACCGCACGCGGCCGGCCTCGTCGAGCGGCGCATAATTGCGCTCGAGGTAGGACGCCGCGTTTCGCGCGTTGGGGTTCATCGCGTCCTCGAACTCCCCGCGGTGGATGAAGTAGGTCGCGTTCGGGAATGTCGGCACGGCGGTCCTGCCGTCCTCCGCCCATTTCGTCGCGCCCCCCGCGTGGTCGAAATGGAGGTGCGTGAGAACTACGCGGTCGACGGTCTCAGGCGGAGCGCCCCGGTCGGCGAGCCGCCTCGGCAGGCCGCCGTCGCGCTCGAGCCCGTAGATGTCCTGGAACTTCGCGTCGTCCTTGTCGCCCGATCCCACCTCGATGAGCGTCCGCCCGCCGGGCCCGTCCACGAGGAGGCAGTTCATCCCGAGACGGATCCGGTTGCGATCGTCGGGCGCGAGCTTCTTCTCCCAGAGGACGCGCGGCACCACGCCGAACATCGCGCCGCCGTCGAGCCGCTGGAGCCCGTCGGACAGCACCGTGATCGTGCGCTCGCCCCAGAGGAGCGTCGGCCACTCGAAGCGCGTCACGGGGTTCTTTTGCGCCTCACGCGCCCCCTCACCCGGCGCCGTCGAGGATCGCGCGCGCGATGATCGTCCGCTGGATCTCGCTCGTTCCCTCGCCGATCTCCGTCACTTTCGCGTCCCGCATCATCCGCTCGACCGGGTAATCCCGCGTGTAGCCGTTCCCGCCGTGGATCTGGACGGCCTCGATCGTCGTCCGCATCGCGAGCTCCGAGCAGAAGAGCTTGGCCTGCGCCGCGGCCAGGCGGTAATCCTGGCCGGAGTCCTTGAGCCGCGCCGCCCGCTGCGTGAGGAGCCGCCCCGCCTCGATGCCGGTGGCCATGTCCGCCAGCTTGAACTGGATCGCCTGGAACTCGGCGATCGGGCGCCCGAACTGTTCCCGGTCCTGCGCATACGCACGCGCGGCGTCGAACGCGCCCTCGGCGATCCCCAGCGCGTGCGCGGCGATCCCGATCCGCCCGCCGGTCAGGGTGTGCAGGCACTGCTGGAAGCCGCGCCCCTCCTCGCCGAGGAGCTGATCGGCGGGGACGCGCACGTCTTCGAGGATCAGCTCCCGCGTGTCGCTCGCCCGCCAGCCGAGCTTGTCCTCCTTCTTGCCGGACCTGAGGCCCTCGGTCTCCTTCTCGACGATGAACATCGAGATGCCCTTCGATCCCTTCGCTGGATCGGTCACGGCCGCCACGACATAGATCCCCGCCACGCCGGCGTTCGTGATGAAAACCTTCGTGCCGTTCAGGACCCAGTGGTCGCCGTCCCGGACCGCCCGGGTCGCCATGTTCGCCGCGTCGGACCCGGAGGTGGCTTCCGTGAGGCCGAAGGAGCCCAGCTTCTCGCCGCGCGCGAGCGGCGTCAGGAAGCGCTCCTTCTGCTCCGGAGTTCCGAAGTCGTGGATCGGCGAGGCGCAGAGCGACGTGTGGGCGCCGACCGTGATGGAGTGCGAGGCGTCGACCCGCGCCAGCTCCTCGACCACGAGCGCGAGCGAGAGCGCGTCGGCCCCCGCGCCGCCGTACTGCTCCTCGAACGGCACGCCGAAGAGCCCCAGGTCCGCCATCTCGCGGACCGTGTCCCAGGGGAACTCGCCCGATTCGTCGTGCGCCGCCGCGATCGGCGCGATCCGCTCGCGCGCGAACTGGCGCACGGTCTCGACCAGCAACCGCTGCTCGGAGGTCAGGTCGAGGTCCACGATGTCTGTGGGGTCAGGCCCGGGAGCCGGCGTTCTCGCCGGCCCACTCCCGGATGTAGTCGACGATCGCCTGTGTGGTCGTGCCGGGGCCGAAGAGACGGCCGCTGCCCATCTTCTGGAGCTCGGCCATGTCCTCCCTGCCGATGATCCCGCCCCCGGTCAGGAGCACCCCCTCCATCCCCTTCTCCCGCATGAGCTCGAGGACCCGAGGGAAGAGCGTCATGTGGGCGCCCGAGAGGATCGAGAGCGCGATGACGTCGACGTCCTCCTGGAGGGCGGTCTCGACGATCTTCTCGGGGGTCTGGTGAAGGCCCGTATAGATGACCTCCATCCCCGCATCCCGCAGGGCCGCCGCGACCACCTTGGCGCCCCGGTCGTGCCCGTCCAGGCCGGGTTTGCCGACCAGCACGCGAATCTTGCGCTCTTCCATCTCCCTCCAGGAAAGGATTTCAAGGCACGCCAAGGAGCCCGCAGAATCTACGCGGTCAGCGGATGCCCTACAAACGGATCGGCGTCCCGCTCACCCCTCCGTCCGCGAGGGGATCAGGACCAGGTAGCCCGTGGGGGCGAGCCTTGTCGCGAGCATCACCTCGTTGATGTCGCGGTGCTCGGACCAGAGGGACGTCTGCCGGTGGGCCGGGTGCAGCCAGAACGACTCGATGGCCTGGCCGAGCGGCACGAAAGCCTTCAATGACTCCAGGCGATCCCCAATCGGGGCGTACCCGGCGGAAACAACGAGCATGGCGCAATCAAGGAGCTCGCTCGCGGCCAGTCCGATGGCGAGACCGAGCTCCCGGAAGGCGAGGCGCCTGGTCGCGGGCTGGCGCCACTCCCCGAGACGCGCATACCGCTCGAGGCCGTCCAGGGCCGAAAGCAGCAAGCCCGCGAGCAACCGTCCGTCCTCGAGCGCTTCCTCACTGACGAGCTGGACCACCCGAAAG
>JAICQP010000191.1 GCA_025937815.1 Gemmatimonadota bacterium
CGGAGGTTGTCATCGGCCTGGAGGCCGAGCCGTTGCGTCTCGACGCGATCGTCGTGACCGGCACGGCGGCAGGCGCCCTGGGCCGGCAGATCCCGCACAGCGTGGGACAGATCGAAACCTCGCAGATCGACGAGCCCATCGCCACCGTGGACCAGCTCCTCACGGGACGGCTACCGGGAGTCACGGTACAACAGAGCAGCGGGACCCTTGGCGCGGGCAGCCAGATCCGGCTGCGCGGCAACGTCAGTGCGGCGCTGGGGAACGAACCGCTGGTCTACGTGGACGGAGTGCGGATCCGAAGCCA
The DNA here is from genome assembly GCA_025937815.1 of Gemmatimonadota bacterium. GTDB lineage: Bacteria > Gemmatimonadota > Gemmatimonadetes > JACCXV01 > JAHWKZ01 > JAICNR01. The sequence goes on from JAICQP010000191.1 coordinate 305, forward strand.
AGGCTATCCGGAGAACCTGCCCAAGGGGGACAACGACCGCCAGGGGCCGAACAGCACGCCGAGCCCTCTGAACGACATCAATCCCGCGGACATCGACCGGGTGGAGGTCGTCAAGGGTCCGGCGGCGACAACGCTCTACGGGGCGGAGGCGGCGAGCGGGGTCGTGCAGATCTTCACGAAGCGAGGGCGGAGTGGTCCGGCCGTCTGGGCCGCGGAGGTCGGCCAGGGCTTCGACCGGGTGTTCGACTGGGGAACGGACGCCAGGCCGTACATGGGAATGGAGCCCTGGCTGGACGGCGCAGCCTGGCGCCAGCGGTACGCGCTTTCGGTAGCCGGGGGCGGACCGCTCGGGTACTACCTGTCCACGTCGCTCGACCGGAACGACGGGCTGCTGCCGAACGAGTACCAGGACCGGTTCGCGATCCGGGCAAACCTCGACCTGGAGCCTCGCGACGACCTCTCCATCCGCTGGAGCTCGTCCCACACCCTCAACGACATCCAGAACCAGGCCTCCGGATTCGTGCGGGAAGCGCTCGTCTACAACGTCTACCGCAGCACGACCAACTCGATCGGCGACACCACCCGTCAGGCGCTGGCCAGGCTGCTCGATTACGACATCGACACCAAGATCAACCACACCATCCTCGCGTTAACCGCGCTCCACACGCCGACGCCCGCCTGGACGAACCGGGTCACGCTGGGATACGACCGCGCGGCGAGCGAGATGCGGCAGCTGCGCCCCGTCGATTTCATCCTGGCCCCCGAGGGGATCCTCTCTGAAGAGGACTGGGTCAACGGGATCCTGACGGCGGAGTATGTCGGGAGCTTCGACTGGCGGCTGCGTCCCGAGCTGTTCACCTCTTTCTCCGTCGGCGCGCAGAGCGTCACGTCGACGGTCGAGAGCGACGCCGGGTACGCGGAAGGGTTCGAGGCCGGCGAGGAGCCGACCATACAGGGCGGGGATCTCTCGCTCGACTTCCACAGCAAGATCCGGGTCCGGACTTCCGGCGTATTCGCCGAGGCGCTCACCGGGTACCGCGACCGGTACTACTTCACCGGGGGGATCCGCGCGGATGGCAGCACCGCTTTCGGCGAAGACCTCGGTCTCGAACCGTTTCCGCGCGTAGGTGCGTCCTACATCGTCTCTGAGGAGTCCTTCTGGCCTGAGAACCTGGGGCAGCTCAAGCTGCGGGCGAGCTACGGCTTCGCGGGTCGGGCGCCGGGCGTGATCGACGAGCTGAGGACGTGGTTCCTGACCGACTTCGGCGGCGAAGAGGCGGTCGTGCCCGGGGCGATCGGCAACCCCGACCTGGCACCGGAGCGGACGGCGGAGCTCGAACTGGGGTTCGAGGGGTCGTTCCTGGAGGATCGACTGGTCGCCGAGTTCTCCTATTACCGACAGCGCACCGAGGACGCGCTGTTTCCCGTCACACCCATCCCCTCCCTCGGATTCTCCGACACTCAGCTGGTCAACGTCGGCGCCCTGTGGAATCGCGGAATCGAGCTCTCGGTGAGCGGCAACGTGGTGTCGCATCCTGCGTTCGGATGGGATGCGGGATTCTATCTTCATACGAACCACTCCGAGCTGACGGACCTCGGCGGGGCGGCGCCGCTTCGGGTGTTCGACGCGGGTTGGATTCTGGAGGGCGCTCCGGTGCCGACCCTGATCACGCCACGGATCCTGAATCCCGACGACATCGCGGAGCCGGTGATCGAAGAGGAGCACATCTGGGGCCCGACCGTGCCGACCACGGTCCTGGGTCTCCTCACGACCCTGCACCTTCCGCGAGGGATCGAGATCGACGCCCGCGGCGAATACATGGGCGGCCACTACGTGTACGACAACATCGGCAACAACCTGGCACGTAGAGAGCTGTATCCGCCCTGCGAGCCCGCCTACGCCCTGCTGGAAGCGGATCGCGGAGACGAGTTGACGGCGTGGCAGCGCGTATGGTGCATTCCCGGCAACGTGCCCGACGACGGAGGGCCCATCTACCCGGGAGACTTCTTCCGCCTGCGGGAGCTGACGCTCCGGGCCCCGGTCCCGATCGCGGCGCTCGGTGGGGGCTCGCGGGCGACCATAACGTTCTCGGCGCGGAATTTCTGGACATGGGAGAACGACGACTTCCTGGCCTTCGATCCCGAGATGGTAGGTGACGACGGAATGCACGCCATCGTTCGTAAGATCGACGCTCACGTACCGCCGCCGGCGACGTTCACCGTGTCCCTCCGCCTGATACGATGAAGCGGGTCTCCCCAAGGGCTCTCGGAACGCTGACGGTCGTCGCCGGACTCGCGGTCGCGGCCGTTCGTTGCCAGGACGGGGTCGTCGACATCGGGACGATCGACGAAGAACAGCTCGATACCCGCGAGACTCTCGACCAGGTCGTGAACGGAATGGGCCGCACCTTCTCGCAGGCGCTGGGATCGGTGGCGGCCATCGGCGTGTTCGCGGCTCGGGAGATGACGTGGGGGGGAAACCAGGGTTCGGAGGCGGGGGCCACCGTATCGCAGAAGAACGGCATCCTCCTGCCGGCCGAGAACGATCCGCAGTGGAACGCCGCCCAGAGGGCGCGTTGGACCGCCGAGGACGGTGTCCGCCGCCTGAGGGAGATCCTGGGAGACGACGAGTTCGCCGAATCGTCGCTGGCGGCTGAGGCCCTGCTGTACGTCGGGTTCGCGAATCGGCTGCTGGGAGAGAACATGTGTCAGGGCGTCGTCGACGGCGGTGGCCCCGTCCCGCGCTCCGTCCATTTCGAGCGCTCCGAGGCCGCCTTCACCGAGGCGCTCCAGATCGCCGAGCGCATCGGCGATGCCGAGATGGCCGCCGCTGCACGCGCGGGCCGCGCTTCGGCGCGGGTCGGGCTCGGCAAATGGCCGGAAGCGCGGGCCGACGCCGAGGGCATCGCCGAGGGCTTCGCCTTCGGAGCGCAGTACCACACCGCCGAGCAGCTGCAGCGGAACCCGATCCACCGCGGGAACGACGTGGCGATCCGGGCCCACACCGCCTGGGGTTCGTTCTACGAGACCTACTTCGAGGAAACCGGTGATCCCCGCGTTCCCTGGACCCGAGAGGCCGAATCGCCCACGACCATCGAGGGAGACCCGTGGTATCCCCAAGCCAAGTACGCCACATCGGACGCGCCGATCGAACTCGTCAGCTGGGAGGAGATGCGCTTGATCGTGGCGGAAGCGCGACTCCGGGACGGCGACGTCGATGGGGCGATGGCGGAGATCGACGGCCTGCGGGATCGTGTGGGAGTCGTTCCATGGACTGTCGACGGCCTCGAGGAGGCGTGGACCGCGCTCAAGCGGGAGCGCGGAATCGAGCTCTGGCTCGAGGGGCGCCGATTGTGGGATCTCCATCGCTGGCTCGAGGCCGGAACGCCCGGCCAGGCCGAGGACATGACCGGACGCGACACCTGCTTTCCGATCGGGGCCACCGAGCGCGCCACCAACCCGAACATTCCCTAGGGCCGTGTCCGTGGCGAGCGATCTCGTGATGTTCGGCCGCATGGCGGCGCGCGTGCCGCCTCTCTTGCGGAATCGCATCACCGTCGACGGAGCCCGGCAAACGCTTCGGCGTCGGTTGGAGGAGCGGGGGGAGAGATTCCTGGACGTGGTGGAGCGAGGTGTCTACGGTCACCCGGAGAGCCCGTACCTGCCGCTGCTTCAGGAAGCGCGGTGCGAGTTGGGAGACCTGCGGGTCATGGTTCGGGACCGGGGAGTGGAGGCGACGCTGACGTCTCTCCGGGAAGCCGGCGTCTACGTGCGATTCGAGGAGTTCAAGGGCCGCGAGCCGATCGAACGGAATGGACGCGTGGTCGTCCCCGGTCCCCGAGCTTTCGACAACCCGCTC
>JAICQP010000247.1 GCA_025937815.1 Gemmatimonadota bacterium
CGCTCCGGCCGCTGCTTGAACCGGCTATCGGCCCCGCGCAGCTTGCCGATCCGGAACACGCGCGCGGCCAGGACGGCACAGAGCAGCAGTTGAATGCATCCCAGCCACATGAGGTTTCCTGTCCCCAGCGGCTCCGCCAGGAAGCCCGCGACCGCGCTCCCGATCACGCCGCCTACCAGGCCGCCCGTGCCGATGAACCCGAAGATCCGCTTCGCCTGCCGCGGATCGAACAGGTCGCCGCTCAGGAGAAAGAACTGACTGACGAGGACGAGCGTGAAGACATTGAACCATACATAGAAGGCGCCCGCGCTCCATGCGTTGGGCTCGACGAGCAGCAGGCGGAACACGACGACCGTGCCCACGGAGAAGATGAGCGAGCCGATCGTCTGGCGGCGACGGTCGAGTGGCGCGATCCAGCTCGCGTAGACGGAGGTGGACACGACGCTCACCACGGCGCCCGCGATGTAGGCCCAGGGCAGGTTCTCCGATCCCGCCGTCGTCAGGAAGAATGCGTTGCGGGCCGGTTTGAGGAGATGCTGGGTGGACGTGAGGAGGAAGAAGTACCCGAACAGCGTGATGACGAGCGGCCATTCCGCCTGGCGGACGTGAACGGCATTGCGCAGCCACCCGCCGAGGCCGCGTTCACGCGCGGTGGACGGGGTCAGTCTCGCTCTAGCGGGCGGCGGCCCGCGAATCCGCCGTCGGGGGAATGCCAGAAACCGATCCGGTCCTCCCCGTACCTCCAGCATAGGTAGGCGAGCTCGCCGTCGATCATGGTGGGGAAGTCGACGAGTCCGAGGTCGATGCCTTTGAACTCCACGCCCAGGTCTTCGAGCTCGGAGGCGGCCTCGGAGAGCTTCTCCGTCAGCGTATCGATCTCGGAGCGCAGCGAGCGGGTCTCGCGGCGAGGGGTCTCGGACGGCGCGCCTTCCAGGCGATCGAGCAGCGCCTGGCGCTCGGCGTGGTCGTCCATCATTCCCTTGACGATGACGCGGATCAGGGGGAGCATGCGCTCCGCCTCTTCGACATCGAACAGGCGGACGCCCTGGCCGAGTGCGCTCGACACCTCAGTGCCTCCCGTCGAGAGTTCGCCGGGACACTACAGCCGCTCGATCTCCCGGCGGGCGCCGAGGATCTCCACGCAGTCGAGGTAGAGGCGGCGCTCTTCGCCCTCGCTCAAGAGCCCGTGCTTGTACCGCTCGTAGTCTTCGGGGAAATGCTCGCGCATGATCGAGTAGATGCGGATCTCGTCGCCGGAGCCCCTGTCGAACGTGATCTCGACGCGGGGGAGCCACCGTCCGATTGCGCGCGCGATCCAGAACAGCACGAGGACGATGAGTACGATCTTGAGCATGGTTTCAGTCTACCGGACCGCACCCCAAAAAACAACGCCGGGCAGGGATGGAAAACGTCGGTATCGGCGCTCTACAGAGGTCGATCAAAACGGGTCAGATGCGAGGCGCGCGACGAGGAGACTCCGAGGCGTACATAGAGGTGCGCCGCAGGAGGGTCCGAGGAAGCGCAACGAAGCAGATGGCCCGTTTTCTCGACCTCATCGACCGACCCCGCATGGTGCCCAAGAAGGGATTTGAACCCCCACGGGCGCAAGCCCACACGACCCTGAATCGTGCGCGTCTACCAATTCCGCCACTTGGGCATCATGCGGGGCCGTCGACCGGCCGGTGCAGCGGTACGCAAAATATCCGCCGCAGGTTCCTAGCGTGCAACACGGCGGCGCCGTCTTGCGAAACGGGGTGGGCGGCCCCATCTTTGCAGTCCCATCTGCAAGACCCCATCCGGTGAGCCATATGAGCGCCGAACACAGAGTGGCGCAGAATCGCAAGGCGCGGCACGACTACGAGATCCTGGACACCGTCGAGGCGGGTCTCGTTCTGCGCGGCGCGGAGGTGAAGTCGGTGCGCGAGGGCAAGGTGAACCTGCAGGATGGGTGGGCGACGGTCGATCGGGGGGAGGCGTGGCTCCACGGCGTCCATATCAGCCCGTACGATCCGGCCAGCCGCTGGAATGTCGACCCCGTTCGCTCCCGCAAGCTCCTTCTCACGAAGGACCAGATCCGCGACCTCGCCGCGCGCGTCTTCGAGAAGGGGCTGACGCTCGTGCCTCTCGACCTCCACTTCCGGAACGGATACGCCAAGGTCACGATCGCGGTGGCGCGCGGGAAGCGGAAGTACGACAAGCGGGAGGCCATCAAGCGCCGCGAGATGGACCGCGA
>JAICQP010000122.1 GCA_025937815.1 Gemmatimonadota bacterium
TCTCCAGAGCCATTCCTTCCTCCGTCATCTCATCGAATTCGCGGCCCGCGAGACCGACCGGTTCCCGCGTTACTTCGAATACAACTCCACGATCAGCTGCTCCTCGGCCGCGATCGGGATCGTCTCCCGGCTCGGCATCTCTACCATGCTGCCCGATTGGGACTTGAAATCGACTTCCAGCCACGGCAGGGTGGCTTCCTTCCCGCGGCTCTCGATCGACCCGAGGATCAGCGGCATCTCGCGGCTCTTCTCCTTCACCTGGATCTTCTCGCCTGGAGACACCTGGTACGAGGGAACGTCCACCACGCGCCCATTCACCGTGATGTGCCGGTGCCGAACGAGCTGACGCGCGGCCTTGCGGGACGGCGCCAGGCCGAGGCGGTAGATCACGTTGTCGAGCCTCCGCTCCAGCATGATCAGCAGATTCTCGCCCGTGACGCCCGGCGTCTTGGCGCTCTTGCTGAAGTAGTTCTCGAACTGCGACTCGAGCACGCCGTAGATGCGCTTCACCTTCTGCTTCTCGCGCAGCTGCGTGGCGTACTCCGACTGCTTGCGGCGCCGGCCAGCCATGCGCCCGTGGACGCCAGGCGGGTAGCCTCGGCGCTCGATCGCGCACTTCTCCGTATAGCACCGCGTGCCCTTGAGGAACAGCTTCTGTCCCTCGCGGCGACAGAGCCTGCAAACCGGACCGGTGTGACGCGCCATTCTCTCTCCCGTCGCTCTCTAGAGCCGGTGTCTTTTCGAACTACACACGCCGGCGCTTGGGCGGCCGGCAGCCGTTATGGGGTATCGGGGTGACATCCTTGATCGAGCGGATCGAAAGGCCTGCCGCCTGCAGCGCCTGGATCGCCGACTCGCGTCCGGAGCCGGGTCCCTGGACCCGGACGTGAACGCGCTTGACGCCCAGGTTCAGCGCCTCCTTGGCGCAGTTCTCGGCCGCGATCTGGGCCGCGAACGGAGTCGACTTCTTCGAGCCTTTGAAGCCGCTCTTTCCTGCCGACCCCCACGTGATCGCGTTACCCAGCATGTCGGTGATCGTGATGAGCGTGTTGTTGAACGTGGCCGAGATGTGCGCCACGCCCTCGGACTCGATCACGCGGGATTTCTTCTTCGTCTTGGGTCCCTTGACCATATCGCTTCGTGCTCCTTCCTCGACGGCTACTTCTTGGCCGTAGCCTTCTTCTTACCCGGGATCGCCCGACGCGGGCCCTTCTTCGTGCGCGCGTTGGTGTGCGTGCGCTGGCCGCGGACGGGCAGGCCGCGGCGATGACGGAGCCCGCGGTAGCAGCCGATGTCCATGAGCCGCTTGATGTTCATGTTCACTTCCTGCCGCAGCGCGCCCTCGACCTTGAAGTCCTTCTCGATGACCTGCCGCAGCTTGTTCACGTCCGCATCCGAAAGCGCATGAATGCGGGTATCCGGATCGACTCCCGCCTTGCGAAGGATCTTCTCCGACGAAGACCGGCCGATTCCGTAGATGTACGTGAGACCGATTTCGACCCGCTTCTCGCGGGGAAGATCGACTCCGGCGATACGTGCCATGCTCTACCTCTCTCCTTATCCCTGACGCTGCTTGTGGCGCGGGTTCTTGCAGATGACCCTGACCACGCCGCGACGACGCACGATCTTGCAGTTCTCGCAGATCGGCTTGACCGAGCTTCTGACCTTCATCGTTCCGTTTCCTTCCTGCGTTCGTCCGGCGGGATACGCGCCCCGTCCGGCATGCGTTTCAGGCCACCCGCGTGAGGATGTCGGGACCGCCCTCGGTGATCGCCACCGTGTGCTCGAAATGTGCCGACAGCGAGCCGTCGATCGTGACGATCGTCCAGGCATCCTGCAGGGTCCGAACCTCCGCCCCTCCGACGTTCACCATCGGCTCGATGGCGATCACGAGTCCCGGCTCGAGCTCGAGCCCGCGACCCTCGACTCCGAAGTTCGGCACCTGCGGGTCCTCGTGCAGGTGCTGCCCGATTCCGTGTCCGACCAGGTCGCGCACGATCGAGAACCCCGCCGACTCGGCCAGGTTCTGGATCGCGGCGGACACGTCGCCTAGGCGAGCGCCCGGCTGCGCGGCATCGATCCCCGCCTCCAGCGCCGAGCGCGTCACGGCCAGGAGCTTCCCGGTCTCCTCCGCCACCTGCCCGACTCCGAACGTCCGCGCCGCGTCGGCGTGGTACCCGTCCAGCAGAACTCCGACGTCGATGCCGACGATGTCCCCCTGCTCGAGTCGCCGCGACTTCGAGGGGATGCCATGGACCACCTCGTCGTTGACGCTGGCGCAGATCGAGGCCGGAAACCCGCCGTATCCCTTGAAGGCAGGTCGCGCGCCCTCGTGCCCCCGGATGATCGACTCGGCCAGCCGGTCGAGCTCCAGGGTCGTGACGCCGGGACCGATCTGCGTCTCGATCGCCGCCAGCACCTCGGCCACGATGCGGCCGCTGGCGCGCATGCGCTCGATCTCGGCCTCGCTCTTGAGGGTCACCATCCCGCGCATCGCCCGGTCGATCCGCTGCGAGACATTACCCTTCGGCGTCGGCCGGCTGGAGCTCCCGGCGGATCGCTTCCGTAACTGCGTCGATGGGCTGGTCGCCGTCGATCGCGGTCACTCCGACCGTGGCGGCGTAGTGTTCCCGCACAGGAGCTGTCTCCTCTGCGTACACCGCCAACCGCCGCGTGATCGTCTCCGGCGCATCGTCCGGCCGCTGGACGAGCTCGCCCCCGCAGGCGTCGCAGACGCCCTCCTGCCGGGACGGGCCAAAACTTATATGATACAGCTTTCCGCACGTTTTGCAAACTCTGCGCCCTGACAGCCGGGTCACGATCTCGGTCTCGGGGACCTCGATTATCAGCACCTGGTCGAGCGTCTCTCCGCGCTGGGCCAGGAGCCCCTCCAGACCACGCGCCTGGTCGACCGTTCGCGGGAAGCCGTCGAAGACCGCTCCGCCCGAGCACTCCGACCGGTCGAGGACCTCGTCCACCAGGCCCAGGATCACGTCGTCGGACACGAGCTCTCCCGCCTTCATCGTTTTCTCCGCCTTCCTGCCCAGCTCGGTCCCCGCGGCCAGGGCCTCGCGCAGCAGGTCACCGGTGGAGATCTTGCACATCCCGCCCTCCTCGGCGACCCGGCTCGCCTGGGTCCCCTTGCCGGCCCCGGGCGGTCCCATCAGGACCACGTAGCGCCTCCCGCTCATCGGCGGCCGCGGATCTTCTTGCCCTTCGTCATGAAACCCTCGTAGTGGCGCATCAGCAGGTGCGACTGCATCTGCTGGATGGTGTCGAGCGCCACGCCGACGACGATCAGGAGCCCGGTGCCCCCGATGAACTGGGGGATCGACTGGAACGGCCCCCACGAGAAGATCATCAGGGGCACGATCGCGATCGCCGCCAGGAAGAACGAGCCGGGCAGCGTGACCCGGGTCAGCACGTGGTCGATGTACTCCGCCGTGCGGGCGCCCGGGCGCGTGCCGGGGATGAACCCGCCCTGCTTCTTCATGTTCTCGGCGAGGTCGATCGGGTTGAAGATGATCGCGGTGTAGAAGTAGGTGAAGAACACGATCAGCGCGGTGAAGACGACGATGTACCACACCGATCCGAAGCTGAACGCGGCGGCGAACGTCTGCATGAACGGCACGTTCGGTAAGAACGTGGCGATCGTGGGCGGAACGAACATGATCGACTGCGCGAAGATGATCGGCATGACGCCAGCCGAGTTGACCCGCAGCGGGAGGTGCGTCTTCTGCCCCTGCCGGATCCGGTTGCGTCCCACCACCTTGCGCGGGATCTGGATGGGGATCTTCCGTATCGCCATCGTCATGACGACCGTCCCGGCCACGATCGCGACCATGATCGCCAGGAAGGCCAGAATCGTGAAGATCCCGATGACCTCCGTGCGCCACAGCGTCCAGACCTGCGCCGCAGCCTGTGGGAACGCCTCGATGATCGAGAAGAAGATGATCAGGCTCATGCCGTTGCCGATCCCCTTCTCGGTGATCTGCTCGCCCAGCCACATGACGAACACCGCGCCCGTGGTCAGCGTGATGACCGTCAGAAGCCGGAACCGGAAGCCGGGGAAAAGGATCGCATCGGGGCTCAGATTCTCGATGAACACGGCGTAGCCGTAGGCCTGGATCATCGACAGCCCGACGGTCGCATAGCGCGTGTACTGGGTGATCTTCTTGCGCCCTTCCTCCCCCTCCTTTTGCAGCTTCTCGAAGTACGGGAAGACCGCCGTCATCAGCTGGAAGATGATGGACGCCGAGATGTAGGGCATGATTCCCAGCGCGAACACGGTCGCCCGCTGGAGCGCGCCGCCGGTGAACAGGTCGAGCAGGCCGAACAGGTTGTTCTGACCCCCGATCGCCAGCGTCAGGGCTTCGCGATTGACCGCCGGTACCGTGACATGCGCACCCACGCGCAGCAGGACCAGGACGCCGAGCGTGAAGAGGATCTTCTTCCTCAGCTCGGGGATCTTGAAGATGTTGGGAACCTGCGGGGTCGACATCTATCGCTTTCCTGAATCCGTGAGTCGGAACGCCGGCATCACTCTTTCCCGGTCGTGACGGCGCTTCCGCCGGCCGCCTCGATCGCCGCGCGCGCGGCGCCGCTGAACGCGTCGGCCTCCACCTTTACGACGCGCCCGATCTCGCCCCGGGCGAGCACCTTGACCGGTCCGCCGCCCGCGTCGATCAGGCCCAGCTCGGCCATGCTATGGCGCGTGAACTCGCTCTCCGCCTCGAGGGCGGCGAGCTGCCCCAGGTTCACGACCTGGTATTCGGTCCGAAAGCGCGCGTTGTTGAAGCCGCGCTTGGGCACCCGGCGCTGAAGCGGCATCTGGCCGCCCTCGAACCAGGCCGGGATCTTGCCGCCGCTGCGCGCGGTCTGGCCCTTGCCTCCGCGGCCGCTGTAGGTGCCGTGGCCCGAGCCGTTGCCGCGGCCGACGCGCTTGCGGGGCTTGCGCGAGCCCACCGGGGGCTTGAGTTCGTGCTCCTTCATCTCTCCTCCACCGTCACCAGGTGACGGACCTTGCTGATCATCCCGCGGATCGCCGGGTTATCGGGCTGCTCGGCGCTCCGTTGGTAGCCCTTGAGCCCGAGGGCGCGAAGCGTATCCCGCATCCGCCGGGGCTGTCCGATGTCGCTCTTGCTCTGAGTGATCCGAAGTTTCTTCGTAGCCATGGACTACTCCTCCGTGCCCGCCGGCATGGGCTCAGCCCCGGCGGCCGGCTCGGCCGCCGCGCTCGGTGGCTGGATCTCACCGCCCGGCACTGCCATCCCCACGGTCGGAGCCAGCGCCCCGTTATCCTGTCCGCCGTCCTCCGCCACGCGGCGTCCCCTGGCGCCGATCAGCTCCTCCAACGGCATGCCGCGCTCGCGCGCGACGTCCGCCGCGGTCCGCAGGCGCTGGAGCCCGTCCATCGTCGCCTTGACCATGTTGATGGGGTTGTTCGACCCCAACGACTTGGTCAGGATGTCGGCCACCCCGGCGCACTCCAGGACCGCGCGCACCGGGCCGCCGGCGATCACGCCGGTACCGGGAGATGCCGGTTTCAGCAGCACACGGCCGGCGCCGAACTCGCCCACGATCTCGTGCGGAATCGTGCTCCCCACGCGTGAGACCTTCTTCATCTCCTTGCGCGCGGCTTCGATCCCCTTGCGGATGCAGTCGGCAACCTCGTTGGCCTTGCCCTGGCCGATGCCGACTGTCCCCGCGCCGTCTCCCACGGCGACCAGCGCGGTGAACGAGAACCGCCTTCCGCCCTTCACCACCTTGGAGACGCGGTTGATATGGACGACGTTCTCGACCAGCTCGCTGCGATTACGACCGTTCGCCACTCTGCCTCCGTTACCGTGAAATCAGAATTCCAAGCCGCCTTCGCGGGCGCCATCGGCGAACGCCTGCACGCGGCCGTGATAGAGATACCCTCCGCGATCGAAAACCACGCGTGTGATGCCCTTTTCCTTCGCCCGGCGGGCGATTTCCTTCCCGGCTTCGCGCGCCCGGTCCACCTTGCTCCCGTCGGCATCGAGCCCATTCGAGGTCACGCCCAGGATCGTGGTGGCGGTCGTATCGTCTACGAGCTGCGCCGAGATGTTCTTGAGGCTCCGGTGCACGACCAGCCGGGGCCGCTCGGGCGTTCCGGAGATGCGCCGGCGGACGCGGCGATGGCGCTTGAGCCGGACGCGCTCCCGCTGCTGAGACTTGCTCCTGTCAGACACCGGTCTTCCCCGCCTTCCTGCGCACGTGCTCGCCTTCGTATTTGATCCCCTTGCCCTTGTAGGGCTCGGTGGGCCTGAGGCCGCGCAGCTCAGCCGCGACCTGGCCGACCACCTGGCGGTCCGCCCCGCTCACTTCGATCACGGTAGGGCTCGGCGTCTTGACCTCGATCCCCTCCGGGACCGGGAACTCGATCGGGTGCGAGTAGCCGAGGTTCAGCTTCACCTTCCGCCCGCTGGCCTCGGCGCGGTAACCGACACCGACGATCTCGAGCTTCTTCGTGAAGCCGGCCGTCACGCCTTCCACGGCGTTCGCGACCAGCGAGCGGGCCAGGCCGTGCATCGCCTTGTCCCGCGACCCATCGCCGGCGCGCTCGACCAGGACCTGACCGTCGTCGACCCGGGCGGAGACCTCCACCGGCAGGCGGCTGGCGACCTCCCCCTTGGGTCCCTTGACCTTCACGTCCTGGCCGTCGACCGTAACCGTGACCCCGCTCGGAATGGCCACCGGCTGTTTTCCGATTCGCGACATGCTCCTCCTACCAGACCTTCGCCAGAACCTCGCCGCCGACGCCCGCCTCACGGCTCTGGCGATCGGTCAGCAGGCCCTGCGACGTCGACACGATGGCGATGCCCAGCCCGTTGCGGATCCGGGGCAGGGAGTCCTTGTCCTTGTATACGCGCAGCCCCGGCTTGGAGACGCGCTCGATTCCGTGCACCACCGGCTTCTCGTCCACGTACTTCAGATACACCCGCAGGATCCCCTGCCGGCCGTCATCCAGCACCTTGTAGTTCTGGATGAAGTGGTTCTCCTGCAGGATGCGGGCGATCTCCACCTTGATCTTCGATGCCGGGATGTCGACGCGCTTGTGCTTCGCCCGGCAGGCGTTGCGGATGCGTGTCAGACAGTCCGCGACGGGATCGGTCATCACCATCGTCTCAGGCTCCTACCAGCTGGCTTTGCGCACGCCGGGGATCTCCCCCTTGAGCGCCATTTCTCGGAAGCAGATCCGGCACAGGCCGAACTGCCGCAGGAACGCCCGCGCGCGCCCGCA
>JAICQP010000043.1 GCA_025937815.1 Gemmatimonadota bacterium
AGGTCGATCAAGGCGAGTCGATTTCCAGGCGCGCGACGAGGCTCTTCCGAGGCGTGGCGAATCCCACGCCGCAGGAAGAACGAGGAACGCAACGACGAAATCGGCCGCCTTCATCGACCGTCTACCTACAGAAGGTGGAGCGCGACCAGCGAGAGGAGCCACGCGCACAACAGCCCCGCGTAGGTGCCGATCACGTAGCCCCCGACCGCCATGAGCACCCCGAGCGGAGCCATGGCGGGGTGGTAGACGGTGGCCACCACGGGCGCGCTCGCGGCGCCGCCCACGTTGGCCATCGACCCGGTCGCTAGGAAGAAGAGCGGCGCGCGGATCCGACGCGCCACCAGGAGCAGGAGCGCGACGTGGATCGCGATCCATAGCGCCCCGGTTGCCAGGAACATGGGCGCGTCGAGGATCGCCCCGAGGTCCCCCTTCGCGCCGATCGCCGTCACGAGCAGGTAGAGCGAGAGCGAGCCGAGCGTGGACGCGCCCGCACCCTCGAGCTCGGACACCTTCGTGAACGACAGCCCGAGGGCGAGCGTGGTCACCAGGACGACCGCCCAGGTCGTGTGGGAGATGATCTTGGGATCGCCCAGCTCGGGCAGCGCGTCGCCTGCCGTCACGCTCGCGTAGGCGCCGACGAATCCGATCCCGAGGATAAGCGCCGCGTCCCGCAGCGTGAGTGGCCGGCGAGTCGCCTCGGCCTTCGCCGCGAGGGCGACGTTGGTGGCTTCGATCAGCCGGGTGTCGGCGCGGTTCCAGCGGTCGAACCGCGCCTGCCAGCCGGAAAGGAACAGCAGCACCGCCATCCAGCCGTAGCCGACCACCGTGTCGACGACGATGATCGGCCCCAGCATGGCGTCCGGCGTGTCCACCGACTCGGCCACTGCCACCAGCTGCGCGCTCCCTCCGATCCAGGACCCGGACAGGGCGGCCAGCCCCTTCCACGCGTCCGGCGGAAGCCAGTGCCCGAACGCCGCGTACGCGATCGGGCCTCCCACCACGATCCCCAGCGTCCCGGACAGCATCATGATGGTCGCTGGCCTGCCGAGCTTGAGGAGCGCCGGAACGTCCACGGTCATCATGAGGAGGAGGAGAGCCACCGGCAGCACGTAGCGGGTGATCCAGTCGTACGCGGGGGATGCGGAGGGGATGATCCCCAGGGTGGTGGAGATCATCGGCAGCATGTACGCCCAGAGAATAGGCGGGAGGATGTCGAAGAAACGGCTGAGCCGCGGTATTGAGGCCAGCGCGTATATCGCGGCCAGGACTCCCGCGAGGTATACGAATACGCCGGTGGGTTCGGTCAGCAGTGCCGCCTCACGCGATCAGCCGGGAAAACGCATCCAGCCGCTCCCCGGCTCGCCTGCGGGGCCGTGGCACAGGATCTGGAACAGCGCGAACCCCAGGGTCGCGAAGACGAGCACGCCGACAAACGCCAGTATGGTCCCGCAGTTGATCCAGCGGGGCACGTCAGCGCCCTGCGCTGACGATCACCGCTTCGGGGCGGCCGACTTGTTGAGCTTCTTCGCGCCGGGCTTGCGGCGGCGGCGGCCGGTGAGGATGTAGTTCACATCGAGCCCCGCGTCCGCCGACAGCTCCGCCAGGAACCAGAAGGCCTTCGGCACGCGTCCGCTCTCGTAGCGACTGATCATCTGCTGGGTGTACTTCGTGATCTCCGCGAGCTGCGCCTGCGTCAGCTCGCCACGGGCCCCCCGAAGACGATCGGCCACTCCCTTCTTGAACTCCTTGAACGTCTCCTCCATCACGCCTCCTCGATGTCTGCTATGTCATGGGATCGGAAATTCGCGGCAAGCATAGCCGCGACCCGGATCGATGCGCAACCGCGTCGGCCAATACTCAGCAGCCCCAGTAGTAGCCCTCATAAATACGTTCGTACCGCCCGCCGCGTTCGATCCAGATGTCGAGATGCGCGCCCTCGTACTCGAGCGCCTCGAGGAGCAGGATCGTCGGGAAATCCGAAGGCCCCGTGACGAAGACGCCCGCCGGGCGCCAGGCGGGGGTCGGGATCTCCGCGCTCGAATCGAGAGGTCCCAGGGTGGCGACTCGCTCCCAGCCGCCGGGAGTGCGGCGGAAGACGATCGCCGCGGCGAATTGCGCCCGGCCCGTCGACGGATCCTCTGCGGGCCACGACAGCGCCGCCCACGCGGAACCCGTCCCCAAGGCGGCCCACTCCACCGACGCCGCGTCCGGGTCGACCCCAGGCGGCGCCAGCTCCCTGGCCTCGCTGTCCAGTAGCGCGGCCAGCTCCGCGTCGGGCTCGAGCGGATCCACCGTCAGCCGTCGTGTGGCAGGGCGACTCCCTGACGGCGTCACCAGCCGCCCCTCCTCGAGGCGGGGGAGGTTGTCGGCGGAGGAACGGGCGTCCAGGATGCCGAACCGGTGAAGCTCCTCGCTGCAGATGTCCTCCAGCGAGTCGATCGCGGTCACCCTCGCCTCCACGGCAGAGTCTCCGACGAGCCATGCCGTCGATGCGGGCGTGATGCCGGGAGTTCCGAGGGGCGCCTCGACCGCCCAGACGCCGCCTTCGACGGGGTAACCGGGACGCAGGAGCGACGGCGCTACCCCGCCCAGGGCCTGCCCGTAGTGTGCCCACAGCGACTGCTCCATGAGCCGGTTGGCCGGGAGCCATCCGCGGCGGTCGTCCCAGGTAGCGACCCGTACCCAGCCGGTCTCACCCGCGCCTCCCGGAACGACGTCCAGCAGCGTCCCGGCCGGCACCTCCAGAACCCCCGGAGATGCCGTGTCGGGTTCGAGGTGGACGGGCCCCGCGGTGAGGACAACGATCCGCTCGCGCGGCGCCGGATCGGGAAGGGAGGCCCCGCCTTCGGCGGCCTCGGAACCCGGGTCGCAGGCCCATCCGGGGGTCAGGAGGCATAGAAGCAGGAGGATGCGCGGCCACCGCACGCGAGGATTCTCGGTCCACCGGTCAGGTCCGTCAAATTCGGGCCCTGACCACGGCTCCGGCGACCCTCTATCTTGCGGACGATGACTGGCCCGGTCCACGATCTCCTCACGGCGCTCCGCCCCCTTACCATCGAGGTGAACCGCGCCTGGTGGGACGCCGCGGTCACGGGCCGGGAGGGCGACTACCGGCGTCTCGAAGGTCTTCGCAACCGCATCGACCGGCTGTACCGGGAGCCCGCTCTCTTCGAGGAGATCCGGCGCTCGCGCGACGATCGATCCGGCGATCGGATCGAGGACCGGAGGATCGAGCTCCTTTATCTGGAGGCCCTCCCGCGCCAGGTCGACGAAGCGCTGGGCGAGCGGATCAACGGGCTGTCCACCGCGATCGAGCGCGATTTCTCGACCTTCCGCCCGGTGGTGAGGGGGCAGCGGCGCACCTTCAACGACCTCGAGATCGCCCTCTCCAACGAGCGTGATTCGGCCGTCCTCGAGGCTTCGTGGGAAGGTCTCAAATCCGTCGGGCTGGTCGTGGCCGGCCGGCTGGACGAGCTGGTGGGACTCCGCAACGAGGCCTCCAGGAGGGTGGGGTACCCGGATTACTATCACATGAAGCTCGGGATCGGAGAGCAGGAGCCCGCATCGGTCGACCGATTCTTCGACCGCCTGCAGTCCCATACCGCGGCGGCGTTCGGCGAGCTCAAGGAAGAGATCGACGCGAAGCTCTGCGAGCTCCACGGCGTGGACGGGGCGGGGCTTCGCCCGTGGCACTACCAGAACGGGTTCTTCCAGGAGATGCCTTCGATCTACGGCATCGACCTGGACGCGGTGTATCGCGGACAGAACCTGGTCGAGATCGCCCGTCGCTTCTACGCGGGCATCGGGCTTCCGGTCGAGGGGATCCTCGAGCGCTCGAGCCTCTACGAGCAGGAGGGGAAGGACCAGCACGCGTTCGCCACCGACATCGATCGCGAGGGCGACGTGCGGATCCTCCTGAACCTGCGTCCCAACGAGCGCTGGATGGGTACCACGCTCCACGAGCTGGGGCACGCCGTGTACGACGAGGGGATCACGCGGGACCTGCCTTGGGATCTGCGGCGGCCCGCGCACACATTGACCACCGAGGCGATCGCCATGCTCTTCGGCAGGCTGTCGCGGGATGCCGATTGGCTGCGCGAGATGGGCGTCATCCACGCGGATGGGAGCGACGAGCTGCGCGAGGCGGCGGTCCGGCAGACCCGCGGCCAGATGCTCGTCTTCTCGCGCTGGGCGATGGTCATGCGCGGCTTCGAGAAGGAGCTGTACGCTGATCCCGGACAGAACCTCAACGCGCTGTGGTGGAAGCTGGTCGAGCGGTTCCAGGGGCTCTCCGCTCCGGAGCGGCCCGCGGGCGCCGCGGATTACGCGGCCAAGATCCACGTGGTCAGCGCGCCGGTCTACTACCACAACTACATGCTCGGCGAGTGCTTCGCTTCTCAAATCCACGCGCGGCTTCGCGCGGAAGTCCTGGACGGCCGGCCGACGTACTGCGGCGAGACGCGGGTCGGGGATTGGCTGGTCGAGCGGATCTTCCGCCCCGGCGCCACCTGGCACTACGACGAGTTGGCCGAGCGCGCGACCGGCTCCGCGGTCGGCCCCGAGGCGTTCGCCTCGCAGTTCCTGACGGCGGTCGCCTAGGGCTAGGTCCGGCGGCCCTCCATCCCGAAGTCGCGCAGCGCTTCGAAACGGCTCACCATGTCGGATCGACCGGCCCTCCTCAGCGCGGGAAAGAGGACCTGGACCGGAAGCGCGACCCGCTTCGCGTCTCCCCCGGGGGGCTCGGGGTTGAACAGGACGAGCCCCACCACGAGCGCCGCATCGGCGCCCAGTGCGTCGAGATCCGACTCGCGAAGCTCCGCCGTCGACACCGCGGGCAGGACCCACGCCCTCTCCGCCGCCAGCCATGCCCGCCCGCGGTCGTCCAGCGAGAGATCGCGCGTGGCCGGGACGACGGCGCGGAGCGCCTCCGACACCGCGTCCCGGAAGGAGGCCGCCACCGGGTCGTCGGGTAGCGATCGCCTGCGCGCGGGATCGAACCACTGGTCGCCCCGCACGTGCTCGACATCCTCTCCGGTCAGCACGCGCAACGCCTCTCGCCGATTGGCATCGTATGCCCTGCTCGCGCCGTAGCGGGGACCTTCCCCCTTCCGCAGGAGGATCAGCACGGTGATCATCCCTGCGAGGAGAGCGGCCGAGAGAAGGAGCGCCGCGATGGAGATCGCACCCGCCATGTCGGCGAGGTTATCGGAGCGGGGTGGTCTTGCCAAGCACACGGGGCGCGCTTAGCCTAGCCGTCGATGCGCGCGCAGGCCCTGGCCCGACTGATTCCCATACGTCCCTGGATCGCCCTGTCCAGCTTCCTGCTGGGCGTGGCGATCACCGTGCCCGCTTTCATCGCCCACGACCTGTACCTGGCGCTCCTGGGCGCGGTCTTCCTGGGTGGCGCGCTCTTCACCCTGCTGATCCCGCTGCCCTACCCGCGCTAGTTCGTCAGGCCCCGTACCGCGCTCCCGCCACCGGCGCGCTATCCTCCTAGCGATGCGGATCCACCCCGTCCACCTCGCCCTCGGAATCGCGTCGCTGGTCGCCTGCGCGGACGACTCCCCGACGGGTCCCGACGGGACCGTGCTCTTCGAAACCTCGTTCGAGACGGGGCTCGACGGCTTTGCGAGCGACGGCACCGACCTCGACGATCCGATTGTCGAGTGGTCGATCGAGCGGACCCAGGAGGAAGCCGAGGACGGCGCGTGGTCGGTGCGGATCGACCTCGACAACCTTAACGACGCCGGGAAGATCTGGATCGAGCGCGCCTTCGACCTCGAGCCGGGCGTGACGTACGACGTCGAGGTCTCCTATGCCTTCGGGACGTCCGACTTCGGCGATGTCAACACGTGGACGATCATCGCCGGCGTCGATCCCGAGAGCCCCGAGGTGGCCGACGACCTCACGTTCCAGGGGAGCACGTCGACCGGTGAGGACGAGGATGTCGGTGTCGTGTGGCTGGACAAGAGCCACGCCTTCACCGCCACGGCCGGCGCGAGCGGCGAGCTGTGGGTCTCGCTCGGCTTGTGGGGCACCTCCGAGTTCCCGCGCACGTACTACCTCGACGACATCCGGATCGAGTTCACACCCCGGTAGTCGGTGCCCTCCATGTCGGGGATTGCGTCGCCTGTCTTACGGACGGGCGCGGCCGATCCGGATACGCTCTCCTGCCGGGTCGCGTTACTCCATGCACAGGAGGGACGACATGGCCATGGAAGAGGGCCAGCATTACCGCTGCACGAACGATCAGTGCCGCTGCGAGATCGAGGTCACACGCGGTCCGAGGATGGACGGCGGTGACGAGAACCCACGCTGCTGCTGCGGACAGGAGATGACGCTGGTGTAGGGCGCGGGGCGCCGGGTCCCACCGCCCGGGCCCCCGGCACCGCGGTCAGTGCGCGTGCGCGTCCGAATCCATCGGAGCCGGACGCAAGCGGAAGAAGACCTGCAGTCCGGTCGGGCTCCGCGAGCCGTAGAAGGGCTCGAGCCCGGCCGGCAAGCGGGCGACCGTCACGCCCGCGCCCACTCCGGGCGCCAGCCCGGCGATCGGCTCCAGCTGGCGCACATAGCCCAATCCCAGCTTGCCGACCGTGAACCGCCGCTCCCCGAGGTCATCGGGAAGGACCAGGTCGTCGCCGGTCTTCTCGACGATTTCGAGACGGCCGTAGAAGAGGTCGCGCTCGGCGAGATTCACTTCCGTCTCCAGAAGCAGGGCCTGGGTGGCCGTGCCGCCTTCGCGGTTCCGTCCCCACGCAATCGAGTTGGCCCATAATCCGTTGCGGGCCAGGGGACGGTGGTACGTGGCCGACATCGTCATGCGCGTCAGGTCGATCCGCGGATCGCCGACTTCGTGGACTTCCGCGTCGTTCAGCCGCCCGGCGGAGACTTGCAGCGCCCAACCCTCGCTCGGCAGGAGCCACAGTCGCCCCGCATAGGAGTCGAGGGCGTCGAGATCCAGATCGAAGCGATCCCCGTCGGGCTCACGGCCGTTGAAGAGCGAGGCCTCGGCCTTCCATCTCCGACCGTAGAGGCCCGCCGTCGCGACGCCGAACGCGATATGGGTCGAATCGAGCCAGTGATGGCCGATCGGCGCGATCGGGTTGGGAAACGAGGAGATGCGGTGCGGGAACGCGACCGGCCCCAGCGCCGGCTCGCCCACAGGCCCACCGTACAGCTGAATGGCGAGATCCTCGGCAACCGCCCGCTCGTAGACGGCGGTCAACTCCATGAATACGTCGTGAGGATGCTGCCGGTCGTGGAGCGGCTCTTCGTCGCAGAACTCGCCGGTGGCGAGCAGATCCGGATAGCCGCACTCGTCGGCCGTCACGGGGTCCGCGCTCAGCATCGCGCGCAGCGTCATGTCTCCCCCCAGAACGGGGCGGCGCGCCATCCCCATGGCCCAGTTCGTGGACCCGAACTGCTCTCTGCCGCGCTTCCCTCCATCGTCGAGATAGTGGACGTAGAGGCTGCCGTGGAGCATGAGCTCCCAACCGGCTCCCTGGCCGTGGAGGGCGTGCATGGGGCTGGCGTCGGGAAGCCAGGCCGTCCCCGAGCTCTCGCGATTGCGCGGCTCGCCGATCGGACCCGGCCGCATCGTCGCCACCCCACTGGATCTTGGGACCGAATCCCCCGCCACCGAGTCGGCGGCGCCGGCGTGCTCGTGTTCCTGCGCCGTCAGGGCACTCGATACAAAGAGAAGCAGGAGAAAGGACGCGAACGAGGCACGTGTCACGGTTTCTCCCCGCGGGACGGCGTTCCCAGGAAGAACCAGAGCTCGAAGGCGATGAGCCCCGCTCCGGCGAGCACCACGATCCAATCCGTGGGGCTCATGGCGTTTCCAGTCGTGCGGTGCGGAGCTTGAGCGAGTTCCCCATCACGGTGACGTCGGAGAGCACCATCGCCAGCGCGCCGACCCACGGAGCCATGAGGACGCCGGTCCACGGCCAGAGCAGCCCGGCCGCGATCGGGATGCCGACGACGTTGTAGACGAACGCGAAGAACAGGTTCTGCTTGATCGTCCGCATCGTGCGGGCCGAGAGCGCGATCGCCTGGGCGACCCCGCGGAGATCGGGTCGGATCAGCGTGATGTCACCGGCTTCGATGGCGACGTCCGTGCCGGTTCCGATCGCGATCCCGACGTCCGCCTGGGCGAGCGCTGGCGCATCGTTGATGCCATCCCCGACCATCGCCACTCGCTTGCCCGCGTCCTGGAGCTCGCGGATGCGCGCGGCCTTCTCCTCCGGCTGCACCTCGGCAAGCACGGAGTCGATTCCCACCCGTTTCGCGATCGCCGCCGCCGTCCTGCGGTCGTCCCCGGTCAGCATCACGACCTCCAGGCCGCGATCCCGGAGCGCCCGCACGGCTTCCGCGGATCCCGCCTGCACGGTGTCCGCGACCGCGAGGATGCCGACCGGCAGACCCGCCACCGCCACGCGCACCACGCTCTTCCCCTCGTCGGCGAGCTGCCGGATCCGCTCCTGTCCCGCTTCGTCCACGGGCGCGACCCCATAGCTCGCCAGCAGCTCCAGGGTTCCTATCAGCACGCTTCGGCCATCCACCTCGGCCTCGATCCCCCGGCCGGCCAGCGCGGCGAACCCCGATGCCGGGGGAATCGTCAGCCCTCGCGATTCGGCCTCGCGGACGATCGCCTCGCCGATCGGATGCTCGGAGCCGCGCTCCGCAGAGGCGGCGATCGCCAGGAGCTCGTCGGCGGCAAATCCCGGGGCCGGCACCACGTCGGTCACCGAGGGCTCTCCCCGCGTGACCGTGCCCGTCTTGTCGAGGACGATCACGTCGACCGACTGCGCGATCTCGAGGCTCTCGGCATCCTTGATCAGGATTCCCATTGCCGCTCCCCTGCCCGTGCCGACCATGATCGCCGTCGGGGTCGCCAGACCGAGCGCGCATGGACACGCGATGATGAGCACCGCCACGGAGGTGACGATCGCGTAGGTCAACGACGGGTGGGGCCCGAGAACGAACCACAGCGCGAACGTGGCGATCGCGACGGCGATCACGATCGGCACGAAGTACGCCGCGACCAGATCGGCGAGGCGCTGCACGGGAGCTTTCGACCCCTGCGCCTCTCTGACCAGGCGCACGATCATGGCGAGCGCGGTATCGGCTCCCACGCGGGTGGCGCGGAAGGCGAACGACCCGGAGCGGTTCATCGTCGCGCCGATGACCTCGTCGCCGGGTCCCTTCCCGACCGGCATGGATTCCCCGGTGAGCATCGACTCGTCGATCGCGGAGCGGCCCTCGATCACTTCGCCGTCGACCGGCACCCGCTCGCCGGGTCGCACGACGAGGATGTCACCGACCCTCACGTCCGCGACCGGAACCTCCACCTCCGCGCCTCCCCGCCGGACACGCGCCGCGTCCGGCTGCAGGCCCAGGAGCTGCCGGATCGCCTCGCCCGTCCGGCCCTTGGCGCGCACCTCGAGCCACGTGCCGAGGAGGATCAGGGTGACGATCGTCGCGGCGGCCTCGAAGTAGACGTGGGGCTCGATCCCCGCGGACCGGAAGACGCCGGGCGCCATGGTTGCGACGGCGCTGTAGGCGTACGCCGCTCCTGTGCCGGTCGCGACGAGCGTGTTCATGTCGGCGGAGCGGTGCTTGAGGCCCTTCCAGGCGCCCACGAAGAAGTGGCGGCCGCTGTATACCAGGAGGGGCGTCGCGAGAACGAGCTGGAGCCAGGGGGGGAGAACCGGCCAGCCATGGACGTGGACCCCGGCCAGCATGAACAGGTGGGGCGCCATCTCGAAGATCCCGAACGGCAGCCAGAGCGCGAAGGCCACGAGCCAGCGGCGCCGGAGCGACGCCAGCTCCTCCGAGCGCGAGGCCTCGCGCTCGGCCTCCGCGAGCCCCGCGTCGCCGATTTCCCGCGCACCATATCCAGCGCGCTCCAGCGCCCTCACCAGGTCCGCGGGCTCGACGGCGCCGGGAACGGCGCGCACCCGCGCAGTCTCGGCGGCGAGGTTAACGCTCGCCGCCAGGACGCCGGGCTGCGCGGCGAGCTCTCGCTCGACCTTCTGCACGCAGGACGCGCAGTGCATGCCCTCGATTGCGAGCTCGAGCTCGCGCTCGCGGACGCGGTAGCCGAGGTCACGCACCGCGCCCGCGAGGTCGGGAGCCGCTCCAGGCGCGAGCGCGATCGTCGCCTCCTCGGCGGCGAAGTTGACCGTGGCCCGGTCGACGCCCGGTACGGCGGAGAGCGCCCGCTCGATCTTCGCCGCGCAGCTCGCGCAGTCCATGCCCTGGATCGGGAGGCGCACCGAACGGCCGGCGGCCGGACGGGTGGTGGAGACGGGGGGGCTCACTTCGCGGACCGCCGATACTTCTTCAGCAGCGTCACCACCTCGTCGACCTTCTCGCGCCGCGCGCCGAGGTCCTGGCCTTCGAGCGCGTCCGCCACGCAGTGCTGCAGGTGGGATTCCAGGATCTCGTCCTGCACGCGCGCGAGCGCGGCGGCTGCCGCGTCAATCTGCGTCATGATCTCCACGCAGTAGCGACCCTCTTCGACCATCTTCTGGATTCCACGCACCTGCCCCTCGATCCGGCGCAGTCGGTGGATCAGCTTCTCTCCGCTCTCCGCGCGGAGGTATCCCGGAGCATCGGGATGCCCGTCTGGCGTTTCGGTTCTCATCTTCGTAATATACCCCTAGGGGGTATCTCCGGTCCACCGATGGCGGAGCCACCCGACGCCCGTATCTTCGCATTCGGGCCGATTCGACCATTCAGCGAAAGGAATTCCATGCCCAGAAGCTCATGGATCCCGGCGATGCTCGTCCTCGGACTCCTCGCCATGCCCCGGATCGCCGCCGGCCAGGATGAGGAAGCCAAGCCGCGGGGCGAGCACACCTGTCCGGCGGGCCAGACGTGTCCGATGCCGCAGGACCACGAAGCGATGCAGGCACGGCACGAAGCCATGATGCAGATGCACGAGCAGAGCGCCGCCCGGCTGCAGGAGCTCCAGAACGAGATGCGCGCCGCGACCGGCGAGGCCAAGGTCGACGCGATCGAGGCGCTCCTCGACGAGATGCTCGCCCAGCAGCGCGCGATGCACGCGATGATGATGGGCATGCACGGCCCCGGCGGACCCCACGACGGCATGAAGCGGGAGGCCGATCCCGACGGCGGCCGCTGACCCCGTACGACGCGGCCATCGTGGGGGGCGGGCCGGCGGGCCTCGCCGCGGCGATCGCGACGGGCCGCATGAACCGCCGCGCGGTATGCCTCGAGGCGGGAACACCGCGCACGGCGCACGCCCCCTGCTACCACAACTACCTCGGATTCCCACGGGGCATCTCCGGCCAGGAGCTCCTCGGCCTGGGCCGCGAGCAGGCCCGGCGCTGGGGCGCGGTCATGGTCAGCGCCGCCGTGACGGCGGTCGAGATCGACGCCGGGGGGCCGCCGGGGTTCGTCCTCGTGACGACCGAAGGGACCTATCGCGCGAGCGGCGTGGTGTTCGCCACGGGCGTGAAGGACCGGCAGCTGCGCTGTGGCAACCTCTACGGAGAAACCAGGCACGGGGTCCACTACTGTGTGGTGTGCGATGGCCTCGAGGTGCGCGGACAGCGCGTGGCCGTCGTCGGCTCGGGCGCGCATGCGGTGAGTACGATCGAGGCCCTCCGCGATTTCACGAGCGACCTCCATCTCCTCGTGGACGGCGAGCCGGCACCTGGCGGCTCTCTCGCCAGGCAGCTCGAGGAGTGGGGCGTTCGCATCTACCCGGCCCCGCTCGAGGAGTACCGCTGCGGTGCGGACGGCGTGCGCTTCGCCTCCACCGACGATCCGGCGCCCTTCCCGCACGTCTTCATCGCGACGGGCGTGATCCCGCTGACCGACGTGGCCCAGGCCCTGGGCTGCCGCCTGGACGACGAGGAGTACATCGCCACCGACGAGCGGCAGGCGACGAGCGTGCCTTTCGTGTACGCGGCCGGCGATTGCGACGGCGGGCGCAAGCAGGTCACCCAGGCGATGGCCGAAGGGGAGACCGCGGGGATCGAGCTGGCGCGCCAGCTGCGGGAGGCCGGGCTAACGCCCCAGCCGGCCGGTCATCGGGCGGGTGCCGAGGAACCGCCAACTACCCACTGAAGGCTTCTCCTCCCTGTACGTTTCCTCCACCCGCTACGCCGATCGCGGACGCCGCGCCCGCCTCGGCTTCCCGGCGGAGCCGGGCCTCCTGCCACAGCGAATAGATGGCCGGGATGACGACGAGGGTCAGGATCGTCGATGAGACCATCCCTCCCACCATCGGCGCCGCGATCCGCTTCATCACGCTCGCCCCGGCTCCCTGCCCCCAGAGGATCGGCAAGAGCCCGGCGATGATCGCGGTCACCGTCATCATCTTCGGCCGCACCCGGTCGACCGCTCCCTCGATGATCCCATCGTAGAGGTCCCGCGGGCTCGTTTCGCCCTTCTCGCGCCGAGCCGACCAGGCGTGGTCGAGGTAGATCAGCATCACCACGCCCGTCTCGGCGGCAACCCCGGCGAGGGCGATGAACCCTATCACCGTCGCCACCGACCAGTTGTAGCCGAGGAGCGCCATGAACACGACGCCGCCCACCAGCGCGAACGGCAGTGACAACATGACGATCAGCGCCTCGCCGACGTTCTTGAAGTTGAAGTAGAGCAGCAGCAGGATCACGAGTAACGTGGCGGGCACCACCAGCTTCAGCTTCTCCTTGGCGCGCTGCATGTACTCGTACTGACCCGACCACTGGAGCGTGTAGCCCGGCGGCAGCGTGACCGCCTGTTCGACCATCTCCTTGGCCTCGGCCACGTAGCCCCCGATGTCGCGGCCGACCACGTCCACGTACACCCACGCGGTCGGGAACGCGTTCTCGGTCTTGATCGACATCGGACCGCTGACCGCGCGGATCGTGGCGATCTGGCCGAGCGGGATCTGGGCGGTCCCCGCGGCGCTCGCGGCCATTTCCCCGCCGATCCCACCGTCGGACATGCCACCCCCGCCGCTCAGGGTGGTCGCCGCCAGGAGCCCACCCGACGCGCGCCCCTTCCGCACGGCGACCAGCACGTCCTCGAGCTTCTCCGGCTGGTCGCGCATCTCGTGCGGATAACGCAATCGCACTCCGTACCGCTCGCGTCCCTCGACGGTCTGGGTGATCGCCATCCCGCCGATCGCCGACTGGACCACGGCCTGGACGTCCTCGACGTTCAGTCCATAACGGGCGGCCGCCACGCGGTCGATGTCGATGTCGAGGTAGTAGCCGCTGACCGTCCGCTCCGCGAAGACCGAGCGTGTGCCCGGGATCGTCCGGACCGCGGCCTCGACGTCGCTGCCGATCCGTTCGAGCTCGGCCAGGTCCTCGCCGAAGATCTTGATGCCGACGGGGGTCCGGATGCCGGTGGCAAGCATGTCGTTTCTCCCCTTGATCGGCATCGTCCACGCGTTCGTGAAGCCAGGAAAGCGGACCTTTTCGTCCATCTCCTCGATCAGGCGCTCCATCGTCATGCCGGAGCGCCACTGCTCCTCGGGCTTCAGCGTGATCGTGGTCTCGGACATGTCGAGGCCGGCGGGATCGGTGGCCGTCGTCGCCCGCCCCGCCTTGCCGAAGACGCTCTCTACTTCGGGGAATGTGGCTAGGATCGAGTCCTGCCTCTGGAGCGCGGCGCTCGCACGCGCCACGCTGATTCCCGGCAGCGTCGTCGGCATGTACAGCAAGGTTCCCTCGTTCAGCGGCGGCATGAACTCGGAGCCGATCCGCTGGAACGGGATCCACGTCAGGATCAGCGCCGCGATCGCGCCCGCCACGACGGGCCAGCGATACGCCAGCACGAAGTCGATCACGGGGCGGTACACCGCCTGGAGGGCGCGCGAGATGGGATTCGCCCGTTCGGTGCGGATCCGCCCGCGGATGAAGAGCCCCATTGTCACCGGGACGAGCGTCACCGACAGCAGGCTGGCCGAGGCCATCGACAAGGTCTTCGTCCACGCCAGCGGCTCGAAGAGCCGGCCCTCCTGGGCCTCCAGCGTAAAGACCGGTAGGAATGAGACCGTGATGATCAGCAGCGAGAAGAAGAGCGCGGGCCCCACTTCCTTCGAGGAGCGGATCACCACACCCCAGCGCTCGGCCGGGGTGAGAATCGACGTCGAGAAGCGACCCTTCGCGTCCCCCACCACCTCGCCGAGGCGTCGCGCCTTCTCCACGATCGTCTTCTCGAGGTGCTTGTGCATGTTCTCGATCATCACGATCGCGGCGTCGATCATGGCCCCGATCGCGATCGCGATCCCGCCCAGGCTCATGATGTCCGCGCCGACGCCGAGGAATCGCATCGCGATGAACGCCATCAGGATCCCGAGCGGCAGCGTGAGGATCGCCACCAGCGCACTCCTGGCGTGGAAGAGGAACACGAGGCACACCAGCGCCACCACGATCGACTCCTCCACGAGCTTCTCCTTCAACGTGTCGATCGCTCGGTGGATGAGGTCGGAACGGTCGTAGACGGGCTTCACGATCACACCCGCCGGAAGGCCGCTCTCGATTTCGGCCAGCTTCTCCTTCACCCGCTCGATCGTCGCCAGCGCGTTCTCGCCGAACCGCATGACGACGATTCCGCCGACCACGTCCCCGCGGCCGTCGAGGTCGGCGACCCCGCGTCGGACGTCGGGGGCGAGCTGGACCGTGGCCACGTCGGCCACCCGGATCGGGACGCCGGTTTCGGTCGAGCCGACGACGACCCCTTCGACGTCCTCGATCCCCTCGAGGTAGCCCAGGCTCCGGATCATGAACTCTCGCTCGGAGAGCTCGACCATCATCGCGCCCACGTCCGCGTTCGAGGCGCGGATCGCCGCCATCACGTTCGTGACGCCGATCCCGTAGCCCCGGAGCTTCACCGGGTCGACGGTGACCTCGTACATCCGCTCGAAGCCGCCTACGCTGGCGACCTCGCTGACTCCCGGCACGGCGGTGAGCTGGTAGCGCAGGTACCAGTCCTGGAGCGAGCGCAGCTCGGCCAGGTTGCGAGTCCCGGTCGTGTCGATGAGGACGTACTGGTAGACCCAGCCCAACCCGGTCGCGTCGGGTCCGAGCGCGGTCTCGGCGGTTTCGGGAAGCTTGCTTCTGATCGCCGAGAGGTACTCCAGCACCCGGCTCCGGGCCCAGTAGAGGTCGACACCGTCGTCGAAGATCATGTACACGAAGGACACCCCGTAGAACGAGTAGCCGCGCACCGTCCGAGCTCCAGGGACCTTCAGCATCTCGGTGGCGATCGGGTACGTGACCTGGTCCTCGACGATCATCGGGGCCTGCCCCGGATAATCGGTCTGGACGATAACCTGAACATCCGAGAGATCGGGCAGCGCTTCGAGCCGAGTTCCGCGCATCGCCACGATCCCGGCCGCGACGACGGAGGCCGCGAAGACCAGGACGATCAGCCTGTTGGCGACCGACCATTCGATGACCCGGTGCAGCATCAGTCCCCCTCCATGTCCATGCCAGGCATCGCGTCGATCGCCGAACCCATGCTCGACTCGGCGTCGATCAGGAAGTTGGCCGAGGCGACGACGGAGTCGCCCTCCTCGAGCCCCGCCAGGATCTCGATCTCGCCCCCGGCCACGAGCCCGGTCGTGACCTCTCGGGCGACGAGGGTTCCTTCGGACGTCTGGAGGAAGACCCACGAGCGCTCGCCGGTCGCGTGGATTGCTCCACGCGGTACGACCAGACGCGCCCCGCCAGACGGTATTTCGAGCTCCACTTCGGCGTACATCCCGGGCTTGAGCCGAAGACCCGGATTCGCCAGCTCCACCCGGACCCGCCCGGTCCGCGCCTCGACCGACACGGTCGGATAGACGTATGCCACGGTCCCTCTGAACGTCTCGCCGGGATACGCCTGGACGGTCACCCGCGCCGGCTGGTCCTCGCGGACCAGCCCCAGGTCCTTCTCGAAGACCTCCCCATCGACCCAGACGGTCGAAAGGTCGGCGATCCGGTACAGGTTCATCCCCGGGCCGATCTGCGCGCCCGCGAACACGCTCTTCTCGACCACGATCCCCGAGGCGGGAGAGATCAGCGTGAGCGTCTTGGTCGGCGTGCCGGCTTCCTCGATCCGCCGGATCTCGCCGGCCGGGATGTCCCAGTAGGCGAGTCGTCGACGCGTGGCCTCCAGGAGCTGCCGCGCACGCTCGGCTGCCCGGCTCTGCGGGTCGGCGGAGGTTTCGTCGAACAGCCGTCGGGCCAGGATCAACTCCTCCTGGGCGGAAACCAGCATCGGGCTGTAGAGCGTGAGCAAGGGTTGGCCACGGCGCACCGGCGCTCCCGTGAAGTCGATGTAAAGCCGCTCTATCCAGCCTTCGATCTTGGGGTTCACGTCCGTAATCCGCGTCTCGTCGTAGGTGACGGTCCCCACCGTGCGCACGGTCCGGTCCAGGACCTTGCGCTCGGCAATCGCGTACCGCACGCCGATGCGGTGCGCGGCGGCGGCGTCGAGACGGACGGATGACCTCTCGTCCCCTGCGCCTTCGGAGCTGGCGGCGTGGTCATGACCTTGCCTCCCGCCATCCGCCGAGCCGCCGCTCCCTCCCAGGGCCACCAGCGCGACGACCGCGCCTGCAACGGCCACGAGCACGACCGAGACCAAGACCTGTTTCTTCGTGCTCATTGGACCTCCACCATCCGTCGAGCGGCAGCCGGCATCTCTCGACCGACGACTGTCTCGAGCTCGGCGACGCCCATGCCGTAGTCGGCGAGCAGTTCGTAGTACTCCTGCTCGTATCGGTTGACGGTCATCCGGGCGTCGACGAGTGTCATGAAATCGACGCTCCCGACCCGGTACGAGGAGTACGACGATTCGACGTTCGCCTCGGCCTGCGGAATCACGGTGCCCTCATAGAGATCGATCAGCGTACGCGCCCGGTCGAGCTCCGCGAGGAGCTCGCCGATCCGCGCGTCGACGTCGGCCCGCCTCTCGGCGAGTTCGGCCACGGACATGCGCTGCATCGCCGCTGCTTCGTCGCGCATCCGGAGCTGACGGCTTCCCGCGAAGACCGGAAGGCTGAAACCGACCATGAGGCTCCCCATGCGCTCGAGGCCCATGCCCGCGTCGCGCTGGCCGTACTGGACGCCGAGCGCGAGGTCGGGCCAGAGCTCCTTCCGCGCGAGATCCCGCGATGCCCGGGCACGCTCGACGCCGGTCCTGGCCCTGAGCAGCATCGGTCGCGTCTCTTCGGCCCATGTCCGGAGGGTATCGCGTTCGGGGACTTGAGCTGGGAGCGCGGGCAGAACCGGTGATGGAACCGGAGTCTCCGTCGGCCGCGCGAGCAACGCGTTGAGCCGGGCCGCGCCGACCTCCCGCATCGCCTCCATCCGCTCGATCTCCGCCTCCATGCGGGCGACCTCGACGTTCGCGCGGAGGACGTCGCTCTGGCGCCCGGTGCCGGCGCCGTACATCGCGCGGGCCACCTTTTCGAAGTCTTCGAGAAGCCGGAGCGTCCGCCGCATCACTTCGAGCTGGCGGTCGGCCGCGTAGACATCGTAAAACGCCATTGCGACATCGGCCCGTATCATCCAGGCCGTTTCTTCCGCGTCGGCGCGAGCCATCACGCTCGTCCTCTCGGCAATGCGTTCCGAGAGGCCGAGCTTGCCCGGAAACGGGACCATCTGCATGAGCTGGATCGACGGCGCCATCGACGACTCCATGTCCGCATCGAGCTCCGGCAGCCTCAGGTTCATGGCCCCGATCTGGAAGACCGGGTCGGGGGGCAGGCCGGCGGAAGAGACCAATGCCGCTGAGGCGTCGGCGCCCGCCGTCGCGGCCGCGATCCGAGGGTTCCGCTCGGCGGCGAGCGCGTACACCTCTTCCAGGCGCAGTCCGCCCGCCGAGTCCGCCCCCTCCTGGGCGCGGACGGGAATCGGTCGGTTGAATGCCGCCGCCAGGGCGATCGACGCCGCGGCGAGGTGAAGGATTCGAGAACCCACGGTGTTCCTCCATTCCGATGAACGAGCGAGAGCGAGGCCGGGAAGACCGGCCCGCTGGCGACGCATTCAGAAGGAGGAGCTTCTAGACCAGAAGAGAGGCGTGGCGGAGCCAGAGGGGAGGGCCGTCCGCCGGGGAGATCGGTTCGCCGGTGGGTCGAGCGGGTGGGCGCAAAGCGTCCACAACGAGCGCGGGAACGGATGGCGGAGGGGCCTCGAGCCCGAGCGGTGGCGCGGGGGCGAACGCGATGCGGGCGCCGAGGTCATCCGCGCATACCGTCGCGACTCGAGGCGTGGCTCCATGACACGGGGCTTCCGTGCGGACCGCGGGGCGCTCGGACTCGGGAGCGCACGCCAGGCAGGGCTGTAGCACGATCCCGAGTACCGTGACCGCGACCAGGGCCCTCAGCGCTCGCATGATTCGAGTCATACACGGTACTCTACGCGGCTCCGCCCCGCGTATCTGTCGGTGGAATCCCCCGATCCGGTGTGGGGAATTCGCCCATCGTGGACGGAGGGCTTATTCCATCCTTCGCAGGAGTTGCGCGTTGAGGGCGACGATCACCGTGCTCGCCGACATCAGGATCGCGGCCACGGCCGGCTGGAGTAGAATTCCCCGGCTGGCCAGCACGCCCGCCGCGAGCGGGATCGCGATGACGTTGTAGCCTGCCGCCCACACGAGGTTCTGCACCATCTTGCGATAGCTGGCTTTCGACAGTTCGATCGCCCGCCCCACGTCCCGGGGGTCGCTCCGGACGAGGACGATGTCGCCGGCCTCGACCGCGACTCCCGTGCCCGCGCCGATCGCGATCCCGATGTCCGCGGTGAGCAGCGCCGGAGCGTCGTTCACCCCGTCGCCGACCATCGCGATCCGGCCGCCGAAGGCCTTGAGCTCCCGAACCCGCTCGACCTTCTCCTCGGGGGACACCCCGGCGAATACGACGTCGATTCCGAGCTCCTTGCCCACCGCGTCGGCCACCGTCTGCGAATCTCCCGTCAGCATCGCCACGTCGATCCCCTGCGCGTGCAGCCGGCTCACCGCCTCGCGCGACTCCGGCCGGATCTCGTCGGCGACCGCGAGCGCCGCGAGCGGACGGTTCCCCTCGAGGAGGAAGACGACGGTGTGGCCTCGGGAGGCGAACCCGTCGGCGGCGGTAGCCAGATCGGGCGTCAGCTTCACGCCGTGCGCGGCCAGCAAGCCCGGGCCCCCGACCATGAGCTCGCGCGCCTCGACGCGCGCGCGCACGCCCTTGCCGGGGATCGCCAGGAACCCCGTCGCTCGCGGGACCTCGAGCCCGCGCTCCTCGGCGCTCCGCACGATTCCGCGAGCGATCGTGTGCTCGGAGTCGCGCTCGACCGCGGCCGCGAGCGCCAGGGCCTCGTCCTCGCCGACTCCGGCCGCGGCGATTTCCACCACCCGGAACTCGCCCCGCGTGAGCGTCCCCGTCTTGTCGAATACGACCATGTCCAGCTCGCGCGCCTGCTCGAGCCCGCGGCGGTCCCGCACGAGGAGCCCGCGCTTCGCGGCGAGCGTGGTCGAGATCGCGATGACGAGAGGGATCGCGAGCCCGAGGGCGTGCGGGCACGCCACGACGAGCACGCTGACCAGGCGCTCGACCGCGAAGGCGGTCTCCGATCCGAGGGCGAGCCATGCCACGAACGTCAGCGCTCCCGCGGCGAGCGCGACGATGGTCAGCCACAGCGCCGCCCGGTCGGCGAGGTCCTGGGCATGACTGCGGGAGCTCTGGGCCTCCCCGACGAGACGCATGATGCCCGCCAGCGCGGTCTCCTCGCCGGTCTTCGTGACCTCGACCCGAAGCGAGCCCGAGCCGTTGATCGTCCCGGCGATCACCGGATCCCCTTCGTTCTTCTCCACGGGCCGGGACTCACCCGTGATCATGGCCTCGTTCACGTCGCTCGCCCCTTCGCGCACCAGACCGTCGGCGGGAATCGAGGATCCCGGCCGGACGAGCACCAGATCCCCTGTGCGGAGCGCCTCGACGGGCACCTCCTCGGCGCTGTCGCCCGATATTCGGACGGCTTTGTCGGGAAGGAGCTTCGCCAGCTCTCCAAGCGCCCCCCGGGCATGCGCGATCGATTTCATCTCGATCCAGTGGCCGAGGAGCATGATCGTCACGAGGGTGGCCAGCTCTTCCCAGAGGGGCATCCCCCGGTAGCCGAGGGTGACCGCCAGGCTGAACACGAAGGCCACGCCGATCGCGAGGGAGATCAGGGTCATCATCCCGGGAAGCCGGCGCTTCCACTCCCGCCAGGCGCCCTCGAGGAACACCCGCCCCCCGTAGAGGAACACCGCGGTCCCGAAGACCGGCGCGATCCACCGCGAGCCGGGGAACCCGGGCGCCTGGATCCCGAGCAGCGGAGCCAGCATGTGACCCCACACGACAGTGGGGATCGTCAGCGCGAGCGAAACCCAGAACTTGCGCCGGAACATCGCCACGCTATGGCCGGCGTGAGCGTCGTGCTCGCCGTGAGGGGCGTGAGCGTCGTGCTCCCCGTGAGCGCCGTGAGGGGCGTGAGCGTCGTGCTCCCCGTGAGCGCCGTGAGGGCCGTGAGCGTCGTGCTCCCCGTGAGCGCCGGGACTCCTCAAGCGCTCTCCGGCTGGATGGCGGAGGCTCGACTCCTCACGCGCGCGCGGGAGGCACGCTCGGGCGCTCCACCATGGGAGGATTCTCGCTTCGGTGGAGGCCGGTCCAGCGCAGGATGTCCTCCATCAGGCACCACC
>JAICQP010000249.1 GCA_025937815.1 Gemmatimonadota bacterium
CGTGGAGCGCGGCGAACGCGGCGTCGACCTCCGCCACCGGCTCCCCGGCGCGGATCGAGGGGCGGAGCGAGAGGTGGATGGCGCGCTCTATCCGCCCGACGAGGTCCGACGGTAAGCGGGACTCGAGCGGCTCGAACCCTTCCAGGTAGCCGTGCTCGACCGCGGCGAGCGCGGCGTCCCGGTCGCCGGCGGAGTACGCCGCCCGGGCGCGCTCGAGCTCGGCCGCCAGCGACGCGATCTCCCGGGACCGCATTTGCCGGGACCCCGCGAGTGCGGTCCCAGCGGGGATTCCCGCCGATCCGGGCTCACGCCCGGCGTCGGGCACGAGCACGACCCCCGATCGCCGCGCCTCGCGCTCGATCGGATCCAGCACTTCGCGCAAACGCGCCGCGGCCTCCTGCAGCATGGGTCCGTCGGCTTGGATCAGCGCGTGGAACGCGGCTTCGGCATCCCCCACGCGGGTCGCCAGAGCGGGGGTCGCGTGAGGTCCTCCGGCTCCCCACCACCCCTCGATGGTCTCGAACTGGTCCAGGTAGAGGCGCAGCGCGAGCGCGCGCGCGCCGTCGTGGTCGCCGCGCGAGAGCGAGCGCTCCAGGTCATCGAGCCCGTCACGGATCGTCCCCAGGCGTTCGATCAGGCCTGGCTCTTCGGGCACCGCCGCGTCCGCGACCCGGGTGGCGGAAGGGACCAGGAGCGTGGCGGCGACGAGGATCGACCAGCGGCTCGCGCGCGCCATGCGAGGTGTCTTCGCGTCTCCGCGGCCGAGCCTCATGGGGCCTCCGCCACGCCGGTCTCTGCGAGCGCGACGACCTCGGCGAGCCGCGCGTCCAGCGCCTCTACGGCGCCGCCGACGGCGGCCGAGTCGGGGGGAGGGGTCTCGCCCAGGAGCTGCATGAGCTCATGGAACCGCGCTTCGGCCACCCGCACGGACTCGGCCAGATCCGCGGGCGACCCCGTCCCGGGGCCGGCGGCCTGCTCGATCCGCTCCTGGCGCGTGACGTAGAGCTCGACCGCGCGCTGTCGGGCGCCGTCCGGGTCGGCGTCCACGCGGGCGGCAAGGGGACGGATGCCCTCCCGGATCTCGTTGGCCCACGCGATCACACTGTCGGCCGGCGCGTGG
Organism: Gemmatimonadota bacterium; assembly: GCA_025937815.1. Classification (GTDB taxonomy): domain Bacteria; phylum Gemmatimonadota; class Gemmatimonadetes; order JACCXV01; family JAHWKZ01; genus JAICNR01. The sequence continues at coordinate 1,121 of JAICQP010000249.1, forward strand.
GCCGCGCCGGTCGCGGGGGCCGCGGCCGCGGAAGAGTCGCCGGGAGCCTCGCCGGCGGCGGCACCACGATCGGGACCACCTCCGCACGCGGCGGCAAAGAGCAGCAACGCGGGAATCGAATGGAGTGGAGCGCGGTGCATCGGGCGCCTCCGGGCAGCTCGAGCGCGGGTGAGAGAGCGATCCCGCGCTTTCAGGAACAGATATCGGAATGGAACCGTTCCGAATCATTGAGAATGAGTCTCAACGAGAGTAGCCGGAAAGCCGGAGCTGTCAAGTCCGGTTTCGGTTCGGCTGCCCTACGCCCGGGAGATCGCCGCTGCGAGGAGCCTGACCGCGAACCCGAGCGACCACACGCGGTCCGAGGGCGTCAGGTCTCCGGTGGCCGCCGCGATCTCCCGCGTGAGCCCCCTGTCCCGGGAGATCGCGCGGACCATCGCGCGCGCCGGCCCGTCCCGGAAGAGCACGGCCTGGAGGGCGCGGCTCACCCGCCTCCGGGCGGCGAACTCGGCGCGCCGGCCGGCCTCGTACGGGGCGAGCCGCTCTCGTCCCGCGCCATGCGCGAGGGCCTCGGGGATCACCGCCGCCGCCAATGCCGCGCTTCGCAGGGCGAGATAGATCCCCTGGCCGGTGAAGGGGTCGAGGAAGAGCGCCGCGTCGCCGACGAGGAGCGCCCGGTCCGCGCTGGCGCGGGCGGTCCGGATCGCGGTGACATCGCTCGCCACGACGGCCTCGTCGCGACTCGCCGATGGAGTCTCTCGGACGGCGGTCACGCGCCGGTAGAGCGCATCAGGATCGGTCTCGTCGCGGAGCGCCGAGCGCGGGACGACGCAGTTGACGTTCCAGCGGCCGCCTTCGATCGGCGCGAGCGCCACGTATCGGTCCCCCCGTACGCGGAGCTCGCAGGCGAGGCCCTCGCGCTCCCGGCTGGCCGCCGTGCCGCCGTGCTCCTCGGGTTTTCCCGACCAGTGGGCGAGGAGGTCGAACCGTGCGCGGCGGTCCCGCCGCTGGAACTTCAACGCACGGGCGACCGGGCAGTTGCGGCCGCCGGCCC
>JAICQP010000235.1 GCA_025937815.1 Gemmatimonadota bacterium
CGGGCACGAGGTCGGCGGCGAGCCATCTCCCGATCGCCTCCTCCCCGGCCGCGTCGGCGACCAGCCACGAGAGCTTCGCGCCCCGCGACAGCGCGTCCTCGATGGCGCGCGGCCCCTCGAGCAGGAACATGCCGTGGCGCTCCCTGCCCGCGCGGGTCGACAGGTCCGCGATCGTCGATCGCCGGGCCTTCGACAGCGGGGCGAGCGGTCGCGCGGGCGTCACTGCCCGCGCGGCGCGGCCGCGGCCCCGTAAGACGTCATACGGAACAGGAACATTCGTGGACGTGGCGCGCTATTATCCAGCGGGTCCGGCGACAAAGGCCGCGTATCGTCTCGACAGGGAGGACGACATGGACATCGGGCGTGGGCGAAGGGGGATCATCGTACTCGCGGCATTCGCCGCGGCCGCATGCGCCTCGAGCGGCGTCAACAAGGGCGATTTCAACCTCGTCTCGTATCAGGAGGAGTGGCAGCTCGGCGCGCAGCTGGAGCAGGACATCGCCCGGCAGATGCCGCTGGTGAGAGACGCGACTCTGGTGAACTACGTCAGCCGGATCGGCCAGCGGATCGTCAGTCAGACCGAGCTCGCGCAGGCCCCGTGGGAATTCCACGTCGTCTCGGACAATCAGGTGAACGCGTTCAATATTCCGGGCGGTCACGTATACGTCAACACGGGTCTGATCTGCGCGAACGACAACGTCGCGGAGCTGGCCGGCGTGATGGCGCACGAGATCTCGCACGGCGTCTCGCGACACGCCACCGAACAGCTGTCCAAGGCGTACGGCGCGAACATCCTGGTGGGGCTCGCGCTCGGCGCGAACCCGCCCATCTACCAGCAGCTCCTGGCGCAGATCATCGCCGGCGGGACGTTCGCCAGGTTCAGCCGCGACGCGGAGAACGAGTCCGACCGACTCGGCGTCCTCTACATGTACAACGCGGGCTACGATCCGGTCGGCATGGTGACGATGTTCCAGGAGCTGATCTCCAGGCGCAAGTCGCGGCCTAGCTCCGTCGAGAACTTCTTCTCGAGCCACCCGATCACCGAGGATCGCATCGAGGAGGTGCGCATCCAGATCCAGCAGCTGCCGCCGAAGCCGAACCTGATCCTGCGGGACGGCGAGTTCGAGAACATGCAGCGGCGCGTGGGGTGCTGACGCCCTCTACTTGCTGACGCGAGCGGCATCATGACGCCTCCCGTCGCGCTGACGATCGCGGGCAGCGACTCCTCGGGCGGCGCCGGGATCCAGGCCGACCTCAAGACCTTTCATGCGCTGGGCGTCTTCGGGACGAGCGCGATCACGGCGCTGACCGCGCAGAGCACGCGCGGGGTCGCGGGGATCCATCCGGTGGACGCCGAGTTCGTCCGCCTCCAGATCGACACCACCGTCGAGGACATTCCCCCCGACGCGGTCAAGACGGGGATGCTGGCCGACGCCGCGATCGTCGAGGTGGTCGCCGACGCGGCTGCGCGTCACCGGTTTCCCATCCTCATCGTCGATCCGGTCATGGTCGCCACGACCGGGGCGCGGCTCCTGGAGCCCGACGCGATCGCCATCGTCCGCGAGCGGCTCCTCGCGATCGCCACGCTCGTGACCCCCAACGCTCCGGAGGCCGCGGTGCTTCTCGGCCGCGATGTCGTGAGCGCCTCGGACCAGGAAGCCGCCGCGCGGGCGCTGGTGGACGATCTCGGCGCGCGTGCCGCGCTGGTCAAGGGCGGGGACCTCGAGGGCGACGTGCTGACCGACGTGCTGTATGACGGGGAGCGGCTCGAGGTGTTTCGCGACGCGCGGATCCGGACGACCAGCACCCACGGGTCCGGATGCGCGTTGGCGAGCGCGATCGCCGCCCACCTCGCGCTGGGCGAGGCCCGGTCGGCGGAATCGTCGGGCGACGCCCTGTTCGCGGCGGTCGTGGCGGCGCGGTCATGGGTACGGCACGGCATCGAGAGCGCGCCTCTACTCGGGCACGGTCGCGGCCCCCTCGACCTCTTCCCCCGCGACTGACGCGGCAACCCCTTCCCCGCGACTGACGCGGCAACCCCTCGGGTGACTCCACCTGGCGGGGGACCAACACCGCGAATCGGGCCGATCGGTTGCGTGCGCTGGTCGGATCTTGCCAGATCTTCCACGATCCCCGTTTGTCCTCCCGACACCCCTCTGTAAATGGATTGGAAGGGGCGCAGATCGTGCGTCTACAAACCTTCAAGACGGCCACTTCCAATCGATTTACAGAGCGGTCCCGGAGGGGGCGCCAGAACTCGGGGGGAGAGGATCATGTCGAGGATTCGACGAATCGGCCTGGCCCCGGATCCGACGGGAGGATGGCCGCTCGACCACATCCTCGTGGGCGTCGCCACGCTTCGCACGATTCGCGAACTCTACTGTCACCCGGAATCGCTCAGAGCCTGGGATCTGTCGCTTCGCACTGGTGTCACCCCGCAGGGAACTGCCTATGCCCTGAAGCGCCTTCGCGAGTTGGGCTTCGTGGCGGAGCATCCGCCCCGGGAGACCGGTCAGGCGTTCCGGTATCGGCTCGACAGGTCCCACTTCCTGCGCGAGCCCCTGGGGTGGTTGTTCTCAGCCGAGGAAAACGAGGTGAAAAGGCTGGCCCGCGAGGCGCGCCTCGCCGCTCGCGGTTTCGCCCCGAGGGACGGTACTTGAATCACGCAGATCAGCGCATGCGGGTCAGCGCTCCCGCGCGCGGCGGATCCGCCACGCCAGCGTGAGGAAGCGCGCGACATGGGTGGCCGGGTTGATGTGGCTGTCC
>JAICQP010000240.1 GCA_025937815.1 Gemmatimonadota bacterium
ATCCTGCCCTACGAGGAGCGCGCTCCCCAGAAGGAGATCGAAGGGCAGAGGCTCGAGTTCCTCGCCGGCCTGCTCGAGGGGAGCGTCCGGATCGGCGTGACGACCGCGCGCGCGGCGCACCAGAAGATCCTGCCGCCTTCCGCGCTGGAAGACCGGCTGCTGCGGCTGTCGGCGGGGGACAGAGCGGACCTCGACGACCTGGCGCGGCGGCTCGTCCGGATGGGGTTCGAGCGCGAGGCGATGGTCGCGGAGGTGGGCACGTTCTCGATCCGGGGTGGCATCGTCGACGTGTTCGGCTATCGCTACGCCGATCCCGTGCGGCTGGAGCTGGTCGGCGACCTGGTGGAGTCGATCCGCTCCTTCGACCTCGGGACGCAGCGCTCGCTGGCGCCGCTCGAGCGGGTCGAGATCCTGCCGGCGCGCGAGCGGCTCGGCGATATCGGCCCGCGCGAGGAAGGCGAGCGCGCGGAGGAGGGGCGGGAAGGGCCGGGCGCGGCCGCCGCGTTGACCGCGCTGGCCGAGTGGCTTCATCCGGACACGCTCGTCGTGCGGGACGAGCCGGCGCGAATCGCGGCCACCAAGGCAGAGGCATGGGACGAGGTCCTCCGCCGGCACGCCGAGGCGAGGGAGGAGCGGATCGTGCAGGCGCCCGAGGAGCTCTGGCTCTCCCCGGACGCTTTCGAGCGGGCGCTCGAGCCCTACCGCCGACTCGACCTCGAGGCGCTCCACATGCACGGGGACGAGTCGGCGATCCGCTTCGCCACGCGCGAGCCCGAGCCCGTCCAGCGATCGATGCGGCGCCTGGCGGAAGTCCTCCGGCACGATCTCGCGTCGGGCGTCCTGCCGGTCGTCCTCTGCGACAACCTGGGGCAGCTCGAGCGGCTGGAGGAGCTCCTCCCGAAGGACGTCCTCGGCCAGGCCCGGCTCGCGGTCGGCGCGCTCGAGGGCGGCTTCCGGATGGCGGACGCGGCCCTCGCCGTCTACACGGACCACGAGATCTTCGACCGCCGCCGCCGGGTCCGCCGCCGGCGGCGCTACGCCGCCGGGGTCAGCGTCGAGCACCTGACCCGGATCGAGCCCGGCGACGACCTGGTTCACATGGACTACGGCATCGGCCAGTACGAAGGGCTCGAGCGGCTGAAGCTCTCGGGTGAGGGGGACGTCGAGGCGCTCAAGCTCCGCTACGCCGACGACGAGATCCTCTACGTCCCCGTCGAGCAGCTCGCGCGCGTCGAGAAGTTCACCAGCGAGGACGGCCGCCCGCCCACGATCCATCGACTCGGAACCGGCCACTGGGAGCGGCAGAAGGCGAAGACCGAGGCCGCGATCCAGAAGCTCGCCGACGAGCTGCTCGAGCTCCACGCGCGTCGCGAGAGCGCGCCCGGCTTCGCGTTCAGCCCCGACACCCAGTGGCAGCGGGAGATGGAGTCCGCGTTCCTGTACGAGGACACGCCGGATCAGCGGGCGGCGGCCGAGGCGGTCAAGCGCGACATGGAGCGGCCGCGGCCGATGGACCGGCTTGTCTGCGGGGACGTCGGGTACGGCAAGACCGAGATCGCGATCCGGGCCGCGTTCAAGGCCGTGCAGGACGGCAAGCAGGTGGCGGTGCTCGTGCCCACGACCGTGCTCGCCATCCAGCACGTCGAGACCTTCCGCGAGCGGCTGGCCGACTTCCCGGTCGAGATCGGCGCGCTGTCGCGCTTCAACACCGCCGCCGAGTCGCGCGCCATCGTCGAGGGCGTCGCCGACGGCAGGATCGACATCGTGATCGGAACGCACCGGCTCCTGTCGAAGGACGTCCGGTTCGCGGATCTGGGCCTCGTCGTGATCGACGAGGAGCAGCGCTTCGGGGTCCGCCACAAGGAGCGCCTTCGGCAGCTCCGCGCGAGCGTCGACGTGCTGACCCTGACCGCCACGCCGATCCCGCGCACGCTCCAGATGAGCCTCATGGGGCTCCGCGAGATGAGCCTGATCGAGACGCCCCCGCGGGACCGGACGCCGATCGTCACGTGGGTGTCGGAGTTCGACGAGGAGCTGATCGAGGACGCGATCCGGCGCGAGGTCGACCGCGGCGGACAGGTGTTCTACGTCCACAACCGGGTGCAGACGATCGACGGCGCCCACCGGCTGGTCGAGTCGCTGGCCCCGGAGGTGCGGGTCGCCGTCGCGCACGGGCAGATGCCGGAGAGGGAGCTCGAGCGGGTGATGGTCGCGCTCTTTCACCGCGAGATCGACGTGCTCGTGACGTCGGCGATCATCGAGTCGGGCCTGGACGTCCCGAGCGCCAACACGATCGTCGTCGCGCGCGCCGACCGGTTCGGGCTGGCCGACCTGTACCAGCTCAGGGGCCGCGTCGGCCGTTCGCACCACCGCGCGTACTGCTCCCTGCTGACGCCGCCGCGCGACGCGATGACGCCGGAGGCGGAGAAGCGCCTCCGGGTGCTGGAGGAGCACACGGATCTCGGCGCGGGATACCGGATCGCGCTCCACGACCTCGAGATGCGCGGG
>JAICQP010000167.1 GCA_025937815.1 Gemmatimonadota bacterium
TGGACCACCCTCCTGACCGGATGCGAGCCGGGCACATCGGGCTACTGGACCGATCTGCGATTCGATCCCCGCGATTACGGGGTCGCGGAGGCCGGCGCGTACAGCTACCGGGAGATCCCTCCGTTCTACGCGCTGGGCGATTTCCGTGTGGCCGTCTTCGACGTTCCTCAGGCCGCGATCGTGGACGGCGTGGAGGGGCTCCAGGCCCTCGCCTGGGGCGCGCATTCCCCGCGTGGGACCGGCGTGTCGCGCCCTGCGTCCCTCATCTCCGAGCTCGAGCGCGCGTACGGGGCGCACCCGGCGTTCGAGTCGGACCACGCCAGCTTCTGGAATCCAGTGGCGAGGCGCAGGCTGGTCCGGGCCCTGACGCAGGGGATCGAGCGCCGGACCGCGATCTGCCGCGATCTCCTCGGACGCGGGCCCTGGGACCTGTTTCTCACCGCCTTCGGGGAGGCGCACTCCGCCGGCCACTACCTGTGGCATCTGACCGACGATCGGCACCCGCTCCACGCCCTGTGCGCGCGGTCCGGCCGCGATCCGATACTGGAGATCTACCGGCGCCTCGATCGGGCGATCGGCACCATCGTCGCCGCCGCGCCCGCTGGATCGAGCGTGATTCTCTTCTCGCAGGAGGGGATGGAGCCCAACGCCATGGATCTGCCGAGCCTGGTGTTCCTGCCGGAGTTGCTGTTCCGCTTCCAGTATCCAGGCGAAGCCGGCCTCGCGTGGAGCGACCCCTCCGCGCCCCTCGAAGAGGTCATCTCGCGGCCGCGCTCGCTCGCCTGGCACCGGGAGCTGTACGCCAGACGCCACGACCCCGAGCCGTGGCGGGGCCGCATGCGGCGCTGGATCCCGATCGAGTGGACGCATCGATGGGAGGAGGCGACGACGGGTGTCTGGCGAGGCCCGCAGTACCCGAAGCGCTTCGGACCCCTGTTCTATCAGCCGCCGATGTGGTACCGCGATCTGTGGCCCGACATGACCTGCTTCGCGCTGCCCAGTTTCTCAGAGGGGTACATCCGCGTGAACCTCAGGGGGCGCGAGAGTCGCGGTCGCGTCGCGCCGGAGGAATACCCCGCGCTGTGCGAGCGAATCGCCGCGCTCCTTGCCGACCTTCGAGATGCCCGGTCGGGGCGGAGGATGGTCCGCGACGTCCATCGGACGAGACGGTCACCGCTCGACCGCGACCCGCGGCTTCCCGACGCGGATTTGATCGTCGTCTGGAACGAGGTGGTGACCGACGTCGCGGAGCATCCCGACCTGGGGCGCATCGGCCCTGTACCCTACGGCCGCACGGGTGGCCACTCCGACACCGGATTCGCCATCGTCGCGGGGCCGGGGTTCGCTCCAGGATCGCGATTTCCGGACGGCAACATAAAAGACATCGCGCCCACGATCCTGACTCTGATGGGAGCGCCGCGGCACGCGTGGCTCGAGGGGTCATCGCTGGAGCTGGTGGCGCTCGGCGCTGAATGACCGATCCGCCCGTCGTATCCGTCCTCGTTCCGGCCCGCAACGCCGCGTCGACGATTCGCGAGACCCTGGAATCCGTGCGCCGGCAGACCTTCCCTGCGTTCGAGCTGATCCTCATCGACGATGGGTCCGTCGACGGAACGGCCGACGCCGTGGCGGCGATGGGCGACCCGCGATTCCGGGCGTTCCGCTACTCGCACGGTGGCCTCGCGGTCGCTCGCAACCGGGGTCTCGAGAAGGCGCGGGGAGAGTTCGTCTCCTTCATCGACGCCGACGATCTCTGGACCCCCGACAAGCTGGAGAGCCAGGTGTCCGCGCTGCGAGGCGACTCGCGGGCGGCTGCCGCCTACAGCTGGACGATCTTCGTGGATGAGCGGGGTGAATACTTGTTCGCCAAGGAGCCTGCGTGGTGCGAGGGGGACGTACGCGGCGAACTGGAGCGGGGGTTCTTCATCGCCAGCGGCTCCAATGTGCTTCTGCGCCGCGACTGCGCCGAGGCGCTGGGAGGGTTCGACCCGGAGTTCGACCCATGCAGCGACTGGGAGTACATGCTGCGCCTGTCGGATCGATGGCCGGTCGTCGGGGTCCCGCGGTATCAGGTTCTGTACCGGCTCTCGACGACTTCGATGACCTCCAACCTCGACGAAGTCGAGCGGGCGAACCGCCGATTGTGGCAGGCTCGCTTCGGGGCGCGCGGGCAGGGCGGCCGGCACGGTCGGGAGAGTCTCGCCAACATGCTGCAGTACGAGGGTTTCCTGTGCCTGAGCCGGGCCCCGGTGGATGTCTGTCGGCGGCGCGCCGCGCGAAAGCTCTGTCAATCCGTGCGCGCGTATCCGCCCAGTCTCCTGAGCCCGAAGACCTTCAAGCTGTGGGCCGCCTGTGTCTGCCTGAGCGCCGTGCCCACCTCCCGCGTGCGGGCCGGCTTGCGCCGGCTACTCAGGATGCAGGGGGGATGGTCCGCCCTGCGAACGCCGGAGTTGCGGCGGATCGTCGACTCGATAGCGATCCAGCGTCGCGAGCAGGCGGTTTGACCCCGAAAGGCCAGATCTTCGCCGGCGTTCCAGCAACGCAGCCTGATCCCGGCCGCTTGACCCCCGACGTCCGCCGCGGGTATCTTTCAATGCTGTATCTCTGGAACATTCGGGGCCGATCTGCACCTGCGACGGCCCTCGATCCATTAGGAGACATACGATGAAGACCCATCAGGTGACCCCGGACCAGATCGTCCGGCGCTGGTATCTGGTCGATGCCGAGGACCAGACCCTCGGCCGGCTGGCCAGCCGCGTCGCCCAGATCCTGCGCGGCAAGCACAAGCCGATCTACACCCCGTACCTGGATACGGGGGACCACGTCCTGGTGGTCAACGCCGAGAAGATCCGTCTGACGGGCCGGAAGATCGACCAGAAGCGGTATTACAGGCACTCCGGATATCCGGGCGGCCTCAAGGAGACTTCGGTTCGGAGGATGCTGGACACTCATCCGGAGCGCGTCGTGGAGCTCGCCGTCAGGGGGATGATGCCCAAGGGGAAGCTCGGACGGGCGATGATCCGCAAGCTTCGGGTGTACGCCGGTCCCGAGCACCCGCATCGGGCCCAGCAGCCGGTTTCGATCGACCTCTCGGCGTGGCCGCCACAGATCCAGGTGGCGGAAGCGGCCGAGACCGTGACCACGTAATCGAAGAGAGAGGATTCACGATGGCGAAGCAGTTCAACGGCGTGGGGCGGCGGAAGACCTCGGTCGCGCGCGTGTACCTGCGGCCGGGCAAGGGCGCCTGGGAGATCAACGGCCGCCCGCTGGCCGAGTACTTCCCGCGGCTCCTCCACGCGCAGCAGTGCCAGAAGCCGTTCGAAGTGACGCGCACCGACAATCAGTTCGACGTCAACGTGAACGTGAACGGTGGCGGTCCCACGGGCCAGGCGGGCGCGATCCAGCTGGCCGTAGCGCGGGCGCTGGTGACAGCCGACGACGCGTACCGTGCGGGGCTGAAGTCCGAGGGGCTGCTGACGCGGGACCCGCGGATGGTCGAGCGCAAGAAGTACGGCCGGCCGAAGGCCCGCAAGCGTTTCCAGTTCTCCAAGAGGTAGTCGGCCGCGCATAGCGGCCCGATAGCAGGCTCCGCGACCTCGGAATCGGGGTCGGAGCAAATTCACACATCGGTGGAGGGTCCGCGCGGTGTCCGTCCACGGACGGATTCGCGGACCCGACGAAGCCGGTGGAGGCCAAACTTCGGAAGGAGACAGACCCATGGCGGTACCCGCCCAATTGCGCGCTCTGCTGGAAGCGGGGGTCCACTTCGGGCATCAGACCCGTCGCTGGAATCCCAAGATGCGCAAGTTCATCTTCGCCGAGCGCAACGGCATCTACATCATCGACCTCAACAAGACGCTGCGTCAGCTCGAGCGCGCGAAGGAACTCGTCGCGGAGCTGGTGGGACAGGGGAAGAAGGTGCTGTTCGTCTGCACCAAGCGTCAGCTCAAGGAAGTCGTTCGTGAAGAGGCCGAGCGCAGCGAGCAGTTCTACGTGACGAACCGGTGGCTGGGGGGGACGCTGACGAACTTCCGCACGATCAAGCGGGGCCTCAAGCGCCTCAAGGAGATCGAGCGGATGCGGGAGGACGGGACGTTCGACCTCCTTCCCAAGAAGGAGGTCATCGAGATCGAGCGCGAGTACGACAAGCTGCAGCGCAATCTCGGCGGCATCGCCGACATGGAAGAGCTCCCCGGCGCGGTCTTCGTCGTGGATGCCAAAAAGGAGCGTATCGCCGTCAACGAGGCGAACAAGCTGGGCATCCCGCTGATCGCTATCGTCGATACCAACGCCGATCCCGAGCTCATCACCGTTCCGATCGCGGGCAATGACGATGCGATCAAGTCCGTGCGCCTGATAACGAGTCAGGTGGCCGACGCGATCGTCGACGCGCGCGCGCGGATCATCAAGGAAGAGGCAGCCAGCAAGGCGGAGCAGCAGGAAGCCGAAGACGAGAAGCCCGTCCGTAAGGAGAAGCCCAAGCGAAAGATCCGCGCGCGGCTCCCCGACCAGGACGAGGAAGAAGGGGAAGAGGAATAAGACATGGGTACGATTACGGCATCACAGGTTCAGGAGCTGCGCCAGCGGACCGGCGTGGGAATGATGGAATGCAAGAAGGCCCTCGAGGAGACGGCCGGCGACCTCGAGGCCGCCATCGATCTCCTCCGGACGCGGGGGCAGGCCAAGGCGGCCAAGAAGGCCGGCCGCGAGACCGGCGAGGGACGCGTGGAGGCCTATATCCACCTGGGCGGAAAGATAGGCGTGCTGATCGAGGTGGACTGCGAGACCGATTTCGTCGCCAAGACGGACGACTTCCGGGACCTCGCCCGTTCGCTGGCGATGCAGGTCGCGGCGGCGGCTCCGCTGGCGGTCGACCGGCAGGCGCTCGATCCCGAGGTGGTCGAACGGGAGATGGGGATTTACCGTCAGCAGGCGGAGGAATCGGGCAAGCCGGCGGAAATCGTCGAGAAAATCGCCTCCGGAAAGCTCGAGAAGTGGTATCAGGAGGTCTGCCTCCTCGATCAGGCCTACATCAAGGACCCCGACCGAAAGGTGTCGGATGTCGTCAACGAGGCCGTCCAGCGACTCGGCGAGAACATCCTCGTCCGCCGCTTCACCCGCTTCGAGGTCGGAGAGTAGAA
>JAICQP010000214.1 GCA_025937815.1 Gemmatimonadota bacterium
GACGGTCGTCTCGTCGCGGCGGTCGAGGAGGAGCGCTTTCGCCGACTCAAGCACTGGGCCGGCTTTCCCGCCGAATCGATCGCCTGGTGCCTGCGCGAGGGGGGCCTCGACCTGGGCGACGTGGACGTCGTGGCCGTGAATCGCGACCCCCGCGCGAGCCTCGGGCGCAAGATCGCGTGGGGCCTCCGCCACCGGCCGCAACTGGGGCTGGTCCGGGACCGCCTTCGGAACGCGCGGCGGATCCGCGGGCTCGAAGAGGAGCTGTCCCGCTCCGCCCGCGGCAGCTTCGCGGGCCGGGTCGCTAAGATCGAGCACCATCTCGCGCATCAGGCCTCGGCGTTCCTCGTCTCGCCCTTCGCCGAGGCCGTGCTCCTGTCGGTGGACGGGTTCGGCGACTTCTCGAGCGCGTCCTGGGGCGTGGGACACGGGGTGGACATGCGCCTCGACGGGCGCGTGTACTTTCCGCACTCGCTGGGGATCTTCTACCTCGCCATAACCCAGTACCTCGGCTTCCCGAAGTACGGCGACGAGTACAAGGTCATGGGGCTGGCGCCCTACGGATCGCCTACGCGGATGGAGGAGATGCGGACGGTCGTGCGGACGCTGGCCGGCGGCCAGTTCCGTCTCGACCTCGAGTTCTTCCGCCACCACCGCGAGGACCTGGGGTACCGCTGGGAAGCCGGCGCGCCCACCGTGGAGCGACATTACAGCGAGGCGCTCGAGGAGCTGCTCGGGCCCGCCCGGCGGGAGGAGGAAGAGCTCGAGCAGCGTCACTTCGACGTCGCGCGCTCCGCGCAGGCGCGATTCGAGGAAGCCGTGCTCGAGCTCCTGCGCGCGCTCCATGACCGCTACGGGCTGGACGCGGTCGTCCTGTCGGGAGGCGCGGCGATGAACTCGGTAGCCAACGGCAAGGTCACGCGCGAGACGCCCTTCGGGAGGGTCTTCGCGCCGCCCGCTCCGGGGGACGCCGGCGGGGCGGTCGGCGCGGCGCTGGTCGCCTGGCGGGAGGCATCCGGCGGCCCGCGCCCCCGGCCCATGATCCATTCGTACTACGGTCCCGGCTACGACCGGGACGGCCTGCGGGACGTTCTCGGCGCGTCGGCGCCAGAGCTCGCCGCGTGCGAGGTCCGCGAGACCGCCAGCGAGGAAGCACTCTGCGAAGAGGTCGCCGGGAGGATCGCGGACGGGGAGGTGCTGGGGTGGTTCCAGGGGAGGATGGAGCTGGGCCCGCGGGCGCTCGGCAACCGCAGCATCCTCTGCGACCCCCGCCGCGCGGACATGCGCGAAGTCCTGAACGCCAAGATCAAGCTGCGCGAGCGCTTCCGCCCATTCGCCCCGTCCATCCTCCGCGAGGCTATGGGGGAGTGGTTCGAGGTCGACGACGACGTGCCGTTCATGATGAAAGTCTACGAGATCCGCGAAGAGAAGCGTCCCCTGATCCCCGCGGTCACGCACGTCGACGGGTCCGGCCGGCCCCACACCGTAACCGCCGAAGCGAACCCGATCTACCACCGGCTCATCGAGAGCTTCGCGCGAAGGACGGGCGTGCCGATGCTCCTCAATACCTCCTTCAACGAGAACGAGCCGATCGTCAATCGGCCCGAAGAGGCCCTGCACTGCTTCCTCCGCACGCAGATGGACACGCTGGTCCTCGGACCGTTCGTCGTGACGAAGCCGCGCCCGGCGTGACGCGGAAGCCCTCGATCCTGTTCGTCAACCAGCACTACTGGCCCGACGTCGCGGCGACGGGGCAGATCCTCTCCGATCTGGCGGAGCACCTCGTCGGTAAGGGGTTCGAAGTCGGCGTGCTGTGCAGTCAAGGCGCGTACGAGGGTGGTCGGGTGAAGGCGCCGCCGCGGGAGATCCGTCGCGGCGTGCGGGTGACGCGCCTGCCGTCGCCCGCGCTCGGGCGGCGGAGCAATCGCGGTCGCCTGCTCGAGTACGTCGCATTTCTCGCCCAGGTGGCCGCGCGGCTCGCCACAGGCCGCCGGTGGGATCTCGTCGTCCTGTTGACTACGCCTTCGATGCTGCCGATGTCGGGCTGGGTGGCGCGCCGCGCGAGAGGCCGTCGGTATGCGGTCTGGTCGATGGATGTCCACCCCGAAGTCGAGGTCGCGCTGGGGATCCTCCCGCCGTGGATCGCGCGGGGGCTGGGGCCGCTCGACCGGCGGAGTCACCGCGGCGCGGAGTTCGTGGTGGCGCTGGGTCCCCGCATGAAGGCTCGGCTGGTGGACAAGGGCGTTCCCGAGGCCGCCATCCGGACGATTCCGGTATGGAGCCACGACGTCGAGCCGGATGGCGCGGGGCGCGGGGGCAATGCATTAGCGAGCGAGCTCGGGATCAAGGACGAGTTCGTCGTGATGTATTCGGGCAACGCGGGACTCGCCCATCGGTTCGAGGAAGTGCTGGAGGCGATGGACCGGCTGCGGGATGATCCCGGGATGGAGTTCGTGTTCGTGGGGGGCGGGCCCCGCAAGGCGGAGATCCTGGCCCGGGCAGGCGCCAATCGGAACTTCCGGTACATAGACTACCGACCGCGTCGCGATCTGGCGGACTCGCTCACGCTGGGAGACGTGCACCTGCTGACCCTGCGCGGCGACATGGCCGGGCTGGTGGTGCCGGTCAAGCTCTACGGGATCATGGCCGCGGGACGCCCCGTGGTGATGGTGGGCCCGCGCGGATCGGAGAGCGGGCGTACGATCGAGGAGGCGAGGATCGGCCACGTCATAGACCCCGACGTGGAAGGGCGGGCCGCGGGAGAGCGGCTCGTCGAGACGCTGCGCGCTCTGCGCGATGATCCGGAGGGAAGGCTTCGGATGGGCCACAGGGCCCGCGAGGCTTTCCGCGCGGACTTCGAGCGCGGTGTGTGCTGCGAGAAGTGGGAGAGCGTCATCCGCCAGGCGATCGGGCGATGAGCGGCGGGCGCGGTGACCATGCCGGTACCGTCATGACCGTGGGGGTCCTGGCGCTCACCTGGGCGGCGGTCCTCGTCCGCTGGGCCGATGCGCCAGCGATTTCGATCGCGTTCTGGCGAATGGCGCTGGCGGCCGCGCTCCTGGCCGCGTTCTGCGGGGTAGCGCGGGTCAGGTTCTGGCGTGCGTGGCGCGGGATAGACTGGTGGACGGGCGC
>JAICQP010000132.1 GCA_025937815.1 Gemmatimonadota bacterium
GGAGGAGGAGTACCACGAGGGGGGCGCCCCGGCGAGCGATCGGCTGACGCCTGGCGCGACGCGCGGGCGGACGCTCGAGGAGGTGCTGGCCGCCGCGTTTGCCCGCTACGACCCGCTGGCGCTGGGGGCGGCGGTGGGGCTCGTCCTCGGCGCGGGGCTGTTCCTCGCGACGGCCATCGCCATCCTGCGCGGGTCGGGAGGCGCGGGCAGCGTGCTGGCGCTCATCGGCCAGTACCTGCTGGGCTACGAGGTCAGCTGGGTGGGCGCGGGCATCGGGCTGGTCGGCGCCGGATTGGGAGGTTTCCTGTTCGGCTGGCTGCTGGCGTACGCGATCAACGGGCTGATCGGCTGGGAGGAGCTCCTGCTCCGCCGCCAGATCATCGCCCGCACGGTGGACCCGCTGGAGGCGATGCCGCAGTGACCGAGCACCCCGTCACGAGCGAGGAGCGCGCGCTGATCGAGGTCGCCGTCGCGCGAATGCGCGCCGGCATCCTGGCGATCGTCTTCGCGATGGTCTCAGGGACCGGTCTGTTCGTCGCCACCGCGTGGCTCCTGATCAAGGGCGGCGAGAACGTGGGTGCCACGCTGGGTCTGCTCGGGAACTATCTGCCCGGGTACGCGGTGACGTGGCCGGGGGCCTTCCTCGGCCTCGCGTACGGCGCCGTGATCGGAGGCACGATGGGCTGGCTGCTGGCCCGGATCTACAACCGGCTGGCGCGCGGTCGCAACTCCCAGGCGTAGCCGGCGGCGTTGGCGATCTGGGACAGCACGAGGAGCGCCGACATCCGTGCCTTGCCCTTCAAGCGCCGCCGCCACGGGAAGAGGATCAGGTTGCGGTAGAAGATCGCCGGCTCCGGGATCGGGGCGCTCCCTCGGAGGCGATGGAAGTGGGCCGCCCCGCGGCCGTAGGTGAAGTGCTGGCGCAGGAAGCTGCGCGGCCCCAGGCGGTGGGAGTGCAGAACGATCGCGTCCGGTGCGTAGACCAGCCGCCCGCCCGAACGCACCCACCGCAGACAGATCTCCCGGTCCTCTCCTCCCGCGCGCGCGAAGCGCTGGTCGAACCCTCCCAGACGCTCGAAGTCCGCTCGCGGTAGCGCCAGGTTGCTGGTCGTGAACATCGGGTCCGGCCGGGAGCCCGAATTGTAGTAGCTGTAGAGGTAGTCGATCAGCGCCTGGCTGGCGCTGGAGTAGGGATTCGCGCACAGCGCGTTCACGGTGCGGCCACCCACCCCGGCGCCCGGAGCCGCCGCCCGCGCGCGGTCGAGGGCCTGAAGCCAGTCGGCGACCGGCGCGCAGTCGTCGTCGAGGAAGGCCAGGCATTCGCCCTTCGCCTCGGTCGCCCCGCGGTTGCGCGCGATGCCGGGCCCGGCGGGAGACTGGTGCACGATCCGCGCGCCCGCCCGCTCGGCAGCCTCCGCAGCCGCCGAATCGATCGACTGCCGCCCGCCATCGTCCACCACGATGGTCTCGAACCGATCGCGCGGAAACGCGAGCCGCGACACCGCCTCCAGGCACGAAGCCAGCCGGTGCGGCCGATCCCGGGTCGGGATGACGATGGAGAAGCGCGGCGCGGAGTCGCTCACGCGCGCGCTGCCGGCTCGGGACGGTGGGAGAACTCGTGCGCAGCGAGGAAGTCGCCGTCGCCGGGTCGCTTCGTCAGGTACGCCGCGGCCTCTCCCGCGCCGTGCGCCGTCAGGTGGAGGAGGATAGACGGCAGGGAAACGACCACGCTCGGACCCCGCATCGTGCGGACCGCGTCGCGCAGGACGCGGGGCAGGTTCATGAACGGGATCGCGGGCGAGCCCACGAGATACGCCGCTCGCCGGGGACCCGGCCAGGTGGCGACGCGACCGGCGCCGAACGACCGGCCCTGGTTGAAAAACAGCGTCAGCGAGGCGCCGAGAAGCGTCTCGTTGGTGTGGGCCGTGCGCGCCGCCGGCTCCAAGTAGAGCCGACCTCCAGCGGTGCGAACGTCGGACTGGAGCCGGTACTCGTCGTCCAGCATGGCGCCCAGCCGGTCGCCGAGCCGGTCGAGCCACTCCCGCTTGTAGGCGCTGTTGTGGAAGGGCAGCAGCTCGACCTCGCCTGCCGTGTGCGGTGGGCTCCAGCGAGCGTACGTGATCAGGAAAGTGACCTTGCTCGTGCGCGTGTACGGATTGGCGTTCTCGACCGCGGGACCGACGACGGCCCACGGCCCCTCGTGGGCGTGCAGGAGCGCCTCGGCCCAGCCGGGCGCCGGAAAGCTGTGGTTTTCCACGAACCCGACGATCGGCGCGCTCGCCGCGCGGACCCCCGAAGCCGCCCCGGCTCCCCGCGACCGGATCGGGCCATGCTCGACGATCCGAACGGCATGGAAGCCGGCGTCCATCGCTTCCTCGACGCCGGCCCCGAGCGCGTCCTCCGACGGGGCCACGACCACGAGCTCGATCCGGTCTCGGATCGTCTGCGCCTCGAGGTGGCGGATCGGCCGCGCGATCGATGCGTAGTCGTCGCGGGTGACGATGACCACCGACATCGATGGGTCCGGCCCCGGGCTCATGAGGCGAGCAGCTCCGCGTAGATCTCCAGAAAGGCGTCGACGAATGCGGACTCCTGAAATTCGCCGAGTGCGCGCCGCCGGCCAGCCGAGCCCAGGGCCTCGGCCATCTCGCGGGAGGACAGGACCCGCGCGAGTGCTTCGGCCAGGGCGTCGACGTCGCCCCTGGGAACGAGGAACCCGGTCTCCCCGTCGACCACCGAGACCATCAGGCCTCCGGCTGCGCTCGCGACCACCGCGGTCCCACGCATCATCGCCTCCGGCGCCACCATCCCGAAAGGCTCGTCCCACAGCGACGGAATCGATTGGACCCAGGCCGACGACAGGGCGGCGTCCAGCGCGTCCGCGGGGACCTGTCCCAGGAAGCGCGCGCGCTCCTCGAGGCCGAGCCGGGCGGCGAGGGCGCGGAGTCGTCCGCCTTCCGGGCCGTCACCGGCCACGACGAGCCGCGCATCCGGCACGCGGGCGAGGACCGCCGGCATCGCCCGCAGCAGCACCTCGACCCCCTTCTCCTGCGAGAGCCGGCCGGCGAATGCCACGACTGGAGGGCCGGAAAGGGGAGGCCGCGGCACTCGCATGGCCACCCCGGGCGCGACGGGCGGCATGACCTCGATCCCGGCCTCGCGCAGACGCGCGGCGACGCTCTCGCTGACCGGCACGATGCGCTCGAACGCGCCGCGCCAGCGCCGCCACAGGAGCCGCTGGGCCTCGCGCGCGAGCCAACTCGGCCACGTCTCGCAACCGGTCGATCGGCAGACGCGTCCCGCGGGGTGGCGGCACGGACTCCCATCGGGAAGCACCTTGGTGCCCAGCGGACAGACGGGCTTGTAGGTCATCACGTGGTACACCGCGGGCACGGCACGGAACTCGCGCAGGATCGACGGCGATAGCTGCCAGAGGAACATCGAGACGTGGATGACGTCGGGGCGAAACTCGTGGATCGCACGGCGAACGGCTCGCGCGGCCGAGAGGTTGTACGCCTCGAGGATGGGCTGCAGCCGCGAGGTCGTCCCGGCGCAGCGGTAGTCCGCCAGGTTTTCGCCGGGGAGGAGGGGGGCGTCGCTCGCGAGGAGGCGCGCATCGTGGCCGCGTTCCCGTAGCGCCGAGCGCAGCCCGAGGGTCAGGGTCTCGGCGCCGGCGTAGCGGCCGCCGTAGTCGTTGATCAGAAGGACCCGCAGGGCCGCTCCCGGCAGTATCTTGCCCGTCGCATGGACAGTGCTCCCTATCTCTCGGTGATCGTGCCCGTCCGCGACGGGGGCGAGGCGTTTGCCCGGTGCCTCTCCGCCCTCGGGCGCTCGCGCGGATCGGGCGTCGAGCTGATCGTCGTGGACGACGGCTCGCTGGACGACTCGGCGGCGAGGGCCGCGGCCGCGGGGGCGCGCGTCCTCAGGACGTCCGGCGCGCTGGGACCGGGCGCCGCGCGGAATCTCGGCGCCCGGAGCGCGGAGGGCGAGTGGCTCCTCTTCACGGACGCCGACTGCGAGGTGGGATTCGACACGCTGGTCGTCGCTGCGGGCGCGGCCCGGAGGGGCGACGCCGACGCGCTCTTCGGAAGCTACGACGACGCCCCGGCCGCACCCGGCTTCGTGGCCCGCTACAAGAACCTGTACCACCACTACGTCCACCAGCGGGCGGGCTCTACCGCGCAGAGCTTCTGGGCCGGGTGCGGGGCCGTGCGACGCGACGCCTTCCTCGCCGTGGGCGGATTCGACGAGCGCCGCTACCCGCGCCCCAGCATCGAGGACATCGAGCTGGGATACCGCCTGACGGACGCGGGGTACAGGATCCGGTTCCAGCCGGACCTCACGGTCAAGCACCTGAAGGCCTGGACGCTGGCCAGCCTCCTCAAGTCCGACATCCTCGATCGCGGGGTGCCGTGGACCGAGCTCATGCTGAGCCGCGGCGGCATCCCCGACGAGCTCAACGTGCGGTGGCGCGAGCGGTTCAGCGTGGTCGTCGCCTGGCTCCTGATCGCCATGCTCATGGCGGCCCCGTGGCGTCCGGTCGCCCTCGTTCCCGCGGGGGCGTGCGTGGCGTGGCTGGCGGTCGCGCACCTGGATCTCTACCGCTTCCTCGCCCGCCGGGGCGGCCCTCTCTTCGCGCTCGCCGCGGTGCCGCTCCACTGGCTGTACCTGGCGTACTGCGGAGTGGCGTTCCTCTGGGGCGCGGCCCGCCACGCGCGGTCGCGGCGGCGTCCATCGGAAGCAGGTGGAACGGTGGCGGGGTACCGCGGGTAGACCAGTGGAATCATCTTCTGTCCGGGAGATCCGATGCGACATCTGACGTTTTCCGCGGGGCTCATGGCGGCGCTCGCGCTCCTGCCCGGTTCGGCCGCGGCGCAGGGGTCCGTCGAGCAGCAGGCTGGACAGGCGCCCACGACGTGCAAGGTCATCTACGTCCTGGATGGCGACACGATCAACTGCGAGGACGGCGTGACGGTCCGGCTCCTCCTCGTGGACGTCCCCGACCGCGGCCGCTTCGGAGACGAGGCGCGGGCATTCGTGGTGGGGCTCCTGCCCAAGGGAACCGAGCTGCGGCTCGAGTACGACAAGAACCTGCGCGACAGCCAGGGGCGCTGGCTCGTATACGGCTATCTGCCGGACGGGTCGCTCCTCAACAAGCGGCTGGTCGAGCGCGGCTTCGCGTACGTCGAGTTCAGTGCCGCGAATCAAGCCAAGCTGGGCGAGCTGCGAATCGCCGAACAGGCCGCCCGCAGAGAGAGGCTGGGTCTCTGGGCCCAGTAGCCCGCCCGGGGGGTGCCCCCGTATCTTGGCATCGTGACTGCCGAAATGGCATGGCCGCGGCGCGCCGCTGTCCTGACCGTCAGCGATCGCTCGGCCGCGGGTGAGCGGGAGGACGCCAGCGGCCCGCGACTCGCCGGGCTCCTCGAGGAGAGGGGCTGGGTGGTGTCGGAACGGCGGGTCGTCCCCGACGACACGGCCGCGATCGCCGCGGCTCTCGCCGATCTGGCCGGAAGCGGAGTCGCCCTGGTCCTGACGACGGGCGGCACTGGCATCGCGCCGCGGGACGTGACACCGGACGCGACTCGCTCGGTGGCCGAGCGGGAGGTGCCGGGGATCGCCGAAGCTCTGCGCGCGGCGGGTCATGCGGAGACCCCCCACGCCATGCTCTCGCGCGCGACGGCCGCAGTCCGCGGCCGGACCCTCATCATCAACCTGCCAGGGAGCCCGCGCGGAGCCGAGAGCGGTTTCCGCACGCTCGCGCCCGTACTCGACCACGCCGTTGCGCTACTCGCCGGCGACGCCGCGGAATCGAGCCATCACCAGTGAGCGTCCTCGTCAGCCGCTACGATCCCGAGTATGCCGTGCGCGCGGAGCGCGCGCTCAGCCAGGCGGGCCACCGGATCGACGTCGTCGACTCGCTGCGCGAGATCGGCGAGCGCGTGCTGGCGGAGGACCGGGTATCGCTCGTCGTCCTCACTGGAGGGCTCGACGAGCCAGCGGTGCGGGAGTTCCTCGACCATCTTGCCGGCGCTCCCGGACGGACCGCCGTGATCGCGCTCGCCGATCGCATGGACGTCGAGCGCGTCGAGCGGTGGCGCATGCGCGGGATCGACGAGGTCCTCCCCAAGCCATTCGACCCCGACGAGCTCAAGCTCATCGCCCACCGTCTCCTGGCGCGTGAGGAGCTCGTCGGCCGGACGCGCATCGTCGGCCGCTCCGAGGCAGTCAAGGTCGTGCTCGAGCGGGTCGCCCAGTACGCGCCGGTCAACTCGACGGTCCTGATCGAGGGCGAGAGCGGCACCGGCAAGGAGCTCGTCGCGCGCGCGATCCACGACCTGTCGCCGCGATCGAGGCGGCCGTTCCTCGCCGTCAACTGTGCGGCGCTCGCCGAGAGCCTGCTCGAGTCGGAGCTGTTCGGACACGAGAAGGGGTCGTTCACGGGCGCCACGTCGCTTCGCAAGGGCCACTTCGAGATCGCCGACCGCGGGACGCTCTTCCTCGACGAGGTCGCCGAGATGCCGACGGCGACGCAGGTCAAGCTCCTGCGCGTCCTCGAGGAGCGCGAGTTCATGCGGGTCGGCGGCTCGGCCCCGATCAAGGTCGACGTCCGCGTGATCGCCGCCACCAACAAGAACCTCGACGAGGAGGTGCAGGCCGGCCGCTTCCGTCGCGACCTCTACTACCGGCTGGCTGTCCTCTCGATTCGCATGCCGCCGCTGCGCGAGCGGCGCGAGGACGTCCCGCTCCTCATTCACCACTTCGTCCAGGA
>JAICQP010000210.1 GCA_025937815.1 Gemmatimonadota bacterium
TGACCCGGACGCGGCGCACCGGTTGTGGCGGATCCTGGTCCAGTGCGAGCGCGTCATGGGCGAGTTCAGGAGCCGCTTCGTGGGGAAGTCGAGCCCGGTCCACTTCTGGTGGGGCGCGTTCGATCTCGCCGTCACGCGCTTCTCGGGGCGACCGGCGCCCGATCATCCGGGGAATCCGTTCCTGCCGCTGTGGGTCGTCCGCGAGGCGTACAGCCACGAGTGCTCGAGCTGCGGGTTCTGGCCGGGTGGCGGGCCGGTCGCCGAGCCCGCGTTCTACTCCTACGCGTACCCGGAGCCGGAGGGGTTCAAGGAGTGGGACGTGCGGCCCGAGGCCGCCTATTACTCGGCGGACCTGTTCGAGTACGTGCTTCCCTACGATGCCGTGCGGACGGCCGTCGACCCCGACACCGTGCTCATGGCGTTCCTCGATAGCACGTACGACGCGGCCGCCGAGCTCGGCGGCTGGGACCGCGCCGCGCTCGAGCGCCCGGGGCACGGTTCGGCTGACGGTTCAAAATGAACCGGAGGAGGTCAGCCGGTGAGCGAGGCGAGCTGGGCTTCGAGCGCGCCGGGATCGGCAACCGGAGCGAGGCAGCGGTCGCCCACGCACACGTACGCGCGTGGATCGCCGGCCGCGGGATAGCCGAGCGCGGAGAGCCGGTCGCCGTCGAGCGCCGGGTCTAGGATCTCGACCACCCGCCCGGGCTGGTAGCGCGACCACGCGGTGTGGGCGAGCGCGCGGAGCCGTTCGTCGGCGGCGGGCCCCACGAGGTGGACCTGGACGGGCTCGGCGCGGACGCGCGCGACGGCCAGCGCCCAGCCGGCGCCCATGAGCCCATGGCGTTCGGCCTCGGCGGCGAGCGCGGCCAGGATTCCCGCCGCCCGCTCCCGCCACCGGTCCCCGCCGCCGAGGGCCGACAGGTTCGCCAGCGCGCCCGCGAGCGCCGCGTTCTCGGCCAGAGGCCAGACGGGATCCGCCAGGTGTCCCGCGGCATCCTCCGCGGCGTCACCGGGCTTCTCCCGGCGGTCGCGGCACGCGCCACGCCCGGCATCGAAGAACCCCGCCTCGGTCGCGCGCGCAAGCGCCTCGGCGCGGCGGCGGTACTTCGGATCGCCGGTCGCCTGGTACGCGGCCAGGAGGGCCTCCACCCACCAGGCCTGATCGCCGAGCAGGAGCGGCGCCCCCTCGTCGACCTCGTCGTCGCCGGCCCCGGGCCGCAGCACGTGGCGCATGCCCGCGTCGGTCCACAGTCGATCCGTCAACCTGTCGACGGTCCGTAGCGCCCACGCTTGGAGCTCCGCGGGTTCGAAGGGCTTCGGAACGACCGAGTCCGACGCTTCGAGCGCCGCGCCCGCCCCCTGGGCGGCCGCCGCCATCATGCCGTTCCAGTCCGTGTAGAACCGGCGGTCGATGTACGGCGTCTCCATCCGCGCGCGCTCGGCCAGCGGCCGGCCGTAGTACTCCGCCTCGCCGTCGGCGTCCTGGCTGCCATACGCGCCGCCCTCCGGGTCCGAGAGCGTACCCAGCACGAAGCCGAAGATCCCGCGCACCGTGTCCGCGTACAGAGCGCTACCGGTCAGGCGCCACGCGTCGAGGTACGCGAGCGCGTGGCGCGCGTTGTCCTCGCACATCTTCTCGAAATGGGGGAGCGACCAGTCGCGCGTGGTGGAATAGCGGAAGAACCCGCCCGCCGCGTGGTCGTAGAGCCCGTAGGTCCGCTCCTCGGCGAGGCCCGCGGTCCGCATCGCCACGAGCGTGTTCTCCGCTGCTTCGCGTGGCGCGTCGGCGCTCGAGCCGGCCCATGCGTCGAGCAGGAGTCGCACGGTCTCGGGCTGTGGGAACTTGGGCTGGGTCCCGAAGCCGCCGTAGCGCCAGTCGTAGGCGTCGAGCGCGGCCTCGACGATCCGCGCGATCGCCGACCCGTCCAGCTCTCCCGCCGGCGCCGGCCCCGGCCGCTCGCGCCGCCGCGCGCGGATCTTCTCGACCTCCGCTTCCAGCTGATCGCGCTGCCCGCTCCACGCCTGGTGGACGCGCGCGAGGATCTCCTCGAACTGCGGGGCGGGGAAGTACGTGCCGCCCGTGATCAGCTCGCCGCCAGGAGTCAGGAACGCGGTCGTCGGCCAGCCGCCCAGGTTGTAGCGCGCGTTGACGTCCGGCCGCTCGTCGTTGTCGACCCGTACGGGCACGAACCACTCGTTGATCCGCCGGGCCACCTCGGGCACCGCGTCGGTCGTCTCGTCCATGACGTGGCACCAGTGGCACCAGACGGCCGAGATCCGGAGCAGGATCGGCTTGTCCTCGCGGCGCGCGCGCTCGAACGCGGCGGGACTCCATTCGATCCACTCGACGGGCGAGGCGGCGGCGTGGGGATCCAGCGGCATGACGAAAGAGTAGGCGCCGGAGGCAGACCGCGCCGTAAGGAATCAGCCGATCAGAGATTCGAGGAAGCGGTAGACCTCCTCGGGGCCGGTCAGCCGATAGCGTGCGGCGGTCGGTGCCCCGGGAGGTCCCACCCGCGCGGTGATCCCCGCGGCGAGCGTGCGGAACGCGTCCTCGTCGGTCGCGTCGTCGCCGATGTACAGAGTGCGCGTGAGGCTCGCGCCCGGGAGCGCCGAGACCACCCGGCGGATCGCATCGCCCTTCGTGGCCGCCCCCGCGGGACGGATCTCCCACGCATCCTTCCCCGCGCGCAGGTCGAATCCCGCGGCCTCCACGGTCGAGCGGATCGAGTCGCCGAGAGCGGCATGCCGCGCCGGATCCGAGCGCGGGCGGACGTGGAGGGTAGCCGTCAGCGCCTTGTTCTCGACGATACCCCAACCGTCCGCCCCCAGGGAATCGAGGAGCGCCGAAAGGCGCGCCTCGGAGCCCGGGGGCGCCGAGCGCTCGGAGATCCCCGCGCCCGCGATCTCGAGCCCGTGGTTGCCGACGTAGATGGCGTCCTCTACCCCCACTTTGTCGCGGACGTCGGCGAGGCCCCGGCCGCTGACGATCGCCAGCCAGCGCCCCGGCGCGGGAATCCGCTCGAGGACGTGTCGCCGGTGGGCGTCGAGCCCTGGATCGTCGGGATCGTCTACGATCTCGGTCAGCGTGCCGTCGAAGTCGAGCGCGACGAGTGCGGGGCCGCGCGCGAGGCGTCCGCGAACGACCTCTATCGCACGGAGGAGTTCCGCTGGGGCGCGATCCACGGCGCTCGGGCTCACGCCACGCCTCCGGCGATGGAGGCCTGCCGCGCCGCTCCCGCCGCGGCCAGGAAGTCCGCCATCCAGGTGTAGATCGTGTTCTCCCGCAGGTCCGCCTTCATCGCGGTCATCCGCTCGCGCCGCTCCTCGAGCGGCATCTCGAGCGCGCGCCGCA
>JAICQP010000036.1 GCA_025937815.1 Gemmatimonadota bacterium
GAGGAACAGCAGGAACAGCGAAAGCACGATCTCGGGGTGATGGATCTCGCCGTACGAGCCGTCGTGGGAAACCAGGAACCAGGTCGCCAGCGTGAGGAGGGCAGCCGACGTGCGTGTCCTGAGGCCGATGAAGGTGGTCGCCCCCGCGCCGATGGCGATCGCGAACGCGCCGCGCACGAGGTGCGGCCAGGCGGAGGAATCGGCCGGCACGAGGGCGGCGAGGAGCCGGATCATCCACTGCGGGTGGTCGAACCCGCCCGGACGCTCTATGAGGGCGATATGCTCGGAAGGCGACGGCATGAAGAACGGCAGGAACACGAAGAGGAGCGAACCCGCGGCCAGGATCCGGCACACCGCCAGGTCGAGGCCGTCGCTCTCAGCAAACCACCACCGGTTCCAGCGCTCGATCATCGCGAGATAACGTCGAACCGGCGGACCGTTTTCCGCTCGCGGCTTCCTGCCTCCGAGAGCGTGACCACGGCCTCCTCGAGGAGGATCTCCCGAACGGGAGTATCCCACCGCGACGCCAGGCGGCCGGCCAGTTCCCGGGCGGCTGCGGAGTCGCCGCCCGCGATCGGGATCTGATAGAAGCGGCGAAAGGCGAAGCGGTCGAACCCCGCGTCCTCCGCCCGCACCTTCCGCGTGCCTGCGTCCGTGCGCGCCAGGATCCGGTGCACCGTGGTTTCGACGGGTGGGGTCGAGGAGTGTCGGTACATCCCCCAGGCGAGGAAGGGCCACAGGGTCTCGCGCGCCCCGGTGAACTCGCGCGCGACCGGCACGACATGCAGCGCCAGGACCGTGAGTATGAACGCCGTGATCCAGGCGCGAGCCATGTCAGAAGGCCTCTGCGTGCGGTCTCATCGCGCTTCGACCCTGGCGGGGAGACCTCCCCACGGGCGCAGTGTGACACCAGCACGGCGAGAACGGCCGCAGGCGGATCCGGCGGTCGAGTGGCAATCGGCGGTGCGTGAGAAAGGGCCGCCTGCGTGAGCGCGGGAGCTCGACCGAAATCTCGCGGGCGATCACGCGGCGCTCCCCTCGCGGACCCTCCGGTATGCGTCGAGGAAGCCCTCCACGCAGGCGGCGCGGCTGAGACGGTTCCACGCCCACTCGTGCGCGGCCCTTCCCAGCGCCTCGCATCGCTCCCTGTCGGCCAGCAGCGCAGCGAGAGCGGCGGCGAGCGATGAGGAGTCGTTGGGTGTGACGAGGAGCCCGGTCTCGCCGTGGCGAATGATCTCGCTCAAGCCGCCATGCCCGCTGGCGACCACAGCGGTCCCCCGCATCATCGCCTCGGCCGCCACCAGGCCGAATGGCTCTTCCAGGATCGATGGCACGGCCTGAACCCAGGCGGCCTCCAGCTCCCGCTCCATGGCCTCCCGGCCCAGGCGCCCCATCCAAACGACGCTCGACTCGACGCCCAGCTCGCGCGCCAGACGCTCGAGATCCATGCGCTCCGGACCCTCCCCGATGACGAGGAGGCGAGCGCCCGGGACAGCGCGCCGGGTCGCGGCGAAGGCGCGCACGAGCACGGCCACCCCTTTCTCCCGGGTCAGCCGCCCCGCGAATGCCACCGTCGGCGGCCCGTCCAGCGGCGGGCGTGCCGGCCGCCGCGGCACGCCGTTCCAGATGACCGTCGTGGGCCCTATGCCGTACTCGCGAAGCCGCCGTTCGACCGCCTCGCTGTTGGCGACGAAGAGTGCGAAGACATCGCGCCATCTCTCCCAGAGAGCGCGCTGCGCCATGAGCGCCACCCAGGCCCGGCGCGAAAGGCACCCCTGCTCGCGACAGGCGCGGCCGGGGGGCCGCTCGCAGATCGTGTCGTCGGGAAGAAGGCGCGTACCGATCGGGCAGATCGTCTCGTACCAAGCGGCATGGTAGAGATTCGGCGTGTCCTGGAGGAGCGGCAGGACGAGGGGCGAGAGCTGGGTCATGAACATGCGAACGTGGACGACGTCGGGGCGAAATTCGGCCATCGCTGCGCGAAGGCTCGCCCATGCCCTGGGGTTGGCCACGCGGTTGAGGGTCCGCAGCGGTCCATGAGTCCCGAAGCACGTGTAGTCAACGGGACTTTCGCCGTCCGAGAACGCGTCGCTCGCGAAAACGCGCGCGTCGTGGCCCCGGAGGCGCAGCTCGTCCCGCAGATCGAGCGTCAGCGTCTCGGCGCCTCCGACCGTGGCCGCTACGTCGTTGAGGATCAGGATCTTCACCGAGCGGGGGGCACCGGGACCCGCCTGCGCGCGATCCGGCCGCAACCGAGGATTCCGATCCGGATCATGCCTGCCTCAGGGTAGGACGGGATAGAAGGACGGCGACCCCGCTCCGAGCTGGAACGGGGTCCTCGCCATGCCTCTCTTCTACTCCACGGGCGCCGTCTCCTCGGCCATTCCCTCGGACGCCATCCCCTCGTGCTCCATCCCCATCGGCGGGTTGTCGCTGTTCCAGATGTCCGCCGCCATCTTCCAGTCGCCGTCCACGTTCTTCCATACGGCGACGAACTTTCCGTTGTCGCTCCACTCCGACCCGTCCGGAGCCGGTCCGCTCATCGTCCACGTGCCGATGGCGTGCGCGTAATCCCCCGCCGCGGTCACGGTTACGTCGTCGCTCGTCAACGTCATCGAGGCGGGCGTGCCGCCCTCCTCGATCCAGCTCGCGAATGTCTCCTGAATCGCGGCGGCGCCCTCCACCCGGGGGCCTCCGGGGGGGAGCAGGATCGCGTCGTCGGTATACTGGCTGGCGACTGTCGCGACGTCGCCCGCCACCATGGCGGCCGCGAACGCCTGATCCTTGGCCGCGATCGCCTCCGTGACGGCCGCGGCGTCGATCGCGGGATCGGTCTCCGACGCCTGCTCCGTCGCCGGCTCCTGCTGGCAGGCCAGGCCGAGGCCGGCGACGCACAGCAATACAACACTTCGCTTCAAGGCACCCGTCATCGGGCCATCTCCTGGATGGGGTTGAAAACGCGGCGGTCCGCCGCATCCTTTTTCGATACCACGCCCCTGTTCACGGGTCAAGTGCGGGCGCGATGCGAAACCGGCCTACTCCGCGGAGTCGGTGTCCGGCGATTCCATTCCCTCCGGGGCGTAGTCGCTGTTCCAGATGTCGGCAGCGATCTTCCAATCCCCGTCTACGCTCTTCCAGACGGTCAGGTACTTCCCCTGATCGCTCCACTCCGAGCCGTCGGGAGCGGTGCCGCTGTCCGTGTAACTGCCCACGGCGTAGGCATAGTCGCCTGCGGCCGACACAGTGATGAGGTCGCTGTCCAGGGTCGACGTGGCCATGGGACCGCCCTCCAGCGCGGTCGACCACGAGGCGCGGATCGCGTCCGTTCCCTCGCCGCGTGGCTGGCCCGGGGCCAGAATGACGGCATCCGCCGCGTACAGCTGTGTGATCGCCTCTGCGTCGCCCGCGACCATCGCGTCGGCGAAGACCTTGTCCTTGGCCAGGATCGCTTCACGTACGGAGGCGGCGTCGACGGCCGGGTCGATAGCGGAGCCCTGCTCGGTGGCCGGTTGCTCTGTCTGGCACGCGAGCGCGATGCCTGCCGCGCAGACAACAATCATGGTACGCCTTGAGAAGCCTGTCATCGGGTTCCCTCTGTAGAGAGTATGTGGCGGGAGTTGTACGGAATCTTTATAACTACATTCAGCGAATCCGGGGGTCAAGTTTCCCCGAAAGAACCACCCGCGGTGGAGGCAACCGGGATCGAACCGGTGACCTCCTGCTTGCAAAGCAGGCGCTCTCCCAGCTGAGCTATGCCCCCACCGCGGGGTCATGGGGAAAATAGCCCCAGCCACACAAACGGACACGCACCCGAAACGTCGCGCTGGACCCCGAAGGGCGCGAGCTCGAGCGGCGCGGTTCACGTCCCCTCGACTCGCCCTCCCTTCGGCGTGATGAGGGCCGCGCGGCGGACCGTCGGGCGGGAAACGTCCGCCCAACGCTCGGTTGCGAGCCGAAGCACGACAACCCCGCAGGTCGGAACGTTCTCGACCGGCGGCTCCGACAGCTCGTTGACGAGTTCGGTCAGGCCCGGGTTGTGACCGAAGAGAAACACGCGATCCCGCTCGTCTTGGAGACTACGTATGACATCCAGGATCTCAGCCGGCCCAGCCTGGTAGATCCGTTCGTCCTCGCGAATCTCGTCCACGGCGTAGCCTACCGCCTCCGCGATGATGCGAGCCGTGGCCATGGCCCGGGTGGCCGGGCTCGACACGATGAGGTCGGGCGTCCCGACGAGGTCCGCCAATTGGCGCCCCATCGCGGGCGCGTCCCGCTTCCCGCGCTTGTTGAGGGGCCGATCACGATCCGCGAAAGAAGCGTCCTTCCAGCTCGACTTGGCGTGGCGGACGAGGACGAGGGTCTTCAACGGGCGCGGTGCCCGCCGCATCGTTCAAGCGGCGGGGGCACGGTCCTGGAGCCTGATCCTCGTCTCCGGAATCGCGAGGTCGGGCATGGGCGGGGCCTGGAACAGCCGGCGGCAGGGCCGGGCGATCCAGCGCGCCCACATGGCGGAGCGGTTGACCCGCGCGCTGTCGGTGGCGATCCCCGTGTTGGCGTACATCTGGCGGTAGAGCTTGGAGATCAGCATGAACGCGAGCCGCCCACGCAGCGATACTAGCATCCGGGATCGATGCCAGATCGCGGGCAGGGCATAGAAGCGGTCCCATACCTCCTGCGTGCGGCTGCGGATCTCGTCGGCCGACATGACGGGATGCGGCATGAACATCTTCGGCCGGAGGTGCTGCGGGATGAGCCAGTGCCGGGTCAGTGGGATACCGTCGATTCGGGTCGGGTCGTCCGCCATCGCCTCTTCCCACTTCGCAAAATCGATCGTGCCGGGGAAAGGCGTCAGCATCACGAACTGCGCGAACGTCAGCCCCGCCTTCTCGGCGAGGGCGACGGTGGCCTCGAAGGTGTCGGGGCGATCCGTGGGCAGGCCGAAGATGAACGACCCGAGGACGTGGACCCCGTGCTCGCGGAACGTCTTGAGCCTTCCGACCAGGCTTTCACCGCTGAGATTGAAGTCCTTGAACACGGCTTTCAACCCCTCCGGCGTGACCGATTCCACGCCCACGAGGGCCCCCTTGATGTTCGCCTTCCGCATCGCGTCCAGGAACTCGAGGTCCTCCGCCGCCTCCATGGTGATCTGCGTGAAGAACACCATGTCCTCCGGGAGCTCGGCGAGGCGCGCCATCAGCTCGAATCGCTCGTCCCGCACGGCCTTCAGCTCGTTGAAGCGACCCGGGTCGCTGCGGCGCTGGGCCAATTCGAGGTCGCGGAGCGTCACCGGATAGAAGTTGTCGTCGGCCAGCGCGATGAACCGGAACCCCATCCGGCGCAGCTCGACGATCTCCCGGATCACCACGTCGGAGAGACGCTGCCGCGGCTTCTGACCATCTGTGCGCCATACGGAGCAGAACGAACAGTGCTTCGGACACCCACGCACCGTCTGCACCGAGGCCCACATGTATCGATTCGGCGGAAGGAGATCCCATCGCGCGGGCAGGAATTCGTCGCCCTCGATCCGGCCGCCCTCGTAGAGCCGTTGCGGTCCCCCGTTGGCGCAATCGGCGGCGACCGTGCTCCAGACGACGTCCCCGTCGCCTCTGACGACCGCGTGCGCGCCACCCAGCTCGTACGCCTCTTCCGGGTACAGGCTGGCGTGGATCCCTCCGAAGACGACGTGCGCCCCCCGTTCCCGAGCCATGCGGCCCACTTCGTACCCGCGCAGGGCGTTGCCGGTGTGGATTCCGATTCCGACCAGATCGCCAGGGCGGATAGATTCCGGATCCATCGGCTCGAGCGACTCGTCCACCACGATCGCATCGCCGAAAGCCCGTGGCGTCGCAGCGGCGAGGACGTAGAGCCAGCGCGGCGTAATCACGCCGACTCCGTACGACAGGTGGTTCGGGTTGATCAGGTGTACTCGCATTCGATTCCCCCCTGCATTTCCCCTTCAGGAGATCGCAATCAGAAGATAGACCGGAATGGCACGGTCGGGCTCTCCGAGCTGGAGCTCTCTCCTCGGCTCGACAACCATCCCATCTGCACGTTCCTCCCCCCGCGACCCGGTTTCAACATAGGCCGGGGGCGGGTCCGGGCCAACGGCATGCGGCCGCCGTCACGGCGGCCGCGCCGGTGCCGTCGCTCGCGCCGCGCCGCTCGCCGGTCCCGGCGCGGGCCTTGCGCCGGGCGGCCCCTCGGAGGCACCCTGCCGTCTCAAGCCATTGGTCGAGGATGGCCCCACGGTACGGCTATCCGTGCGGGCGGTCGAAAATCGAACAGGAGGCGGGAGCTTGAAGAACCCACACAGTCTCCGGGCGGCGATCGCGGGGCTCGCCCTCCTCGCAGGACCGGCGCTCGTCAGGCCTGCGACTGGATGGACCCAGGAGTGGTCCTGGCCCGAACGCGGCGAGAACCTGCAGGTCCTGCCCGAGGACTTCCCGCCGGAGCGTCTGGGTGCCGTCATGCGGGGGTTCACGCGCGCGCTGGGAGTCCGCTGCTCGTACTGCCACGTCGGTGAAGAGGGTCAGCCCCTTTCGACGTACGACTTCGTCTCGGACAGCATCCCGCAGAAGGACATCGCGCGCACCATGTACCGGATGCTCGGTGTTATCAACGACACTCTCGCGACGATAGACCCCAGCGGTCCGAAGCCCGTGAACATGTGGTGCCATACCTGCCACCGCGGGCGGCCGCGGCCCACCACCCTCGACGAGGAGCTGGCCGAAGTGCACGCCGCGGAAGGAATCGACGCCACAGTCGCCGCCTACCGCCAGCTGCGCGAGCGATTCTACGGCCGTGGCGGGTTCGACTTCGGCGAGAATGTCCTGAACATGTTCGGCTACAGCCTGCTCGAAGAGGGGAACGCCGCGGACGCTGTCGCCATCTTCCAGCTCAACGTCGAGCAGTATCCCGCGTCCGCCAACGCGTGGGACAGCCTCGGCGAGGGCTATCTGGCGATGGGAGACAGGGAGCGCTCCCTGGAGGCATACGAGAAGTCGCTCGAGCTGGATCCC
The DNA here is from genome assembly GCA_025937815.1 of Gemmatimonadota bacterium. Classification (GTDB taxonomy): domain Bacteria; phylum Gemmatimonadota; class Gemmatimonadetes; order JACCXV01; family JAHWKZ01; genus JAICNR01. Next base: position 7,020 of record JAICQP010000036.1, read on the forward strand.
GAGAACGAAAACGCGAGGCAGAAGCTGACGGAGATCCGGGGCGGCTGAACCGATTCGGCGGCGCCCCTCTTACCGGTTACGGGCCTGCCACCACGAGAACAGATCGCGGATCACTCGGCTGAGGCGGCTCGAGGGGTCGCAGGCGTCGCCGACTCCATCGTGGTCCCGATCCAGCTGGAACCGATTCGGAACAGCGGGACAATTGTCCTCCGCATCGGTCCGGCCATCGATGTCACGATCGACGCTGACCTGCCCGCTGCCTTCCTGGCCTTCATTCCATCCCGGTCCCGCGAAAAAGTCGCAAGCGTCTCCCGTCCCGTCCCCGTCCGAGTCGATCTGCTCGGGGTTCGTGCGCCACGTGCAATTGTCCTGGCTGTCGGCCACGCCATCCGCATCGAGGTCGCCCGTATCGGGGGGACCGGGATCCCCGCCACCGCCTCCGCCGTCCCCGGCGCACGCGTCACCGACGCCGTCGCCGTCGGAATCGGCCTGGTCGGGGTTGGGCGCGAAGGCGCAGTTGTCGTCGGCGTCGGTAACCCCGTCTCCGTCCGAGTCCTCCACGGGGCACGAGCCGGGCGCTGTGGTCCCGTCGTCTGGCCGCACGGTCCCATCGGGACCCACGCAGCCGCCGCCCCCATCGTCGCCGGCGCACGCGTCACCGACCCCGTCGCCGTCCGCATCCGCCTGATCGGGATTGAACGCAAAGGGACAGTTGTCCTCCGCGTCCGCGACACCATCTCCGTCCGCGTCGTCCACCGGACACGCTCCGGGCTCCGTGCTCCCGTCGTCGGGCGGCACGGTTCCATCGGAAAGCACGCAGCCGCCGCCCCGACCGCCTCCATCGCCGGCGCAGGCGTCCCCCACGCCGTCGCCGTCGGAATCGGCCTGGTCGGGGTTGGGCGTGAAGGGACAGTTGTCTTCCACGTCGAGGATCCCGTCGTCGTCGGCGTCCTCATCCACGACCGTCTCTCCGCAGGCATCTCCGATTCCATCGCCGTCGGCATCGGCCTGATCCGGATTCGGGATGTCCGCGCAGTTGTCCTCGGCGTCGGACACGCCGTCGCCGTCCAGGTCGCCGGTGCACGCGTCGCCGATGCCGTTCGCGTCGTCATCGGTCTGATCGGCGTTCGGCGTGTGCGTGCAGTTGTCCTGGCCGTCGGGCACTCCGTCGGCGTCCGAATCGACCGGAACCGGTTGGGGGACGATGACGCCGTCGTCGGCGGCCAGCCTGACCGCGACCTGTCGAGAAGGGGCCGGATCGTCAGGACCGGTGACGCCGCCGCCACAAGCGGCCAGGAAACCCCCGAGAAGGAGACTGCGAATCCGCGGAAGGATCAAGCGACACCACCTTCTGCGAGGTGCGGAGAGACCCGCGGCCGGGATGGGCACCTCGCTCTTTCGAGCATAACCGATTTTCCTGATGCGCGATACTTCGCCTCCCCCCGTGGTGGGAGTCGGTCATCGCGCCTGCGTGATGAGGGACGACTGGAGGGGGCCCGTGCAGCGAAGAACCAGGGAATCGGCGTGAGAGCCGGCGTCGAAGCCGAGATCGTGCGCGATCTCGTGGCGGATGAGGGCGTCGTTCTCGAATCCGTTCCAGGCGCTGAGCGTGATGTTGTGTCCTGGAGACCAGAGCGCTTCGTAGATCCACGCGTCGCGCCGCAAGGCATATCCCGGGACCATCCACCACTTCACTTTCGCGAAGTCACCGTCCTTCCCGAGGCACCTCTCCATGTCCGTATACAACCGCTCGAAGCGAGGGGGCGGATCGATGCGGATCGCTCCAGCAGGGGGATAGAACGGAACGCATGCCGCCAGCGCGACGACCAGGGTGACGATCCAGGGCTTCGGCGTGTCCACGGTTGCATGGACGGACGCTGCGGCCGTGGGGGTCGTTCAAGAACCGCGGACCATGTCGGATCGCTAGCGCCGGACCCGCTCCTTGAGCCCCTTGCCCGCGCGGAACGCGGCCAGCTTCATGGCCGGGATCGTCAGCGATTCGCCCGTCTTGGGATTGCGGCCCTGACGCGACGCCCGCTGCCGGGTGTAGAACGTGCCGAAACCGGTGATCGTGAAATCCCGACCGGCATCCAGCTCGACCGCGATGATCCCCTTGCCCGGCTCGGTCGAGAAGATCGCATCGATCGCCTCGTGCGCCTTCGACTTCGGAATGTCGGCCTTGCCCGCCAGCTTTTCGGCGAACTCATCCTTCGTCATCGGTTCCCTCCGTTCTGATGAGTCTCGTGTCGTCGAGTGGCCGACGAACACATCGCGAACGTCAGCCATGTCGCGAGGGTAATGCAGGCACCGACCGATGTCTAGGTTAGCCGGTGGACTCCTCGGCTTCTAGGTTGGCTCTGTGATGCCACTCGTCGACGAGGATGCGCCGGCGACATGAGATGGTGGCGGCGCAGAAGAGGCCGGCGCGCGGTCGGGTATCCGCGCGTTCGATTCGAGGTCGTGGGCGACTCGCTCGTGCCCCGCGAATGGGCGGCCGCAGGACGAGTCGGGCCGCTGGAGTGGTCCGCGCATCTGGAGCGGAGCGGCGAGGGCGTCGTCTGGTCACTCGACGTGGCTGGCACGCTGACCGGGACCGAGCTTCGGTCGGGCCGCGCAGCGAACCAATACGCCGCCGCGGACGAATGCAAGGCCGCGCTTCGCGGCATCATCGACGATCACAACGCGTTTACGGACGTTACCAGCGGATGACGAGCGCAGGGCCGCACCGCTCCCGTACTCCCTCGCGAAGCGCAGAGCGAATAGCGGTCGGCCTCGCGGCGGGAGGGTTCGCCGCCTTCCTCGTCGGCCTGGCGGCGCTCACCGACTCGTTTCGCGCCGTCGAGGCACGCACCGAGGACCTCCGCTTTCGCGCCGAGCGCGCCCTCGCGGGACCGGCGGTCGCCGACTCGTCCATCCTGATCGTCGACATCGACAACCGCTCCCTCCGCCTGTATCAGGACGAGCTCGGCCGCTGGCCGTGGCCGCGCAGCGCGCAGGGCGCGCTGGTCGATCTGCTGGCGCTCGGCGAGCCGCGTGTAGTGGCCTTCGACATCCTGTTCGGGGAGCCGGATCTGGCGCGGCCGAAGGCCGACTCGGCGTTCGCCGCCGCGCTCGCCACCGGGCCTCCGGCGATCTCGGCCGTCGTCTTCGACGAGCCGGGAGGGGACTCCGCCTCGGCCGTGGCGTTCGAACGGTCGATGCTCGACCGGGGGGCGCGGCTCGCGCTCCTCGACCGCTTCGCCCTCCCGATCGATCCTTTGCCCGCCTCGGCGCCGGCCTACACCACTGTCGACTTGCCGCCCGAGGCGCTGCTGGCCGCCTCGACGGGGGTGGGCGCGATCAACCGGTTCCCCGACCCTGACGGGGTCGAGCGTCGGGAACCGCTGCTCGTCCGCTTCGGCGGACGCGTCTACCCTACGCTCGCGCTCGCCGCGGCGCTGGGGGGCGCGCCGGGGTACCCACGCCTGGAGCTGGGCCAGGACGGGCTGGTACTCGACGGCCGGGCCATCCCGCTGAACCGCGGCCGTCTCCGGCCCCACTGGCGCGGTCCGTACGCGGCGCGCCCGTACCCTGCCGTTCCCGTGCACGACGTCCTCAACGCCTACGGCCAGATCGCCCTGGGGGCCGAGCCCGATCTCGATCCGGCGATATTCCGCGACCGGATCGTCCTGGTGGGTTCCAGCGCGACCGGCGTCGGCGACCTCGTCGCGGGCCCCTTCAGCGCCACCGAGCCCGGCGTCTTCCTCCACGCCACCATGCTCGACACGATTCAATCGCGTGACTTCCTGCGCGATCTTCCGCCCGCCGCGGCGTGGGCGATCCTGATCCTCGTCCCCCTTCTCGCAGGGCTCCTCTTCGCGCACGTGCGCTCGATCGGCCGCGGCGGGGCGGCGCTCGCCGGGGTTGCCATTCTGCTCTCGGCGGTCGCCCTGGCCACGTTCGTGGGGACGGGGTGGATCGTGCCCTGGGCGGGGCCGGTGACGGGCGCCGTGCTCGCCTACGCGGGCGCCATGGCCGGCCGCTCGCTGACCGAAGGCCGTCGCAACCGCGAGATCAAGCAGGCGTTCGGGAAGTTCATTCCCCCCGACGTCGTCGAGGCGATCGCGGAACAGGGCCTCGGTCTCTACCGGCGGGTCGATCGCCGGGAGCTGACGATCTTCTTCAGCGACGTGCGCGGCTTCACCACGCTGTCGGAGAACCTCGCCCCCGAGGTCGTGGTCGAAACCCTGAACGAGTACCTGACGGCCATGGTCGAGATCGTGTTCCTCCACCGCGGCACCCTCGACAAGTACATCGGCGACGGCCTGATGGCGTTCTTCGGCGCGCCCCTGGCCGATTCCCGGCACGCCGAGCACGCCGTTCGCGCGGGACTCGCGATGCTCGCGCGGCTGGAGGAGCTCAACGAAGGCTGGCGCGCGGCCGGACGTCCGGCTCTCGAGATCGGGATCGGCATCCACACCGGCGACGCGGTGGTGGGCTTCATCGGCGACGAGGAGCGGCGGATGGACTACACCGCGATCGGCGACGCGGTAAACCTCGCCAGCAGATTGGAGGGCATGAACAAGGAGCTCGGTACCCGCATCCTCGTCTCCGCGGACACGGCGGCGCAGCTGCCTCCGGACCTCGTCACCAGCCCGCGTGGGGTGGTGCAAGTCAAGGGCCGGGGCCGTCCGGTCGCGGTTCATACGCTGGAAAAGGCGCCGGGCCGCGGCTAAGATTCCCCCGTCCATGGGCCAATTCTCGCTCGATCAGTTCACCTCCGGATCCGGGCTTCTATTCGCCAGCGTGGCGGCGCTCGCGATCGTGGGGCTGATCATCCGCGCGCTCAGCAAGGACCCCATCGTGCGGCGGCGGGCACTCCTGGTCGTCGGCCTGCTCCTCATCTTCGCGATCCTGCGCGTCGTGCTGGCCGAGATCTCTCCCCGTGTCCCGGGAACGATCCTGACCCCGACCGGCGAGGAGATCCGGGGGCTCATCTCCAACCCGAGCTTCCAGATCGTGAGCGTCCTCATGCTCGTAGTGGGGCTGCTCTCGATCCTGCTCATCGCGTCGATCGGGCTCATCGACCTGCTGCTCGTCGGCCGGCTCAAGTTCGAGATCCCGGCCATCCTGCGGGACGTCACGATCATGGTGCTGTTCTTCGTCGGCGTCATGCTGATCCTCATCTACCAGACCGATCTGGACGTGGCCGGCCTGTTCACTACCTCGGCCGTGCTCTCGGTCATAATCGGCCTCGCGCTTCAGGACACGCTCGGCAACGTCTTCAGCGGTCTATCGCTGCAGACGGAACGATCGTTCAAGGTCGGAGATTGGGTCAGGTTCGGTGAGATGGAGGGAGTGATCACGGATATTTCGTGGCGGGCCACGATCCTGCGGACGCGCTCCAACGACCTGGTCATCATTCCCAACTCCCTCATCTCCAAGGACGTCGTGGTGAATTACAGCGCGCCCACCCGCATCCACGCGGTCCTGGCGGAGGTAGGAGTCCACTATCGCCATCCGCCCGCCGACGTGAGGCGCGCGATCGAAGAAGCCGCGGACCAGACCGCGTCGATCCTCAAGATGCCGCGAATCCACATCCGCACGAAGCGATTCGAGGATTTCGCTATCGTCTACGAGGTGAAATACTGGATCAAGGACTACGCCGAGCTCGAGGAGATCAAGAACGCCTTCATGACCCGCATCTGGTACTCGTTCAGCCGGCATGGCATCGAGATCCCCTACCCGATACGGAACCTCTACATGCACACGATCACCGAAGAGACCGAGAAGGCGGCGGCACGAGAGGCGGAAAACCGGATCTTCGAGCAGCTCCGCGAGGTTCCGCTGTTCGATCCGCTCACCGATCAGGAGACCCGATCGCTGGCCTCGCGGGCGCGCGTCGAGCGCTACTTCACCGGGGAGGTGGTCATGCGCCAGGGGCAGCCCGGAGACTCCCTGTACATCATCGACGAGGGCAGCGTGGCGGTGGCGGTGAGCGCCGACGGTCGGAGCGAAAAGCTGGCCGAATTGGGACCATCCGCTATCATCGGGGAGATGGCGCTCATGACAGGAGCCGAGAGGACCGCGACCGTGACGGCGACCGTGCCCACCCAGTTCGTGGTCATCGATCGGGAGGCGTTCCGGAAGACCCTGCTCCAGAACCCGCACATCGCCGATCAGATCTCCGAGATGCTCTCCACGCGCCGCGAGCAGCGAGACGCGACGCTGGCCGCGCTCCACGAGGCGGCGAGCCAGATCACAGGCGTCGAGAAGGGCCAGATCCTGTCGCGCATCTGGGAGTTCTTCGGCTTCCGCGCGGGAGCCCGGCCATGAGGATCCGATCCCTGGCGGGCGGGGCGCTCGTCGCCCTCGCGTTCGGCGCGACCGACCCGGTTCCCTCCTCGGCCCAGTCCCTCCAGGCGACCCTGGACGCCCGCCGCGAGGCGATGCCGCGCGGTAAGCACGCGTGGCAGGAGACCTGGCTCGTGCCCGAGAGCGGGACGTCGGCGCCCGATGCCGCAGAGGTCAAGAAGTTCGGCGGCCGGGTCTGGGCCTACCAGGACGGCGACCGGGAGCGGCTCGAGCTCCGCGCCGCGCGCGGGAACGAGCTCGACGAGCCCGTCGTCGTCGTCTCGGACGGCGAGGCGTACTGGCTGGTCACGAAGGTGGGAGCGACGCCGCTCGCGGAGAGCGCCAAGGCATCGGATGCCTGGCTCGCCCTCGTCCTCGCCGGACCGCCCGGGGACGCCCCGCGGCACCGCACGGTCGCGGCGGACGGCGGGGGAGTCGCCGCCGTCGTCCTGCGCGCGCCGGAGCCTTCCGACTTCGACGAGGACAAGGCGTTCGCGCTCCGGCTCCCCCAGGGCGGGAGCGGCCTCGTGCGCGAGGGCCTGGCCCAGTTCAGCCCCGGCCGGGATCCGAACGTGACGGCCGCGGCGGGAGCCCGCGGCGTTGATCAGGTCGAGACCGCGGAGGGAACGGTGTCGGTCACCCCCGATCCCGCGGCGGTCGAGTGGATGGAAGACCAGCGGGTGAGCCCCGCGGAGCTGGAGCGCTTCCGGCTCGAGGGCCGGCTCTCCCCGTACGACGCGCTCCCCGAGGAGGCCGGGGCATGAGCCGGCTCTCCCGCGCCTCCTTCGCCGCCGCGATCCTGGTCCTCGCAGGAGCCAGCCCCTCCGAAGCGCAAGTCTGGCGCGAGATCACCGGCAGGGCCGAACAGGTGCTCGACACGGCCGAGAAAGTGGGGGCGGCGGTGGTCCCTATCTCGACCGCGCAGGAAATCGAGATCGGCCGCGGGGTCGCCGCGACCGTCGCCGGCCGCTACACGATCTCCCGCGATCCCGCGCTGACGGCGTACCTCAACATGGTCGGCAACGCCGTCGCGTCCGCCGATCCGCGTCCGGACATAGTCTACCGTTTCGCGGTGCTCGACAGCGACGAGGTGAACGCCTTCGCCGCGCCGGGCGGGTACGTATTCGTCACCCGCGGGGCACTGGCCCTCATGGAGGACGAGTCGATGCTGGCCGGCGTCCTCGCCCACGAAGTGGTCCACGTCAACCAGCGCGACGTCATCGAGGAGATCCAGGACCGCGCGCGGACCGAGTTCGGGATCCGCGAGGCCGCCGAGCGGGTCGACATCACGGGCGAGCAGTATCTCGAACAGGCGATCGGGGTCGGGGCGAACGCCCTGTTCCTGGGTCTCGGACGGGAAGACGAGATCGAGGCCGACACGATCGGCATGCGCCTGGCGTCCGACACGGGCTACGATCGGGGCGGCATCCAGCGGTTCATCGAGCAGCTCGAGGAGCATTCCGACGACGCGTCGCTGTCGCTCCTCGAGAAGACCCACCCGGACCCCGACGACCGGCTGGATGCGCTCGAGGACGCGGTCGACCGAATTCCCTCCGAGCGCCGCGGCAAGGTCGTCGCCGCCCCGCGGTTCCTCAACCACATGGAGGCCGCCGGCCTCCGTCAGGGCACGGGCACGCCCTAAGGCACGACCGCCCGCTGGACGCGGTCACCCGCGAGGATCGCGTCGACCACCTCCATCCCCGAGATCACGCGACCGAAGGCCGTGTAGCGGCCATCGAGATGGGGCTGCATGCCGTGGGTCACGAAGTACTGCGACCCCTCCGTGTCCCTGCCCGCGCTCGCCATACCCAGGACGCCGCGATCGTAGGGTAGTCTCGTCAGCTCGCTCTTGATCGCGAAGCCCGGCCCGCCCCAGCCGTCGCCGCGCCCGACGTCGCCGCCCTGGATGACGAAGCCCGGCACCACCCGATGGAACTCGACCCCGTCGTAGCGGCCGTCCTCGGCGAGCTTGAGGACGGTCTCGGCCGTCTGCGGGGCGGACTCGGCGTCGAGCTCGAGCTCGATCGTGCCGCGGGTCGTGTCGAGATGGAGCGCGGGGCGGGGCCCGTGCCGCGCCAGGTACTCCCAGTCGATCGGGCGGACGGGGGAGGGCGCGGGCGGCGGTGGCACGGGCGCGCCCGCCTTCTCGAGGGCCTCGCGCACGGCGGCGATCGCCTCGTCGTCGGCGGGAGACTCGAGGTCGGCGTACACCTCTTCGAGGAGCGTCACCGAGCCCAGCGCAACCATCGCGGAGTCGGCCAGGACGGGGGCGACGGTGGCGACGGCCGCGAGATCGCGCGACCTGAGCGCGCGGTCGAACACCGCATAGTACCGCTCGGGTGTGACCTCCTCCGTGCGGACGCCGCGCGTCCACCACCGGGCGAGCGCCTCCAGCGCCGCGGCGCTGATCCGGGGCTCCGGCCGCGTGGCGGCGTGCTGAAGCACGAGGTACGCCTCGCGTCCGTCCCCCCACCCCAGCGAGCGCAGCCCGGCGGAGTACGCGGTGACGTCCCGCGGAGGGTTGCCGTCCAGCCAGAGGAGCCACAGCAGGTTGAGCCGCGAGTGGCCGGCCTTCGCGATGGCGGGCAGGAGCTCGACCGAGACCTGCCAGGGCTGGGGTCGCGTCATGACCCGCCTCCCGATCTCGGTCTCGACGTCGGAATCGAGCGAGTCCTCCGCCGACAGCGCGCGGGCGGCTTCGACCGCCACGTGGATCCGCGGGTCGTCCAGCGCCCGCATGAGCCTGCCCGTCACGAGCGAGTCGCGGGTGAAGCCCGCCAGCGCGCGCGCGGCGGCGACCCGGGCCCGCCAGTCGGCCGCCCCCTCCAGCCACGCGAGCAGCATATCCCTGTCCTCCGGACGATCGAGGCGGCCGAGCGCCGCCAGGAGATGGACCGCGACCTCGGCGGCGGCGTCGCTCCTCGGATCGAGCCCGTCGAGGGCCCCACGCAGGTCGGGGACGGCCAGGCTCCAGGCGGCGGTGTCCGCGCGGCTGAAGTACCAGGCGGCGTCGGCCGCGACCAGCGGGTCGGGGTCCGCGGCGAGCGCCGCCAGGCGCTCCACGACGCGAGGATCATGGATTCCGCGGAGTCCGTACCGGCCGAGCGCCAGCGCGAGGAGCGCGCGCTCGTCGCCCGCGGCGCCCAGGGCCGCGAGCGCGCCGAGCGACGCGCCGCCGCCGGTCCGTCCCAGCGCCTCGAACAGCTCCGCGCGCACCGCAGGGTCCGTTTCCGACTCGAGCGCGCCCAGGAGCGCGTCCTCGGCGGTCGAGTCGGCGGTCAGCCCGAGCGCGAAGGCCGCGTCGGCGCGGACGGCCGCCGCCGGATCGGCGAGCGACGCGATCAACGCGGGCACCGCCGCCGTATCCTGGACCGACGCGAGCGCGAACGCGGCGCGGGCGCGGACCACGGGATCGGCATCCGACAGCGCGGCCACGAGGGTTCCGCCGTCGCGCGCGTTCTGGGCGTCGACCAGCCGCTGGAGATCGGGACGCGAGAGGAGCCCGTCGGCCGAACGCGCCGGTCGCGGCTGGGCGAGGCCCGCCTGGGCGACGACGGGCCCGGCGAGGGCCAGGACCGCGATCGCCGGCGCGGCCAGTCGGACGGCGACCCGCCTGGTCCCGGTCGGGATGCGTGGAAACGGAAGCGGCATGGGGGGCGACAGGATAGTTGAACGAGGTTCGGGACGCGAGCGTCTGCCATGCGAACGCGCGCCTTCCATCCCGAGGTGAATCGTGCGGCTCCTCCTGTTCCCGTTCCTGGTCTTCCTCGCGCACGGCGACCGTCCGGCGGATCCGCGCGTCGCCCGCGATTCGCGGACGACCTCCGACTGGCTGTCCCGCCTACCCGACGGCGAAGTCAAGCGGCGCTTCATCCTCGACTGCGCCGGCTGCCATCCGCTGGACGACGCCGTCATGACGGTCGGGGGGAGGCCGCGGACGCGCGAGGAGTGGGCCCAGTCGGTCGACCTCATGCTGTCGTTCGCCGGCGCCCACACCGGTTTCCCGATCATGACGCCGAGCCGCGACGCGGCCTCGACCGCCGACTGGCTGGCCGAGCACCTGACGGAGCTCCCGCCGCCGCCGGCGGTGGTCCCGGATGCCTCCCACTGGTCGGTCGAGGAGTTCCCGCTGCCGCGTGCGGCGGATCTTCCCCACGACGTGGCCGTGACCGCGGACGGCCGCGTGGTCGTCACCGGCATGATGTCGGACGTGCTCTACGTGCTCGACCCCGAGAGCCGGACCTTCGAGGAGCTCTCGATTCCCGTGGCCGGGGCGAACCCGCGCGCGGTCGAGATCGCGCCGGACGGCGCGTGGTGGGTGGTCCTCGGGGGGCCGACCACGCTGGCCCGGCGCGATCCGGCGTCGGGCGATTGGCGCACCTGGGACGTCGGCATGTACCCGCATGAGGCGGCCCTCGATTCGGCCGGCCGGGCCTGGTTCAACGGCCACTTCACGAAGGAGCCCGAGCTTCTCGGGTTCGTCGATCCTTCGGAAGACGCCGCGCCGGTGACGCGGGACGTGCCCGTGCCCGCGCTTGCCGACGGGGGCAGCAACATCCCGTACGGCCTCCGCGTCGGCCCCGACGGAACGGTCTGGATGACCGAGCTCGCGGGCGGACGGCTGATCGGGCTCGACCCGGCGAGCGGCGAGTTCCGAGTGCACCCGCTCCCCGAGCCCTTCAGCGGCCCCCGGCGCCTGGACGTCGCGGCCGACGGGACCGTCTGGATCCCGGAGTTCGCGGCCAACCGGCTCGCCTCCTTCGACCCGGCGACGTCCCGCTTCCAGGAGCACGACATCCCGGTCCCCGACGCGCTGCCGTACGTCGCGCGGGTCGACCCGCGGACGGGCGCGATCTGGGTGGCCCTCGCCGGGGCGGGCGCCGTCGCCAGGTTCGATCCGGCGCGCGAGGCGTTCGACCTCGTGCCCCTTCCCACGCGGGACGGGATCGTGCGCCACCTCGCCGTCGACGCCCGCACCGGCGACGTTTGGGGCGCCTACGCCTCCTTCCCTGCCCGCTCGCAGCACGTGTTCCGCATCCGCGGGCGCTGACCTCGCCGCATCCGCGGGCGATCTCGCCGCTCGGGCGCTGGATTTCGCCGCTCCGGGTAAGAGCCCTTACGGTCGCCGGGCTCCCCTTTCTCCGATACTCGGGTCGAGGGACGAGTGGGCCGAGGGATCCGACGATCCCCGCCCGTAACGCTGGACGGGGAGGGCGTAATGCGAGCGATCTGGATCCGCGCCGCGCTGGCGGCGATCATCGCGATCTTCTTCGCATGCACCGACGGGCGGGAGGCCGAGGAGACGGTGATCCCGATCGACGGCGCGGACGGAGGAGGGAGTGAGGCGAGCGCGTACTGGAACAACGAGCCGCCGCTCTCGCTCGAGGACATCGAGCTCGGCCGGCACGACTCTACCTGGCTGAGGGCCGTCACCTCCGATACGAGCGATCTCCGGTTCGCCGATCTCGACACCGTCGCGGTCGAGCCCCTGACGCTGCCGCCCGTCGAGATCGTAGAGTCGTTTCCCGAGACGTACGCCGACTTCGAGCGCCTCTCGCCGGCCGCCACCGACTCGGCCCTTCCCGCGGTGAGGCTCCCCGTCTCCGGGGAGGCCCAGGGACCGTCGGTGCTCTACGTCCAGGTGCTCCTCGACCGCTCGCCCTTCTCTCCCGGGATCCTGGACGGCAAGTGGGGCAAGAACACGCGCAAGGCCGTCTACTGGCTGCAGCGGACTTCGGGGCTGGACCCCACCGGGGTCGTCGACTCGCTCACCTTCGTCCGGCTGGTCGAACTCGCGGGCCGGCCGGAGAGCTACGTGCGGATCGTCCGGCTGACCGAGGAGGACGTCGCCGGGCCGTTCGTCGAGATCCCCGAGGACGTTCACGCCCAGGCGGAGCTCGAGTGCATGTGCTACGGCTCGGCGCTCGAGCAGGTCGCGGAGCGCTACCACGCGGCGCCGGAGCTCCTGGAGTCCCTGAATCCCGGCCGGGCGCTCGACTCGCTCTCGGCGGGAGACTCGCTGCGGGTCCCGAACGTCGACGGCGAGGAGCCCGCGATGGCTTCCATCGGGCCGCGAAGCGCCACGGTCGACACGGCGGGGGGCGCGCGTGACACCGCGGGCCGGGTCGCCGGTGCGGCTGGCGCCGACCGCAGCGGCACGTCGCGTACGGGCGACGTCGCCCGGATCGTGATCTCGATCGACGGCTTCTACCTCCACGCGCTGGACGAGGAGGGCCGCCTCCTCTACCACTTCCCCACCACCGTCGGCTCGAAGTACCAGCCCTCCCCGACGGGGGAGTTCCACATCGCGTCGGTCGCCTTCGATCCGTGGTTCCACTGGCAGCCGGCGCTCTTCGACGAGGTGCCCGACACGGAGGAGGACGAGCGCATCCCGCCGGGTCCCAACAGCCCCGTCGGCGTCGTCTGGATGGCCCTGTCGAAGGACAACTACGGGATCCATGGCACCAACGCGCCGGCCACGATCGGGTACTCGACCTCGCACGGATGTGTGCGGCTGACGAACTGGGACGCGCGCTTCCTCGCCGAGCGCGTGCGCGAGGGGGTGCCGGTCGTCTTCCGGGACATCGGCTCGGGGGAGGCGCCGGTCGCCGGCGCATCGAGCCGCGACGGGCGGCTGGTGACTGCGGACGGAGTCGGGGCCGGCCGCTAGATTCCGGGCGTCATGCCCGGCCAACGACACCTCTCCACCGTCGCGATCCTCTTCGCGCTCGCCGCCGCCTGCGCGCCCGAGGGCCCGCCCGAGCCGCCGTCCGACGCCGAGAGCGCGGAGGTCGCCTGGGACCCCGCGGACACATTGACGGACGCGGAGCTCGAGGCCGGGCGGTTGGACGACTCCTGGCGCGCGGCGGTCAAGCTCGGGGGGCCGCCCGCTCCGCGCGAATTCCCGCTCGACACGATCGTGATTCCCGCCGAGTGGCTGGAGATGGGCCAGAGGCGCGACGCCGGCGAGGTGCTTCGCGTCCAGACGCTGCTCGACCGCGCGGGGTTCTTCCCCGGCGTCATAGACGGTCGGTGGGGCAAGAACACCGAGAAGTCGGTGTGGTGGTTCCAGGTGTCCCGGGGGCTGGAGGCGACCGGCGCCGTCGACTCGCTGACATTCGAGCTCCTGCGGGTCGCCGCCGGAGAGCCGGACGAGACCGTGATCCGGCACGTCCTCGACGAGGACGACGTGGCGGGACCGTTCACTCCGATCCCGGCGAGCGTGTACCGTCAGGCGCGGCTCGAGTGCCTATGCTACGAGTCTCTGGCGGAGAAGCTGGCCGAGCGCTTCCACACCTCGAACGAGGTGCTCGAGGATCTCAATCCCGGCGTCGATCTGAGCGCTCTGGCCGCCGGCGACGCCGTCATGGTGCCCGCCGTCGAGGGCGCCCCGTCCCATAGCCGGCCGGTGCGCGTGGTGGTCTCGGGGCTCGGCTCATACGTCCACGCGCTGGACGCCGACGGCCGCATCGTCTATCACTTCCCGACCACGCTCGGGTCACAGTACGATCCCTCTCCGCTGGGCGAGCTCTCCGTCGTCGGCGTCCACCTCGACCCGTGGTTCCACTACCAGCCCTGGCTCCTGGCCGGGATCGACGACACCCAGCCGGACACCCACCTGCCGCCCGGGCCGAACAACCTCGTCGGGAACGTGTGGATCAAGCTGTCGCAGCCCCATTACGGGATCCACGGCACCCGCGATCCCGCGACGATCGGCTACGCCAGCTCCTCCGGCTGCGTGCGGCTCACGAACTGGAACGCCCAGCTCCTAGCCGGCGAGGTCGGCCCCGGCACCCCCGTCGAATTCCGCGACACCCGCCCCGTGGCGATCGAAGGCGGCCGGTAGGGCGCAAGGAGGAGAAGTCGGCAGCCGTAGCTAGCAGCGGACAGGCGCAAGTGGGATTACGGAAGGGCGTTCAAAACGGCTCAGATGCAAGGCGCGCGACGACGACCGAGCGAGGCGTACTGAAAAGTACGCCGCAGCGAGCGTCGAGGAGCGCAACGCCGCAGATGGGCCGTTTTCAACGCCCGAGGAGTTCGGCCAATGTGGAGGGGTCCACATTGCCGCCCGACAGTATCACCCCCACCCGCTCCACGTCGTCGGGCAACAGTCCCTCCAGCGCAGCCGCGGCGCCCAGCGCGCCGGTGGGCTCGACGAGGATCTTCATCCGCGTGAGGATGAGGCGCATGGCGTGGACGAGCGCCTCGTCCGGAACCCGGACAACCGCTTCCGCGAGCTCCATGAGAACGGGAAAGGTCTTCTCGCCGGGGATCTCCACCCGGGCGCCGTCGGCGATCGTGTCGGGAGGATCGATCCGCACGCGCTCACCCGTCTCCAGCGAGCGCGCCGTGTCGTCGGCGGCGGCGGGCTCGGCGCCGAAAGCGAGCACGCGCGGCGCCGCGCCGTCGAGCGCCGTGGCAGTCCCGGCGAGCAGTCCCCCACCCCCGACCGGGGCCACGACCGCGTCCAGGTCGGGCACGTCTTCGAGCAACTCGAGCGCCGCGGTGCCCTGACCCGCCATGATCCACGGGTCGTCGTACGGCGGGACGAGGACGCGGCCCTCCTTCTCGGAGATCTCCTGCGCGATCCGGTCGCGGTTCTCCGCCCGGCGGTCGTACTCGACGACTTTCGCCCCGTAGTTCCGCGTCGCCTCCAGCTTCGAGCGCGGCGCGTCCTTCGGCATGACGATCGTCGCGTCAATACCCAGCGTGCCGGCGGCCAGCGCCACCGCCTGCGCGTGGTTTCCGCTCGAGAACGCGACCACGCCGCGCGCGCGCTCCCTTTCGCTCAGCGAGAGGAGCTTGTTGAAGGCCCCGCGGGCCTTGAACGCGCCCGCGCGCTGGAAGTTCTCGCACTTGAAGAAGAGTCGGATCCCCGCCTCCTCGTCGACGAGCCGCGAGGTCATGACGGGAGTGCGGTGGACGTGGGGACGGATGCTCCGGCGCGCGGCCAGAACGTCCTCGTACCCGATCGCCAGCTCGCTCAAGAAACCGCGCGCGGGCGTGCCAGCCGGGCCTCGGCCTCGGCGACCCGGCGCTTGACGGTCACGACGCTGTCCGGGTTCAACGACATCGAGTCGATCCCGCACTCGACCAGGAACTCGGCGAAATCGGGATGATCGCTCGGGCCCTGGCCGCAGATCCCGACCTTGGTGCCCGTCTCCTTCGCGGCCACGATGACCTCGCGGATCATGGCCTTGACCGCGTCGTTCCGCTCGTCGAACAGATCGGCCAGCGGCCCTGAATCGCGGTCCACGCCCAGCACGAGCTGGGTCAGGTCGTTGGAGCCGATCGAGAAGCCGTCGAACTTCTCGGCGAACTGCCGGGCGAGGATGACGTTGGACGGGACCTCGCACATGACGTACACC
>JAICQP010000183.1 GCA_025937815.1 Gemmatimonadota bacterium
CTGGGCCATCGCGCCGAGCGGCTCCGCCTCCAGCAGGATCTCGCCCTGGTCGATGATCGCCATCCGGCTGCAGAGCTCCTCGACGTCCTCGACGATGTGGGTGGACAGGATCACCACGCTGTCTTCGCCGATCTGGGAGAGGAGGTTCAGGAAGCGGACGCGCTCCTCGGGGTCGAGCCCGGCCGTCGGCTCGTCGACGATGATGAGCTTCGGGTTACCCAGGAGCGCCACCGCGACGCCGAACCGCTGGCGCATGCCGCCCGAGAACGTGCCCAGCTTCTCGCCCCGCACGTCCCACAGGTTCGTCTGCCGCAGGAGCGCCTCGACGACGTCCCGCCGGACGCCCGGCCCCTCGATGCCCTTCAGGATCGCGAAGTGCTCGAGCAGCCGCTGGGCCTTCGCCTTCGGGTGGAAGCCGAACGACTGCGGCAGGTAGCCGAGCGTCTTTCGCACCTCGCCCTTCTGGTTGAGCACGTTCAGGTCGCCGAGGGTGACCGTCCCCTCGTCCGGCTCCTGGAGCGTCGCGATGATCCGCATGAGCGTCGACTTCCCGGCACCGTTTCGGCCGAGCAGCCCGAACATCCCCTTCGGGATGTCGAGCGAGACGCCGTTCAGCGCCCGGGTTCCGTTGGGGTAGGTCTTCGTGAGGTCACGGATGACGAGATGCATGGCTCAGCGGGTCGGGCGCGACGCGAGGCGAGCCTTGGATCCCGCGGCGTACCGGAACAGGAGCCACGTCGCGGAACCGGAGATCGCGCCCAGGAGCCCCGTCAGGAGGATCGCGTCGGGCGGCGCGCCGACCGCGCGGCCCACGAGGCCCGCGACGAGGCCGGCGAGCGTCCCCCAGAGGAGCGCGCGGGGCGCCGTCGATCCTTCCAGGCTCCGGCCTCGCTCCGCGATCCGTCGCAGGGCCCAGAACGCCACTCCGCCGATCGAGCCGAGGATGGCCAGCACCATGGGCCAGACGTCTTCGATCTCTCCGTGGGGATCCACGAATGCCTCGATGAACCCGCCGGCGCAGGCGCCCCATCCCACAGCCCAGATCAGAGCCATCCCGCTGGGTCCGCTACGAATCAGCCACGCAAGCATGATCACCTCTCGATAGGGAGTCACCCGTGTATGCCGGGAGAATGCATAGAGGTATTATACATTGCGGTTCTATGTATGTCAATTACGACCGTGAACGGCGAGGACGGGGTGGAGAACGTGCCGCCCAGGGGCGGAGAATCAGGAAGACACGGTCGCGGGGGAAGCGGGCAGAGATGGCTTGAGGAGCTTCAGCGTCCCGAGAAGGGAGTCGACCTCGTGGCTGGAATCCTTCCAGACGGTTCCTTTCGCGAGTTCCGGCGGGTTGCCCATCGTCCGGCGCAGCCTGCCCCGACGCCCGAGATCGCGCGGCACCACGGGGTGGAATCCGCCGTACTCGGAATCGATCAGCCGGTCCTGGATGAACCTCCAGTGGCGGCGCAGGATCTCCTCGTATCCCTCGCGGTCGTCCCTGCGCTCCGTGGCGAAGATCGCGAGCGCGTTCAACGCCGCCAGCTGAACCCACCAGACCCTCCGCCTACCGACGAGCCTCACACCCTCGAGGAATTCGGGGGCGTGAATGGCGCGGAAGAACACGTACCCTCCACCGTTCCGGGCTCCATGTCGGAATGCGTGCTCGCCGATGACGAAGGCGCGCTCCCGCAGGCGATGTCCCTGGGAGACGGCCGGCGCGGCGGAGAACATTCGCTCGATCGTCTGGAACGAGTGGCCGAACCGCTCAGGCTGAGGTAGAGGCGACCAGTCGTCCCGAAGGCCATAGAACACGTCGCCGTGAGGCGTGGTGATGTGCCGGAGAAAGATTTCCGCGATCTCCTGGAGACGATCGGCCAGTCCGCGGTGGTTCAGGATCGCGACGCTTTCGTTGAGACTCTCCAGCCAGTCGCCGTGAACGTTGATGTCCCGCATTCCGATGGCGTCGGCGATGGGATCGACCGCGTCCGCACCGGCCGGCACCTCGTCCGCGGAGCGAATGACCCGGCCCGCGCGCGTCAGCCAGCCGTGATAGCCGCCGTGCTCGTCGTCGTGGGCGCGGGCGTCGAACCATTCGAATGCTTCCTCCGACAGGGCGCGCGCATCGGAATCCCCTGTCGCCTGGAAGACGACCGCGCAGGCTTGCACCGCGTACGCCGTTCCGTGCGCGTGCTTCGTCCCGCCGGCGAGCGGAGTCCCGTCGGCCGCGACGAGGGCGTAGCAGCCACCCTGCTGGCCGTCCCACATCACGTCGCGGAGATAACGCAGGCCGTGGAGCGCGAACTCGTGAAACCGATCCTCGTGCGGGAAGAGCATGGCCAGACGCGCGGCGCTGCGCATCTGGCGCACCTGGAACTCCAGCATCCGGTGTTGTGGCCCCCGTCGGCGCCAGCGACGGTCGAAATCGCAATCGTAGCCGCCACGCTCGCGATCGATACAGCGCGGAAACCACACGTCGATCACGTGCCGGCGCAGCGTCTCATGGATGGAAGCGACGACGTCGTGAAACGGGGACCCGAGCGCATCCGGATCCGTCGAGCCGGGGATCGAGGCCATCGTCTAAGTATACCCGAGCCGGGCCATGGTGGAGCCGGCGACGCGCAACACGTCCTCCACCTCCCGCTCGGTGAGCCCCTGCCCATGCTTTCCGATGTTCTTCGCGTGCACGAATTTGAGGTCCCGAGCAGCAAACCCCTCCGGGTCCAGCCCCAGCCACTCGGCCAAGTTCGTGAGCACGGGTAGTGGCTCCTGCACGAGATCCTCATACCGGACGATGTAGATTTTGTCCCTGTGTCGCTCCATCTTTTCGACCGCATCCACCCAGCGCGTGGCGATCTTCTCCGCCGTATCCGAATAGCGGATCCACGGCTTATCGCGCCATGTGGTCCGCGCCAGCTTCAGGTAGGAGCTGGTGGCGTCTCGACAATCCCGATAGATCACCACGGTGGACAGGCCATTCGTCGGCGCCAGCCTGTCCAGTAGGTGCACGTACTCCGGGTTCTTGTCGCCGACGAAGGCGGCCCCTGGCAGGAGTTCCGCGAGCGTCGCCTCGATCGCCCTGAGATCGATGGGTCCCGGGCCGTACCGGCGGATCCTGCGCAGGTACCGGAGTGCGAAGACGTGACCGCGCATCGAGAACGCCCAGCGCGACAGCCTTCGTTTCATGCGCCGGGTCCGCATGATTCTGCAGAACAGGATGGGCTGTGCGCGCCAGAGGCGGACGATATGGTCGCGGTATGCAGGGTAGGGCTCGTTCAGGCCCATAAACGTGCCGAACTCGTGGGTGAGCGAGATGTCGGGGTGGAGGTTGCACAGATCCCTGAGCAGCGTCGTGCCCGAGCGCGCCTGCCCTCCGATGAGTAGGAGCCGTGGAGCGCCTTCGCTACGCGATCCGTTCCGGCTGTTCATTGAGCCGACAACTCCACCGCCGTCCGCGAGGTCGCGACCACGGCCTTGCGGCGCTCGAGCATCAGCTTGAACACGCGCAGCATCTGGAGGTCCGCGATGTTCTTCCCGCGGGTCATGTTGTTTTCGTGCCGGCGGACCAGGAGCGTGATGCCCTGCAGCCGTTCGATCCGCAAGCCCAGCTCGGCTGCGCGCCAGTACCACTCGGTGTCCTCGCTGAAGCGCAGGCGCTCCTCGAACAGGCCCGCCGTCTCGAAGGCGCGGCGGCGGTAGAGGCCGGCCCCGATGTAGTACGGAAACACCTCGTCGGGGTTCATGGAGTCCAGCGCGCCGCCGGACTCGCCGTCCTTGAAGAGCCGGGCGTAGCCGTGGACGACGTCGATCTCCTCGCGCTCGACGAGCCCGTTCACCAGGAGTCGCAGCGATCCGGCGGCCCAGAGGTCGTCCGCGTCCAGGAAGGCGATGAAGTCGCCCGAGGCATCCCGGATCCCGCGATTGCGGGCGGATCCGGGGCCCGCGTTCTCCTGAAAGACGTAGCGGACGTCCCCGCCGAGACGCGCCACGATGTCGGCGGTGTCGTCGGTGGAGCCGTCGTCCACCACGATGATCTCGAGCGCCCCGTATTCCTGAGACACGATGCTCTCGATGGCTTCGGCGATGAAGCGCGCCCCGTTGTATACGGGAACGATCACGCTCACCAGCGCCGGCGCGCGGTCCGCGGTCCCGGTGGCGGGAGCTGGCGGGGCGAGACTCGCGCGGTTCCTCAGGAACGACTCCACCGCCGCCGGGATGCGATCGATCGCGCTACCCAGATGGAGCCGGCCCACGGGAAGCGAGCGCGCCATGCGCTCGAAGAACGCGTGCGTCTGCGGGCCGGCATGCGGCAGCTGCGACATCGTGGTAATCGCCGCCGCCTGCTGCAGCTCGAGCGAATCGGCGGGCCCCACAACGGTGTCCTGCCCCTCGGCGAAGCTCGGCGTGACCATAGCACGCAGGGGCAGCGAATGCGCAAAGCGTCCGTCCACGGAGCCCGGCAGGATCATCAGGGCCTTGCCGTCCTCGAGAAAGTCGCCGGGCCCCACCAGCGCGGCCAAGCTCGGAAAGCGTTCGAGTTGCTCCACGGTGAGCTTGGCCGAGCCGTAGAGCCGGTA
>JAICQP010000200.1 GCA_025937815.1 Gemmatimonadota bacterium
CGGGCACCCCGCAGTAGTGCCACGCGGGCGCGGCTAGTGCGGGGGAGTCCGCACGCCGTCCTCGTCGACGGCTACAACGTCCTACATGCCATTCCGAAGTTCGCACCGCGCGGGCGGGACCTGGGTTCCGCCCGCGACCGCTTCGAGGCGTGGCTGGCCGCGGCCGCCGCGCGGGCAGGCGTGAAGCGTTGCGTCCTCGTCTGGGACGGCCGCGACGGCAGCCGCCAGACGCGCGCCGGCCGGCTGACGATCCTCTACACGGCCGCCGGAACGAGCGCCGACGACCGGCTCCTCGAGCTCTGTCGCGGGCCGTTCGCGTCCCGCTCCGCCTTCACCTGGGTCGTATCGTCGGACGGCGACGTGCGGGGGCCGGCCCGTCAGCTGGGATTCATCACCCTGGGCGCGATGGAGTTCTACCGGCGCTGGACGGCGGGGATCGGCGGGGTCGAACCGCGGGACGAGTCGAACCTCACGCATGGGCGCCCCGCGCGCGCTTCGCGTGCGGAGATCGACGAGCTGCTTGACGCGTTCCTGAGCGCGGACCGCGATCGCGGATGACGGAGCCGCGGGTCAGCCGGGGACCTTCGCTACGACGGGCGGTCTCGCGCTGGGAGATCGTCGGGCTCGCGGTCAATGACGTCATCGGGAGCGGGGTGTACCTGCTGCCTGCCGCCGCGGCCGCGCTCCTCGGGCCGGCGAGCCTCTGGGCGGTACTGGTTACGGGAGGGGCGGTGGGGCTCCTCGTCCTCTGCTTCGCCGAGGCGGCCAGCCACTTCGACGAGCCCGGCGGCGGCTACGTCTACACGCGTGAGGCGTTCGGCGACTTCGTGGGCTTCGAGGTCGGCTGGATGACGTGGCTCGCGCGCATCGCTTCCGTGGCGTCGCTCTCGAACGGATTCGCGCAGGCTCTAGGCTTTCTATGGCCCGGCGCGACCATCGGCGTGACCCGCGCTCTGGTGATCGCCTTGCCGCTCGCGCTGCTGACCTGGATCAACGTCGTGGGTGTGAAGTCCGGGGCGCGAACCGCGGTCTTCCTCTCGATTGCCAAGGTCCTCCCTCTCGTCTTCCTCATCATCGTCGGGCTCCCCGCCATCGACACGAGCGCGCTGTTCCCGATCCCGGCGCCCCGCACCGACGTCCTCGGGGAGGCGGCGCTCCTGCTGCTGTTCGCCTATGCTGGATTCGAGAACACCGCCGCTGCGGCGGGGGAGTACAAGAACCCGCAACGCGACGTCCCGTTCGCGCTCCTCACGATGATCGCGCTCGTGACCACGCTGTACTTCCTGATCCAGCTGGTCGCTCTGGGCACGCTGCCCGATCTCGCGGAGCGCGTCGAGGGAGCGCCGCTCGCGGACGCCGCCACGCTGCTGGTGGGCGCGTGGGCGGGGGTCGTTATGACCGTCGGCGCGGCGGTCTCGATCGAGGGAAACGTAGGGAACACCACGCTCATGGGACCGCGCTACCTGTTCGCCCTCGCCGAGGACGGCTTCGGCCCGCGGGCGTTGGCCAGCGTGCATCCCCGCTGGCGGACGCCGTACGTCGCGATCATCGTCCAGAGCACGATCGCGCTCGCCCTCGCGCTGTCGGGCTCGTTCGTCCAGCTCGCCATGCTCTCGATCGTGGCGCGGCTGGCGACCTACATCGGCACCGCCGCGGCGGTGCCGGTGCTGCGCCGCAAGTTCCCCCGCACCGAGTCGACCGTGCGCCTTCCCGGCGGCCCGCTGATCCCCATCGCCGCGCTCGCCCTCTGCCTCGTGTTCCTGCTGAGCGCCACGCGCTGGAATCTCATCGCCGGAGCGATCGCGCTCACGGTCGGCGCGGTCCTGTTCGTCACCCGGCGGCGGCCGGTCTCCCACTCGGCGGTGCCGCCGGCCGGTTGAGTTCCCGTCGCGCAGACCGGCTCCAGCTGCCGAAGCGGGCGTCAGCCCATCGTATGTAGCGGAATGTCAGGTACGGTCGCGAGCGAGGTTGGCCGCCATGTCCCGCACGTCGGGTTCCGGATGCGATCCGGTCACCAGTGACAGCAGCCGTTCCCGCCGCGGCGCCGGCAGATCCATCGCTCGCTCGACCCCCTCCAGCATGATCTTGCGCTCGGTGTCGGCGAAAATCGCGCGCCGCAGCGCCTGCTCGATCCGGTCGAGAACGGCGGGAGTCGGATCGCGCGTGGCGAGGTAGCCGAGAAATGAAAAGCCCCCGGTCCGGGGACCGGGGGCTTCGAAACGCTACGCGCGGTTCGGCCTAATGGTACGGCTCGAGCCGGCGCGCCCGGGAAACGTGGCGCAGCCGCTCGATGGCCCGCTCCTTGATCTGCCGGATCCGCTCGCGCGACAGGTTGAAGATCGAGCCGATCTCCCTGAGGGTCAGCGGCTCGTTGCCGTCCAGCCCGTAGTAGAGCTTGACGATCTTCGCCTCGCGGGGCTGGAGCGAGTCCAGCGTCTCGCGGATCTCCTTCTGTCTCGCGCTCTCGAACGTCTGCTCCTCCGGATCGAGGGTCTCGTCGTCCGAGAGGTAGCTGAACAGCGTCTTCTCCTCGCCCTCGAACAGCGGGGCGTCGAGAGAGAGCGACTTGCGCGAGACGTTCATCAGCTTGCGGACCTCGTCGACGTCCATCTCCATCGCCTCGGCCACTTCCTCGGGCTTCGGCTCGCGGCCGAGCTTCTGCGTGAGCTCGGCCTCCTTCTTGGAGATCTTGTTGAGCGTGGTCGCCCGGTTGATGGGCAGCCGGAACGTCTTGGAGTTCTCCGCCAGCGCCTTGAGGATCGCCTGGCGGATCCACCACACCGCATAGGAGATGAACTTGACGCCCTTGGTCTCATCGAACTTCTGGGCCGCCCGCACCAGACCCACGTTGCCCTCGCAGATCAGGTCCGGCAGGCTCATGCCCAGGTTCTGGTATTTCTTGGCCACCGAGACGACGAACCTGAGGTTCGAGCGGACGAGCTTCTCCAGCGCTAGCTGGTCGCCCTCGCGAATGCGACGGGCGAGCTCGGCCTCCTCCGCGCGCGTCAGGAGGGGATGGTTCTTGATGTCCTCCAGATACAGCGCGAGGGCGCCCTCGTCCACCTTGTCGGACCCGGAGCCCAGAGCCATGTTCGTAGTCTTCCTGCGCTTTTTCGCCATGAACCAGCCTGTCTTCCTCTCACCAGATCCACACCGACACGCCCGAGAATCGACGAATATCGTGGAACATGATACAATACCCGATCCACCCCCGTCCTGTCAAGGGGAAGGTGGGCGCAAGTGAAGGCAGGACAGCCGCTTGCGCCATCCCGCTTTCGAACTTCTCGGTGACCCTTCCCCGGCCGCGGGGGTATACTACACCTATGCACAGGGAATGTTTTCGCTGGTCGACGGCGACTCTGGTCGCGGTCGCCGTCAGCGCCACCGCCGCCTGGGCAGGCTCCGCGCGGGCGCAGGAGGCGGCCACCGGCGAGCCGACACCCGAGGCACGCTTCGAGCCCCGGTTCATCGACACCTCCTCCTACCGGGGGGAGCAGGTCCTCCTCTACGACTGGACGGCCCTGACGGACCTCGTTCGCTGGAGCGCGCCCGTGGCCGAGGCCGTCGGGCGCGACGACGGCACGCTCTCGGCCGAGCTGATCCAGGAGTTTCGCGAGCGGGTCGGCCTGCTGGCCGCGGCCGAGCCCCCCACGTTTCTCGCGGCGGAGTCCGACTCGGTCCGCGCCGTCCTCGGCCGCATCGCGAGCTGGCTCGACAGCGCCGATTCCATGGTCGCCGGCGCGTTGCCGGCCACGATCGCCCAGCCCACCGGCGAAGAGCGTCCCAACGTCTCCGACCGCGATCGGACCTACGCGACCGGGCCGACCGCCGTGCGCGTGCCGGCCGGAATCGACGTCGGCGATGCCGACTC
>JAICQP010000208.1 GCA_025937815.1 Gemmatimonadota bacterium
CCGAAGGGCGAATCCGCGTGGAGGGAGACCGCGCTTGGATCGAGGAGCCGGAGCGGCGATGAAGCCCAGGAGGGCGCTCCTCTCGGTGTGGGACAAGGAAGGGCTGGTCGAGCTCGGGCGCGCGCTCGCCGCGCACGGGATCGCCCTGGTGGCGAGCGGCGGCACCGCATCGGAGCTCGCCGGGGCGGGACTTGCGGTCGAGACGGTCGAGGATGTGACGGGGGCCGCGGAGATCCTGGGCGGTAGGGTAAAGACGCTCCACCCCGCGATCCACGGCGCGATCCTGGCGCGGCGCGACCAGGAAGCGGACCTCGCCGACCTTTCCGCCCGCTCCGTCGAACCGATCGACCTCGTGGTCGTCAATCTGTACCCCTTCCAGGACGCAACGAAGCTGGGCGCCGACGACGAGGCCGGGCGAACGGAGCTGATCGACATCGGAGGGGTGGCGCTCCTGCGGGCTGCGGCCAAGAACTGGCGCCACGTCGCGGTCGTGTGCGAGCCGGGCGACTATGTGGCGCTGATCGCGGAGCTCGGGGAGGGCGGCGGTGCGCTGTCCGAGGAGACGCGCCGGCGTCTGGCGGCCAAGGCGTTTCGCTTGACCGCCTGGTACGACGCGTCGATCGCGGCGTGGCTGTCCCGCGGGGAAGCGGAGTGGCCAGAGCGCTGGACGTGGGGCGGCGAGCTGGCGGGTGAGCTGCGTTACGGGGAGAACCCCCAGCAGCCGGCCGCCGTGTACCGCGAGAGCGCTCCGCGGCCGGATGCTCTCGTCCGCGTCGAGATCCTGCAGGGCAAGGAGCTCTCGTACAACAACTACCTGGACGTCGAGGCCGCGCGACGCGTCGCGCGCGACATCCATGCGCTCGATCCCGCGCGCGCCTCGTGCGCGATCGTCAAGCACACGATCCCGTGCGGGGCGGCGGCCGCGAAGACCGCGCTCGAAGCGTACCGGCGCGCGCTCGCCGCCGATCCCGTGTCGGCCTTCGGCGGGATCGTCGCGCTCGATCGCCCGGTCGACGGGGAGCTGGCAGGGCTTCTGGCGGAGCACTTCCTCGAGGTCGTCTACGCCCCGGAATTCGACGCCGCGGCACGGAAGGCGCTCGCAAAGAAGAAGGCCCTGCGCCTCCTGGCCGGGCCCTTCCCGGAGCCCGACCCCGGCGCGCTCGAGATTCGCCGCGTGGGCGGGGGGCTGCTCGTCCAGCTGCCGAACCTGGCGTGGCTCCCGGAGGGCGACGCGCGATCGGAGCTCGAGGTCGCGACGTCAGTCACTCCGACGGAGGAGCAGTGGCGGGATCTCCTGTTCGCGTGGACCGTCTGCCGGCAGGTCGCCTCGAACGCGATCGTCCTGGCGAAGGGGGAAGCGACGATCGGGGTGGGCGGGGGGCAGACGAACCGGGTCGGCGCTGTGGAGCTGGCGATCAGGTACGCGCGCGAGCTGGGGCACTATCCGGCCGGCGCCGCGCTCGCCTCCGACGGCTTCTTCCCGTTCCCGGACGGCGTGGAGCGGGCGGTGGAGGCGGGGATCGGCGCGATCATCCAGCCGGGCGGTTCGCGGCGCGACGAGGAGGTGGTCGCGGTCGCGGAGCGCGCCCGTATCCCGATGGTGTTCACGAGGATGCGCCAGTTCCGCCATTGACGCGCCCGCGGGGCGCCTCTACATTCGACCTCCGCATGGCGACCAAAGCAACCAGGACCGCGGCATCCGACAAGGCCGCGCCGTCTCGCGCGGCCGCGCCGTCGAGGACGGCCGCGCCCGCGCGTCCCACGCTCTCGTTCTCCCGCACCAACGCGATCTGGCTGGGCGCGGGCGTGGTGTCGATCGCGATAGGGTACTTCCTGCTCTCGACCGGGAGCGAGACGATCGCTCCGATCCTCCTGGTTCTCGGCTATTGCGTTCTCCTGCCGATCGGGATCATCAAGAAGTAGCAGGGCGTTGAAAACCGCTCATCTGCGGCGTTCCGCTCCTCGCGGATTCCTGCGGCGTACGGAACAAGTACGCCTCGGAATCCACTCGTCGCGCGCCTTGCATCTGAGCCATTTTGAACGCCCTGCAGGCCTGATCGGGATCTGTTAGATACGCTCTAGTGGGCGCATAGCTCAGCGGTGTAGAGCACCTGCCTTACAAGCAGGGGGTCGGAGGTTCGAATCCTCCTGCGCCCACCATACCCAACCTCGAGCGATGCACGAGATAGGAGGTACGGCTGGAGGAGTCGGTCGGGTGAGGTTGCGTTGTTCGCATCGTCGAACACGAGACACCCGCCGAGTACGGCTTCTCCAACGTGTGGGCGTGGTCCTCTCGGGCGGGAACGTCGATCCGGCGACGCTGGCGCGGATCCTCCTCGACGCGGAGTGCTGGTCCCTCCTCTCCAACCTTCTCTTGGACTTCCAAATGCGAGCGGCTCCCTTCGGGGAGCCGCTCGCTGCGGCGCGATAGCGTTGCGGGGCGGGCCTATGAACCCGACTCCCGCAAACGAACTCGCTGATGTCTATTCCAATCCTCCCCGCTCTAGCGCCAGCCGACCTGCCGCACGTCCAATCGCCTCACCCGCCTCGAGGTCAAACCGGTAATGGATGCCGGCGTACAGTCGTGAGATGCTGGCTTCCTGCGCGTAGGCGCCCAGCAGTTGCCGTTCGCTGGGGAACGCGTCAGCCAGGACGGTCACCCAGGCGCCGGTCTCGCACGAGTGCGCGGACGGATACGATGGGTGGTTCGGTAGGCCGATCGGCGTGGTGATGGCCGGATCCGCCTTCGAGGGGCGGATGAACCAGTACGTAAACTTGGTGTCGAAGCAGGCGATATTGGCGTCGAAGGCCGCGGCGTGCGCGTAGGCGAGAATGCGCGCTGCCTCGACCTCCGACCGGCGGTGCTCCACGATCAGGTCCGTCGCGATCTCGCTGAACAACACCCCGGAGAACGGTGCCCACTTCTGGGCGATCGCCAGTTGTTCGGCGGTGCGACTATCGGACACCGCGCGCACCTCGGCAAGCGCCGCCAGAAATTCGGGCGATCCGAACGCCGGGGGAGGCGGCGAGCGCAGCTCGCTGCCGGAGGTCAGGAAGAACGGCCGTGCACCGTAGTTACCTCGGACTGTCGGTGCCCCGCTGCTCGTCCAAAATCCATCCCCCACCGGGGGTGAACCCGGGTCGAGGACACCGAAGTTGTCGGTGGCAGCGAACGCCAGGACCTCGGTCCCGATGTCTCTCCCGATCGCCTCGCCGGCAGCGAAATCCCTGTGCCGCTCCCCTGGCCACGGCGTCTCCAGACGCTGCGCCTCGAGTTCCGCTTCCAGCGCGGTCGCGTCCAGCGGGTAAAACTGCTTGAGCACCACCACGGACGCGCCCGCCGCCGCCCCCGCGAGCGACGGATGCGTCGAGCCGACTTTCCCATCTTGGGC
>JAICQP010000248.1 GCA_025937815.1 Gemmatimonadota bacterium
ACGTGCCGCGCGTCGCGGGCTCGTTCGGCGCCGGGAGCGCCGCCCGGCAGGCGCTCGCGGTCGCGCGGAATTCGCTCGCCGAGGTCTTCTCGAGCCGCTGGTTCCCCGTCGTGCTCCTGGCGTGCGTCGGCCTGATCCTCCTCTGGGGCTGGAACGTGGGCGAGTCGGTCTTCGACACGTCGACCTGGCCGGTCACGCTCCTCATCGTCGAGGAGGTTCTCTCGTCCCGGAGCGGGCCGCTGCTGCCTGTTCTCATCGCGCTCTACGCGGGCGAGCTCGTATGGAGGGAGCGCGCCGCGGGGACCGGCCCGATCGCCGACGCGGCGCCGGTGCCCGCGGGAGCGCTGCTCGCCGGCCGGTTCCTCGCGCTCGTGGCGCTCATCGCGATGTTCCAGGCCGCGACAATGGTCGGCGGGCTCCTGATCCAGGCGCTCCAGGGCTACACCCATTTCGAGCTCGGGCTCTACCTCCGCGTCGTCTTCGGGATGAAGCTCCTCGATTACGTCATCCTCGCCGCGCTTGCGATGACGATCCACGTCCTCGTGAACCACAAGTACCTGGGCCACATTTTCGCGGTGGTGGGATTCCTGGCCCCGCCGCTCCTTCGGATCATGGGGCTCGTCCGGCACAACCTGCTGCTCTACGGCGAGGATCCCGGCTGGCTCTACTCGGACATGAACGGGTTCGGCCCGTTCGCCGCGCCGTTCGTGTGGTTCAAGCTCTACTGGGCCGCGTGGGCGGCGTTCCTGCTCGTGGGGGCGGTCCTGTTCTGGGTGCGGGGCTACGAGGGCGAGATCCGCCGCCGGCTCGGCCAGGCGCGGGAGCGGTTCGCCGGCCGGGTCGCGGCAGCGGCCGGTCTGGCGCTCGTGCCGATACTCGTGTTCGGCGGGTTCGTCTACTACAACACGAACGTCCTGAACCGGGCGCCCGGCGAGCGCGAGGCGAGGCAGGCGGAGTACGAGATTCGCTACAGGAAGTACGCCGGCGTCGCGCAGCCTGTCATCGAGCGCGTGGAGCTGCGCGTCGAGATCTACCCCGGCGAGCGCGCGGTCGACGTGCGCGGAAGCTACGGACTCGTGAACCGCAGCGGCGCGGCGATCGATTCCGTGCACGTCTACCTCGATCCCGAGGTCGAGGCGCGCTCGCTCTCCTTCGACCGGCCCGCCGAAGTCGTGCTCGTGGACGAGGAGATCGGCTACCGGATCTACGCGCTGGACGGGGCGCTCGAGCCCGGGGATTCCCTGCGGCTCGCGTTCGACGTCGGCTTCCGGCAGCGCGGCTTCCCGAACGCCGACATCCCGACCGACGTGGTCGCGAACGGCACGTCGTTCAACCGGACAAAGATGCCGATCATCGGGTATCAGCCGGTGTTCGAGCTGTCGGACGGCGAGGCACGGGAGCGCCTCGACCTCCCGTCCCGGCCGCCCACGTCGGGGCCCGACGACGCGGCGGCGAGGCAACACCGCTGGCAGCTCCGCGACTCCGACCTCGTCCACGTCGACGCGATCATCGGGACGGTCGCCGATCAGATGGCGATTACCCCGGGCCTGCTGCGCCGGAGCTGGACGGAGAACGGGCGGCGCTACTTCCACTACGTGACCGAGACGCCGATCGCGTTCGGCGGCACGATCGCCTCGGCGAGGTACGACGTGCTCGAGGACCGCTGGGATGGCGTCGCGCTCCGGATCTTCCACCACCCGGCGCACGACGCGAACCTGGGCCGGATGGTCCGCGGCATGAAGGCGGCGCTCGCATACCTGAGCGAGCAGTTCGGCCCCTACCCGTACAGCGACCTCAAGATCGTCGAGATCCCGCGCTACGGCGGCTTCGGCAGCGCCCATCCCCACGCCATCGCCTTCACCGAGGACGTCTTCTTCAGCCGCGTCCGGGATGGCGAGGTGGACCAGCCGTTCTACGGCACCGCGCACGAGGTCGCCCACACGTGGTGGGGCGGGCTGGTGCGGGGCGCCGGCGTCCGCGGCGCGGGGTTTCTCTCGGAATCGATCGCCAACTACAGCGCGATGATGGTGACGGAGAAGACCTACGGCCCCGAGGCAGCCCGCCGGGTCTACGAGTTCCAGATGGAGCGGTACTTCCGCGGGCGGGCCGAGTTCTCGCGCGAGGTGCCGGTGCTCGAGGTCGAAGACCAGCCGTACATCGCGTACCGGCGCG
>JAICQP010000199.1 GCA_025937815.1 Gemmatimonadota bacterium
GCCGGCCGACCCGCTCAGCCGATGGCGCGGTGCCGGGGCCCGGAGCCTTCCGAGGCGGCGAGGGCGAGGACGGCTTCGGGGTCGAGCGCGGTGCCCTCCGACCAGAGCGCCGTGAACTTCGTCTTGCGGAGCCGCTCGAGCGCTGCGCCCCGCAGCGATTCCAACGCCTGGGCGTCGTCCGGGGGGAGCTTCCCCGCGCGCTCGACGAGCTCCTGGATCCCGCCGAGGAGCCGCGCGCCCCGCTCGGCGTCCCCGCGCGCGATCGCGATCCCGGCGATGCCGATCAGGGCCCGCGCGGTGCCGCTCGCATAGCCGAGGTCGCGGAACATGGTGAGCGACTCGGTGAACTTCTCGCGCGCGTCGGCGACCCGCCCGGAGTCCATGAGCGCGTTGCCGATCGAGGCCATCGTCCAGGCCACGTTCACCTTCTGTCCCAGCTGGCAGAACGTCTCGAGCGCCCCTTCGTAGAACTCCTGGGCCTTCTTCGAATCGCCGCGCCGGCGCGCGACGTCGCCGAGCCGCAGGAGTCCGTGACCGACGGAGTCGACGAGCCCCATGCGGCGCGCCAGCGTGACGCTCTCGTGGAGCAGATCCGTCGCCCGCAGGTCGTCGCCCTGGTCGAGCGCCACCTGCCCCAAAGCGTTCAGCGCGATCGCCCGGCGGCGGTCGTCCTTGCTCTGCCGGCTTCGCGCGAGGCACTCCTCGAACGCCGCCTTCGCGGACTCCAGGCGCCCGGACTCGAGGTGCGCGAACCCGAGCGTCTCCATGGCGCGGATATACCCCGCCTCGTCGCCCTCCTCCCGGAAGAGCGCGAGGCTCTCCTCGACGAGCGCCACCGCCTCCGCGTCCCCGCCGTGCGCGAGCGCCATCCAGCACGCCCCGAGGAGCGCCTTCCCGCGCGCCGCCCGCGCGTCGGCGTCGTCGGTATCGAGCGCGAGCGCCTGTCCCAGCCACGCCTCGGCCTCCGCCAGATAGCCCTGCGACCACCAGAACGGCCAGAGAGCGGCGGCCAGCCTGAGCGCGATCCCGCCGTCCTCGCCGTCGATGGCCCAGCGGACCGCCGCGCGGACGTTCTCGTGGTCGCGCTCGAGCCGGCGGAGCCAGTCGTCCTGCCCGGTCGCGCAGTAGTGCCCCTCGCCGTCCTCGACCCAGTCGCGAACGACCACCGCATGGCGACGCCTGCAGGCTTCCTCCTCGCCGCTCGCGACGAGAAGCTTCTGCGCATAGGCGTGGACCGTGTCCAGCATCTCGAAGCGCGGCTCGCCGGCCGTCTCCAGCTGGCTCACCAGGCTGAGATCGACGAGCGACGCGAGCCCATCGACCGGGTCGACGGCGGAAACGTCCCAGCCATCGAAGAGCGGCTCCACCAGGTCGAGGCCGAACCCGCCGGAGAACACGGCCAGCCGGCGGAACAGCTCGCGCTCGCCGGCGTCGAGGAGCTCGTAGCTCCACTGGATGGCGGCCACGAGCGTGCGCTGCCCGGCGGGCAGGTCGACCGGCCCCCGCGACAGGAGCAGGAAGCGGTCCTCGAGGTGTCGCGAGATCGCCTGCGGCGTGAGCGCCTTGACGCGCGCGGCCGCCAGCTCGATCGCCAGCGGCAGCCCGTCCAGCCGGCGGCAGATGTCGGCGACGTCGTCCAGGTTCTTGGCCGTCAGGCGGAAGTCGGGCCGGACGGCCCGGGCCCGGTCGGCGAAGAGGGCCACCGCCTCGGAGTTGAGCGGGAACTCCACGCTGAGCCCGATCCGCCGCTGCGGGAGCGTGAGGGTGGGGATCGGGAACTCCTGCTCGGCCGTGACCCGGAGCGGCACGCGGCTCGTCACCAGGACCTTGAGCCGGGGGGCCGCCTGGCAGAGCCGCACGATCTCCGGCGC
Source organism: Gemmatimonadota bacterium (assembly GCA_025937815.1). Lineage (GTDB taxonomy): Bacteria > Gemmatimonadota > Gemmatimonadetes > JACCXV01 > JAHWKZ01 > JAICNR01. Next base: position 1,872 of record JAICQP010000199.1, read on the forward strand.
CGCCGAGACGAGCCGCTCGAACCCGTCGAGCAGGACCAGCCAGGCCTTCCCGTCGAGATGCCCGGCGAGCGCCTCCTGGAGCGGCCGCTGCCCGCCGTCGGTCAGGCCGACGGCGCGGGCGATGGCGGGGAGGACGTCACCCGGCGCGGCCGTGTCTCCGAATCCAATCCGGGCGACCCCGCCGGCGAAGCTCTTCTCCAGCCGGCGCGCGAGCTGGAGCGCCACGCGGGACTTCCCGGCGCCCCCGAGGCCCGTCAGCGTGACGAGCCGGGTGGCCGGATCGAGGAAGAGCGCCTCCAGCTCGTCCAGCGTCCGGCCCCGGCCGATGAACGGGGTCAGGGGCTCGAGGATCCCCGGCTCGGGAGAAGTAGCGACCTCCGCCGGCTCGCCCCGCGCCTTGACCGCCTCGATCAGGGCCTGGGTCTCCTCCGACGGAGCGATGTCGTATTCCGCCCGCGTCCGCTCGGCGAACGCCTCGAACGCCCGGAGCGCGCCGGCCCGGTCCCCGGCCCGGTCGAGGAGGTCGATGAGGCCGCCGAGGATGCCCTCGTTGTCGGGATCCAGCCGGCACGCTGCGCGCGCCCATTCGACGGCGGCCGGGATGTTCCCGGCCTCCTCCTCGCGGTCCCGGAGCTCCAGGGCCGCGCGGACCGCCTCGTTCCGCAGGCGATGGCGCTCGTCGTCCAACCAGTGCTCGAACTGCGAGGCGACGTGCTGGACGTGGAGCCCCTCGAGGAAGTCGCCACCGTAGAGCTCGAGGGCCCGCTCGGGGTGGCCCGAGGCCAGCGCCGATTCGAAGCCGACCACGTCCGACCAGACCCGCTCGGAGACCGCGACCTCCTCGTAGCCCCGGGTGACGAGGGCGCCGTTCCCGAGGCACTGGCGGAGCGCGTAGAGGGACTGGCGGAGCGCGTTCCTTCCCCCCGAGGAGTCGATCTCCGGCCAGAAGAGCGCCAGGAGCGAGTCCCGGCGGTGGAAACGGCGCGGGGCTTGCGAAAGGTAGATGAGGAGCGCCAGGCGCTTGGGCTGGAGCTGTCCGCAGAGGTCACGGCCACGGCCGTCCTTGAGCTGCAGCCCGCCCAGCGTCCGGAGCTCGATCACGGGTTACCCGGAAGAATGTGGTCCACGGCCGCTACCACCATATGGGATAACACTTTGGTAACGGCCTTCCTCCACATTCAATCATTGTACTTGCCAGCCGGCGGCGGCACAAGAAGAAGCTCCGCGGCCGAGGCCAGCCAAAGGAGGAGCCAACCCATGAAACCGTTCGTACTCGCTCTGACACTCGTCGCCACGCTGCTCGCAGGTTGCAGCGCGGACACGATCACGGGCCCGGGGGAAGAAGACCGGGGCCTCGAGCCGACCGACATGTGCAGCATCAACGTCCGGCTCTGCTGATCGGCCGTGCCCACGCTCGTTCCGCCCGGGGGCGGCGCTAGCCCCCCGGAGAGGGACAGGAGCCTCCAGGCCAGGAGCGGCCGCTCCCGCAATCCACGACTACGCCTTGCATCCCCACAGTCCGAACCGCCAGGGAGCCGTTCCGGGCCTGCGCACGCGGAACGGTACTTGCAGCTCTCTCCTGTGCGACCGGTCGTCCCCCGCACAGGCCAGCGCGGACCCCTGTCCTCGGTTTACCATTTCTCGCGTAGCCATCTAGCCATGGGCGTTCAAGATCGGCCTCCGCAGTTGACAACCCGCTTTAAGGTGGTAAGGTATGTTGCCTGACACTTTGACCACATCTGAAGTCAACGGGTCCTGAGGATGGCCGTGTCCGCGACAGAAATTCGAGAACTCCTGCGCATGATCCGGGGCGTCGAGGCCGTCGACGTGCGGGTCGCTCCCGACGGTACGATCGACTCCGTCGAGGTGCGGATCGCCGAGAGCCGGTCCACGACCCGGGTCATCCGGGACATCGAGTCCGCGCTCATGAGCGGGCTCGGCCTCAAGGTCGACCACCGGGCGATCCGGATCATGAACGGCCGCTCGAACGGGCACGACCCCGGCTATGCCGTGACAGAGGAAGACCTGGGAAGCGGCGC
>JAICQP010000257.1 GCA_025937815.1 Gemmatimonadota bacterium
CGGCCACACCGACCATGCGCGGACGCGGGCCGCGTCCGGAAGCGACTCGTTGGCCGCACGAACGGCCCCGGCCGGATCGCACCCCGGCCGGACGACGAGCACCGCCCAGACGCTCCCTGACTCCCCCCAGGGACGCTCCAGCACGAGCGCGTCGACGACCCCCGCCTGGGCGGCGAGGCGCGCGGCGATCTCGCGGGTCTCGAGGTTCAGGCCCGCCGGCGTCACGATCCGCTCCTCCTTCCGGCCGAGAAACCAGAGCCGGCCCTCGGCGTCCAGGCGGCCCAGGTCGCCGGTATGGAGCCACCCGTCGACGTCGACCGCGCCGCCCACGACGTTCGGTCCGCGGACGAGGATCTCGCCATCGGGGGCGATCCGAAGCTCGACACCCGGAAGGGGCCGCCCCAGCGACCCCGGGCGCGAGTCGAACGGGTGATCGAGGGTCACGAGCGGCGCCGTCTCGGTCATTCCGTATCCCTGCACGACGGCGTACCCCAGGAGCCGCCACAGCTCGGCCGTGGTCGGGTCGAGCGCGGCCCCGCCCGAGACGACCGCCACGAGCCGCGGCCCGAGCTCGAGCCGGAGCCGGGCGAACAGGAGCGCGCGCGACCACCAGGGGCGGCCCGCGGCTCTCGCCAGCCGCTCCTCGAATCCCTCCGCTCCCCAGCGCTCCACGCCGCGCGCGCGGAGCCAGGCCGCAAGGAGCGCGAGCGTCCGCGGCACCGTGGCCAGCACCCATGCGCGCTCGCGGCGGAGCGACCGCGCGAGGTCCGGCGCGGGCATCGGAGCGAGGAGGATCGTGTCGGCGTCGAGAAGCGCGGGGACGAACACGCCCAGGACCTGCCCGTAGAGGTGGGACAGGGGCAGCGCGCAGGCGATCCGCAGCCGGGGAGCGATCCGAAGCCAGCGCCGGTACGGACCGATCCCCGTGTCCAGCGCGTCGAGCACGGCGCGCATGTTCCCGTGGCCGACCGACACCGGTCGCGCCGCCATGCTCGTGCCCGACGTCAGGACGATCTCCGCCGGTCGATCCGGGACATCCGGGGGGAGCGGTGGCGAATCCGGCAGGGGGGAGTCACCGGTCCGGGGCCCGCGGCGGCACGCGGAGCGGCGGAAGTCGAGCTCGATCACGGGAGCGTCGAGCCCCGGTCGCGGCGCCTCGCTGTCCGTGCACCACGCGGCGATCCCCAGCGCCTTCCCCGCGTCGCGGGCCTCGCCGGGATCCGCCGAGGTGTCGAGCGGCACGGCGATCGCGCCGGCGCGGAGGATCCCGAAGAAAGCCGCCAGCCAGAGGGGGCCGTCGTGCACCCAGATCGCCACCCGCGTGCCGTCGCCGATCCCGCGCGCCGCGAGCTGTCCGGCGACGCGCTCCGCTTCGGCGGCGATCCGGCGCGCGGGCCACCCGCGGCTCCGGTACGGCTCTACCCGTCGCACCTCCCCCGACCCGCGTCGGAGACGATCCAGGTACGCCAGCAGGTCCCTGCGCGCCTTCATGCGCGACGCGCCTTCCGCTCGCCCGGACATGGGTCTATCATCGAGGCTCCCGACCCAGGAGGAAAGCCCGACCATGACCGAACGGCCCCCGATCCGACCCACGAGCCGGCGCGCCTGGATCCTCCCCGGCGTGCTCCTCGCCACGGTCGCGTTCCTGGCGGCGACCTTCGTCGTCGGCTCCCTGCGCCGGCCCGAGCCGCCATCGTTCACGCCTGGCGGGCCGCCTCCGCGCGAGGTGGGCGACTCGCTCGTCGGGCCGACGGCCTACACGGTGGACGCCAGGGACGAGCGGGAGTGGCGCTGGTTCGACTTCTCGCGCGGCGCGGTGGTCGAG
>JAICQP010000161.1 GCA_025937815.1 Gemmatimonadota bacterium
CAAGAAGAGCCAGGTCTTCTCGACCGCCGAGGACAACCAGGGCGCCGTCACCATTCGCGTCTTCCAGGGCGAGCGCGAGATGGCAGCCGACAACAAGATGCTGGGCCAGTTCGACCTGGTCGGCATCCCGCCGGCGCCGCGCGGCATCCCGCAGATCGAGGTCACGTTCGACATCGACGCGAACGGGATCCTGCACGTGTCGGCCAAGGACAAGGCCACCGGCAAGGAGCAGAAGATCCGCATCGAGGCCTCCAGCGGTCTCAACGAGGCCGAGATCGAGAAGATGGTCAAGGACGCCGAGGCGCACGCTTCTGAAGACAAGGAGCGCCGCCAGCGGGTCGAGCTCCGCAACAAGGCGGATTCGCTGGTCTACTCGACCGAGAAGAACCTCAAGGACCTCGAGGACAAGATGTCGGGCGACCAGAAGGCCAAGGTCGAGGCCGCGCTCGAGCGGACGCGAGAGGCGCTCAAGCAGGACGACGACGCCGAGGTCCAGCGCGCCACGGACGACCTGCAGCAGCTCTGGCACCAGGTCGCGACCCAGGCGTACCAGGCGGCGGGCCCGGGCGCCCAGCCGGGCGGCACCGACGGCGGCCCCGGCGAAGAGCCGGCCGCCGAGAAGGAAGAGGACGTCATCGAGGCCGACTACGAGGTCGTCGACGAGGAGAAGTAGCGGCGAGGCTGGCCGCGGGGGCGCGCAATCTAAGGTGCGGGGCCGGTTGAACGCCGGCCCCGGCGCCGCCCGTCCAACGTTCGGCGACCGACCGGTGTCTCCCAGGGAACACGCGGCCGCCGAGGCCGTATAATCGGATACGGGCTCGCCGACTTCATCGGCGCCTGCCCCCCGAACAATTCGCGAGTCTATCTCGAGGAGGTTCTATCCGGATGCTCAATCCCATCAAGACCCGGCTCACCGTGCTGATCGTCGGGCTGGCCTGCCTGGGCATCGGGGTGCTCTTCGCTTCCACTCTGGAGTGGACACCCGCCACGCTGGCCCTGCAGGACGGAACCGCGAGCGCGCCCACCACCCATGCGTCCCTGCGGGAGACCGGCAACGCGTTCATCGAGATCGCCGAGAGCGTCACTCCCGCCGTGGTCTCGATCCGCGGCCAGCAGCGGGTGACGCAGCGGGAGATGATGCCCGATCTCGGGCCGTTCGAGCGGTTCTTCCAGTTCCCGGAGGACGAGAACCACGAGCAGATCCCCGACGAGATGTTCCGCCGGAGCGGCGGCTCGGGGGTCATCATCCGCGAGGATGGCTACATCCTGACGAACAACCACGTGGTCGACGGCATGATGGAGCTAGAGGTCGTCCTCAACGACCGCCGCGCCTACGACGCCGAAGTGGTCGGCGCCGATCCCTCGACCGACATCGCGGTCATCAAGATCGATGCCGACGACCTCCCGGTCGCCCAGCTGGCGACGGACGACGGCGTCCAGGTCGGCGAGTGGGTCCTGGCGCTCGGCAACCCGCTGGGCCTCGACTTCACGATGACGGCGGGGATCGTCAGCGCCATCGGCCGCGGCAACCTGCAGATCATCGACCGCGGCGAGAACCCGTACGCGATCGAGAACTTCATCCAGACCGACGCGGCCATCAATCCGGGGAACTCCGGCGGCCCGCTGGTCGACATCGACGGCCGGGTGATCGGCATCAACACGGCGATCGCCTCGCGGACCGGCGTCTATCAGGGCTACGGGTTCGCGGTGCCGATCTCGATCGCGCGCCGCGTGGCGGAGCAGCTGATCGAGACCGGCCAGGTGCAGCGCGCGGTGCTCGGCGTCCAGATCCAGGCCGTCACGCCGCTGGACCAGGAGGCGCTCGAGCTGCCCTCGATCGCCGGCGTCCGGATCGACGGCTTCACGGACCTGCCTGGTCAGGAGAACCCCGCGCGGGAGGCCGGGCTCGAGCTACAGGACGTGGTGCTCGAGGTGGCCGGCCGGGAAGTCGAGACCCCGAGCGAGCTGCAGGAGGCGATCGCCTTCCACCAGCCGGGTGACGTTGTCGAGCTGGTCGTGTGGCGGGACGGGGATCGCCGGAACGTGCGCGTAAAGCTCGGCGAGCGCCCGGCGAACGCAGTGGCGCCGACCCTGGCCTCCGAAGACGAGGGCCCGGCCCCCGACGAGAGCGAGGTGCACGAGTCGGCTCTCGGCATGGACGTCCAGGACCTGACGCCGGCGATGCGTCGGACCCTCGTCCAGCGGCTGAACCTCTCGAGCGCGAGCATCCCCCAGGGGGTGTACATCCGTGACATCCAGTCGCTCGGCGCGGCCGACGATGCCGGCATCCAGCAGGGCGGCATCCTCACCCAGGTCGGCGACCGGCGGGTCACGAACGTGGCCGAGTACCAGGCCGCGGTGGCGGAGCTCGAGCCGGGGCAGATCGTCTACCTCCGGATCTACTACCCGCAGGGCGACAGCCAGCTGTTCCGCGCCCTGCGCGTGCCGAACTAGGCCCTTCGGGGCAGCACGGCGGCGGGCGTCCGGCCGACGCCCGCCGCTATATTCCCGGCCGGGCCATCGTCCCACCCAGCGCGAGAGTGGTGGAACTGGTAGACACGCAAGCCTTAGGAGCTTGTGGCTTCGGCCGTGGGGGTTCGAGTCCCTCCTCTCGCACCACCTTCCAGCCCGGAAAGTCCCGATGCACCAGGAGACCGACACCGGAACGATCGACGTCCAGGTCGAGGTCGAGGACCTGGAGCGCTGGCGGCGTCGCCTGGCGCTGACGGTGCCGGCGGAGGTGGCCGGGCAGTTTCGCGAGCGCCACGTCCGCGACATCGCCAGGCGGGCCCGCCTCAAGGGGTTCCGGCCGGGCAAGGCGCCCGCGAAGCTGGTCGAGAAGCAATACGCGCAGGAGATCGAGGAGGAGGTGCTCAAGGACCTGATCCGCGAGGGCTACGCCGCGGGCGTCGCCAGCCGGGGCCTCGAGCCCATCTCCCCGCCCCACGTCCATGACGTCCACTGGACCCCGGAGGGCGCGCTCCACTTCACGGCCGAGGTCGACGTCCGGCCGCGGATCGAGCTCGGGCGGACGACCGGGTTCCGGGTGGAGACGAGGCGCCACCGGGTGACCGATGACGACGTCGAGCGGGTGCTCGAGCGGCTTCGCGAGGAGCGCGCCGACTGGCTCCCGGTCGAGCGCCCGGCCGCGGCCGGCGACCTGGTCGTCTTCGACTCGGTCCCGCTCGACGCCGACGGTGCGCCGCGGGAGAGCGAGCGCGTGGAGAACCACAAGGTCGTCCTCGGCCACGAGGCGCTCCTGCCGGACTTCGAAGCGGGGCTCAGCGGCGTGACGCCGGGCACCGAGAAGACGATCCGCGTCGGCTTCCCCGACGATCACCCCAACGAGACCCTGCGGGGCACGACCCGTGAGTTCCGCGTGGCGGTCTCCGAGGTCCGGGAGCGGCAGCTGCCGGAGCTCGACGCCGCGTTCGCGGGCGAGATCGGCGGATTCGCGTCGGTGGACGACGCGCGGGCGAAGATCCGCGCCAACCTCGAGGAGGAGGTGGAGCTCCAGTTCCAGCGGGAGGCGAACGAGGCCGTGATCGACGAGATCATCGCGGCCAACAGCATCGATCTGCCGGAGAGCATGATCGATCGCTACATGGCGAACATGATGTCCGATCCCGGCGGCCCGCTGGGCGGCCGAGTGCCCGCGGAGCGTCAGGAGGAGCTGATGCGGGTCCTGAGGCCCGGGGCCGAGCGCGCTTTGCGCCGCCACTATATCTTGGAGCAAGTCGCGGAGCGGGAGGGGCTGGAGGCGACCGACGACGACGTCCGCAGCTCCGGGCTCGAGCGGTCGGGCGACCCGGAAGACCTCAAGTACCATTTGACGATGGAGCGGGTGTTCGCCTGGCTGCGGGAGCGATCGGAGATCACCACGGTGGAAGCGTAGGCGGGGGGAACCCCTTCCCCGGCCTTTCAGTATCATAGAGGAAGAAAGAGGAGAGACTCGATGCCCCTGATCCCGATCGTGGTGGAGCGAACCGGACGCGGTGAGCGGTCGTACGACATCTACTCGCGGCTGCTCAAGGACCGGATCGTCTTTCTCGGCACGCCGATCAACGACGAGATCGCCAATCTGGTGATCGCGCAGCTGTTGTTCCTGCAGGCCGAGGCGCCCGAGAAGGACATCAACCTGTACATCAACAGCCCGGGCGGCGTGGCCTCCGCGGCGCTCGCGATCTACGACACGATGCAGTACCTGGAGTGCGACGTGTCGACGATGTGCATGGGGATGGCGGCCTCGGCGGGAGCGCTCCTGCTCGCGTCCGGCACGAAGGGCAAGCGCTACGCGCTGCCGCACTCACGCGTCATGATCCATCAGCCGCTGGGAGGCGCGCAGGGCCAGGCGACCGACATCGAGATCCAGGCCCGGGAGATCCTGCACCTCAAGGAGCAGCAGATCCAGATCCTGGCCAAGCACACCGGCAAGGACGCGGACCGGCTGCGCCTCGACATGGAGCGCAACTTCTGGATGAGCGCCGAGGATGCCCGGGAATACGGCATGGTTGATGCAGTTCTGGCGCATCAGGAGCAGAAGGGACCCGGCGGGAACGGGGCCCGGGGCGACGGGGGGGCGGAGCGGGACGAGGAAGCCCTCGAGGAGAGCGAGAAGGCGTAACGATGGCCGGCGGATACGACAACCGTGGCGGCAGGGGCTCCGACGAGCTGCGCTGCTCCTTCTGCGGCAAGAGCAAGGAGCACGTCCAGAAGTTCATCTCCGGACCGTCGGTCTACATCTGCAACGAGTGCATCAAGCTCTGCAACGAGATCCTCCAAGAAGAAGCACTTCAGGGCCAGGCCGCTCCTCTGCAAGAGTTGCCGACTCCCACCGGCATCAAGTCGCATCTCGACCAGTACGTGATCGGCCAGGAGGACGCCAAGCGGAGCCTCGCGGTCGCGGTCTACAATCACTACAAGCGGATCAACTCGCGCGTCGAGGACGACGTCGAGATCGAGAAGTCGAACATCCTGTTGATCGGCCCGACCGGCGTCGGCAAGACGCTGCTCGCCCAGACCCTGGCGCGCGTCCTCCAGGTGCCGTTCACGATCGCCGACGCCACCACGCTGACCGAGGCCGGCTACGTCGGCGAGGACGTCGAGAACATCATCGTGCGGCTCCTCCAGGCGGCCAACTACAACGTGGCCGAGGCCGAGCGCGGCATCATCTACATCGACGAGATCGACAAGATCGCGCGCAAGAGCGAGAACCCCTCGATCACGCGCGACGTGTCGGGCGAAGGGGTGCAGCAGGCGCTCCTCAAGATCCTCGAGGGGACGATCGCCTCGGTACCGCC
>JAICQP010000071.1 GCA_025937815.1 Gemmatimonadota bacterium
GAGCTCCATCACCGTCGGCGCGCATCCTCCCTGGCACTCGAGCCAGGTTGCCGCGCCGGTTTCGCACGCGATGAAGTCCGCGAGGATGCGCCCCTTCGTGGGCACGAGGAGGAAGGCCCGGGCGGAGCCACCGGGCTCGAGGCCGATCAGCTTGTTCGTGCAGAGGCTGTTCAGATACGGGAGCCGTTCGGACCCGATTACCTCGACCAGAGTCGATCCCGGTCGCTCGAATAGAGCGGCGCCCTCGCGCGCGTCGCGGTAGCCCGTCGGCGCCCGCGAGTCGTCGCGCGGCTCGGCGCTGGCGATCCTGGAATCCGCGTCGGCGTTCATCGGCCCGAATCTACCCGCGGGTGAGAGCGACCTCCACCGTGGCCGGAGCCGCGTCGCGCCATGCGCGCGCGAGCGATTCGGCATCTCTCCAGGGTCCAGCGGGAAGTCGCAGCGCAGGCACCGCGCCCCGCACCTCCGTGTGCGCGAAGGGCCAGGGATCGACCGTGCCCTCGACGCGCGACGGATCATGCACCCGCCGCCGATAGCCGAACGTCGTCGTCCGCTCGCCGTATTCCGCGCACGTCTCGCGGCTCTCCCAGGAGTCCCAGGCCTCGCAGAGGGCGAGCGACAGGGCGTCGAGGAGCTGGAGCCAGTCGAAGTTCGCTTCGAGCACGTGCGGGTGGAGCGCCTCGCGCCCGACCCGCGGCCAAGCGCGCGACAACAGCTCGGCCCGGTGCCCGACCTGGGCCGTCACCCACGCCCGCGCCGCCGGCGCGTCCGAGCCCGCGTGGAACGAAGCGAAGTGGCGGCTGACGAGCCAGCCCGCATACGGATCCTCGGCGCCCACGAGCGCGACGGATCGCGCGGCGACAACGAGCGCCTCGTCGGCGGGATAGGTGCGGTACGTGTGGGGAAGCCCGGTCGCCGGGTCCCACGCGGGCCCGCGATCGAGCTCCGCCCAACCCGCGTCATGCCGCCCGACCGCGACCTCGACCGGCTCACGCGGGAAGAGCGCCGGCATGCCCCCACCCCACGCGCGCGCGAGCTCGCCCGCGAGCGCGGCGTGGTCGAGCTGTCGGATGCAGAGGAGGCCGTCCGGAAGCGGACGGGCGATCACGCGCCTTCGGCGGAGAGCGCGAGCGTGACGTCCGACGTGCCGGGCGCGGTCTCGCTACGGGCGGATAGATCGCCGGGCTCCTCGGTCATCGCGTTGCCGTCGCTGTCGAGGCGGGCCTCGAGGAGCACGCGCTCCGGGAATGGCCCGCTCGCGACCATCGCGTCCTGGGGACCGATCGCGAATTCGAGCGGGAAGGTCGGCGAGGGAATGCGCTGGACGGCGAGCGGCGGTCCGCCGGTCGCGCCCGCCGGCCGCACGAAGATGAAGAGGACTCCGCCCGCCGCTCCCGCCGGCGCCTCGATCGTCCCGCCGATCGTCTGCGCTGGATCCGCGGCGACCTCTTGCGGCGCGCTCATCGGCCCACCCTGCGCACCGGGCATCCCCGCCGGCGCGCCGATCGGCACGGCGACGAGCGGCCGCTCGCGCTCCGCCTGGGCGAACTCCTCCTCGGTCGTCACGCGCTGGGAGCACGCGGCGATCGCGATCACGGCGCACAGAGCGATTCGCATGCGCGCAAGCTAGGGTGGCCGGGCGGCTCTTACCACCGATACTATGACATCGTGCTCACCGATCGCGCTCTCGCCGGGCTCCAGGAGGCTACGCACAAGGGTCGCGTGCTGACCGCGCGCGAGGACCTCCTGACCTACGCGTCCGACGCGACTCCGCTGCTGCGCCAGACTCCCGCCGCTATCGTGATCCCGAGGGACGCCGAAGAGGTGGCCGCGATCCTGGCGCTCGCGAACGAGGAGGGCTTCGCGGTCGTTCCGCGCGGTGCCGGAACCGGCCTCTCCGGCGGCGCGGTCCCCACCGAGAACAGCGTCGTCCTGCTCTTCCCGTCGTGGAATCGCATCCTCGAGATCGACGTCGCCAACGGCACCGCCTGGGTCGAGCCGGGGGTCGTCACCGCCGATCTCCACGCGGCGGTCGAGGCCGAGGGGCTGTTCTATCCGCCCGATCCCGGCTCCATGCGCGTATGCACGATCGGCGGCAACGTGGCCGAGAACGCGGGCGGTCTGCGGGGACTCAAGTACGGAGTGACCAAGGACTACGTTCAGGGACTCGAGGCGGTGCTCCCGACCGGCGAATGGGTGCGGCTCGGCGGGAAGGCCGTCAAGGACGTGGCCGGTTACGGGCTCAAGGACCTGCTGGTCGGGAGCGAGGGCACCCTGGCCGTGTTCACGCGCGTGCTGGTCCGGCTCGTCCCGAAGCCGGTCCGCACCCGCACGCTCCTCGCCGGCTTCGGCTCGCTCGCGGCAGCCGGCGAGGCCGTGGCCACGATCCTCGCGGATCGCATCGTCCCCTGCACGCTGGAGATCCTCGACGGAGTGACGATCGGCGCGGTCGAGGCGTTCGGGAACCTCGGGCTCCCCGAGGGACTGGAGGCGCTCCTTCTCATCGAGGTCGACGGTCACCCGGCCGCCGTGGAGGACGACTCCCACGCCGTGGGTGCGATCTGCCGCCGGCTCGGAGCCAGGCGCGTGCGGCGAGCCACCAGCGAGGACGAGGCAGAAGACCTGCGAAGCGCGCGGCGCGCGGCGTTCAGCGCGCTGGCGCGGCTCGGCCCGACTGCGATCCTGGAGGACGCGACCGTGCCCCGCTCCGCGGTTCCCGAGATGCTGGTCCGGATCCGCGAGATCGCCGACCGCCACGGTGCGACATTCGGGGTGTTCGGCCACGCCGGGGACGGGAACCTCCACCCCACATGCCTGACCGACGTCCGCGACCGGGACGCGATCGCGCGCGCGGAGGCCGCCTTCGAAGAGATCTTCGCGGCGGCGATCGCGCTCGGCGGCACGATCACGGGCGAGCACGGCGTGGGTCTCGCCAAGCGCAGGTTCCTGGCGCGGCAGGTAGGCGACGCGTCGGTCCGATTCATGCGCCAGATCAAGGCCGTGCTGGACCCGAATCACGTGCTGAACCCGGGCAAGATCTTCGAGCCGGGCCCCCGCTGCGAGCACCCGCCGCTCGGCCACCCGCGCTACGCGGAGGCCCTGGCCTGAGTATTTCGACGTCACCGCCACCCGTCCCGGAAGCCACGACCGCGCCGCTCCTCGACGTCGACGGCGACCGCCTTGCGCGCTGCATCCAATGCGGCTTGTGTCTGCCGTCCTGCCCCACGTTCGCGATGACTCCGCTCGAGCGCGCCAATCCGCGCGGCCGGATCGGCCTCATGCGCGCGGTGGCGCGCGGCGACATGGCGGTCGACGACCCCGCATTCGCCGAGGCGATGTACTACTGCGTCGGATGCCGGGCGTGCGAGACCGCGTGCCCCGCCGGGGTCGAGTTCGGGCTGCTCCTCGAGGACGCGCGCGCAGCGGTCGAGACCGCCCAGGCCGCCGGTCGACCACCCGCGTTCCCGCGTGAGATGCTGCTCGATGCGCTCCCGCGCCCCGGACGGCTACGGCTCGGCGCACGACTCCTGCGCCTCTACCAGCGGACGCTGGGCCGGATGGGCTGGTGGTCGCGGCGGCTCGCGCGGCGGCGGCCGGATCTGGCGCGATTTCTCTCACTCGCTCCGCCGATCCCGTCCCAGTCACGCCATTGGCGGATCCCGGCCGAGCTCTCGCCCGCGGACGTTGCCGGCGAATCCGCCCCGCGTGCGCGTGGCACGGTCGCGCTCCATCCCGGCTGCGTGCAGGCGATCCTCTTCCCCGAGGTCAACGCCGACTCGGCGCAGGTGCTCGCGTACAACGGGTGGCGGGTCGTGTCGCCCGACGGGTTCCGCTGCTGCGGGGCGCTCCACGCCCATCAGGGACGCCGCGAGGAGGCGCGCGCGCAGGCGCGCGTCAACGTGGCCGCGTTCGAAGCCTCGGGTGCGGAGACGCTGGTGTCGAACGCGGCCGGGTGCGGAGCGTTCCTGGAAGAGTACGGCGAGCTGTTGCGGGACGATCCCGACTGGGCCGAACGCGCCGCGGCCTTCTCGGATTGCGTGGTCGACGTTACCGAACACCTGGTCAAGGAGGGCCTGCGGCGGCCGGTGCGCTCGTTCGGGATCCGGGTCACGTACGACGACCCCTGCCACCTGATCCATGGCCAGCGCGTCGCGCGTGCGCCGCGGCTCGTGCTGGCGGCGATTCCGGATCTCGACGTGGTTCCGCTGGCCGAGTCGACCTGGTGCTGCGGCTCGGCGGGGATCTACAACCTGACCCACCCGGAGGCAGCGGACCGGCTCGGCCGGCGCAAGGTCGATCGGATCGTGGACACGGGCGCGGAGATGGTGGTCACGGGGAATCCGGGGTGCATGGTGCAGATCTCCGCCGGGCTGCGCGCGATCGGCTCGCCGATCCGCGTCATCCATCCCGTGTCGCTGCTCCGGGCCTCGTACGAGCTGCCGGCGCTGCTTCCGCGCTGAGCTACTCCCCTCCGGCGTCCTCTCGCAACTCCGCCAGCACGGCGCGCGCCCGCTCGGCGTGCGACGACGGCACGACGATGCGGGCTTCGCCGATCCCCGCGTACGCCCCACCCATATCATCGGCCAGGACGGCGCCCGGGATTCCCTCGTCCTCGAGGATCCCGAGCGCCATCTCGGCCTCGTGCCGCCAGCGATAGCGGGCGATCTCGACCGGCGCGCCCGCTTCGCGGCCACGGGCCATTACGGGTTCTTCGTGCTTTCGATCCGCATCGTGAGGAACTCGTCGCCGTCGGGCCCCGGCATGTACATCTCCATCGTCGAGTGCGTCGCGTCTGTGTGGGTGACCACCTGGCGGACGGGGACGTCCCTGGCGCCGCTCATGAAGTCGTCGACGTTGCCGGTCATCGTCAGCGTCTTCGTCGCCGGATCGTACGTACCGCGCGTGATCATCGCGGCGGTCGAGAGGTTGTCCCGCCAGATCGACACGTACTCCTCGCGGAAGTTGTCATAGCCCAGCAGGTTCTCGCCGTTGAAAGGCTGGCCCCACATGGTGCCCGTGAACTCCTCCTCGAGCCAGCGGCCGCCCATCTCGACCTCGGACTCCGACGTGGCCGTCGATTCCATCGGCGGTGCGCCCGGCGCCATCCACATCGTCACCGCGTGCGTCCAGTTGCCCGCCATCTCGGCGAACGGCTGATGGTGCTCGCCGGGATTCGAGTACCTGGCCCAGGTCTCCATCATCTCGGGGGTCATCTCCTGAGCGTTCGCGCCCTGGGCGAAGGCGAGCGCCGCTCCGGCGACGACCGCGATCGCGACGATCCGCGATTTTTTCATGTGTGTCCTCCGTCGGTTCATGGTCACTGGACGGCGCCCGCGGCGAACCGCGCTCAGCGCTCGCCCTCCTCGTACGCAACTGCGTCGCCGCGTCGGACGACGATGTCCACCGCGCGCTCGCGTGGATCGCCTCCGGGCGCCGACCCCACCATCACGTACAGCTTGTCGGAGTCCAAGTACTCGCTCACTTCGGGCTCCTCCATCGTGGACAACGCGAAGATCTCCAGCGGCGCGTCCCCGGTGTTGAGTATCGCGTGCGCGCCTTCCGGTCCGGGCGGGCAGGCGAATGCGTCGCCGGGCTTGAGATCTCGCGTGCCGTCTTTGTCGCGAAGTTGCCCGTATCCGCGGCGTACGTAGAAGAACTCTTCGTTCACGTGATGGAAGTGGAACGGGTACGGACGGCCGCCAGGGGCGATGCGGTAGACGCTGTAGCCGAGTTTGCGCGCTCCGGCCACGCCCGCGACGCGCTTGCGCTCCGAGCCGAACGGTCCGCGGCTCTGGCGCTCCCAGGGCAGCTCGTCGAGGCGCACGATGCGGGGGTCGCGCTCCGCGGCGGGCTCGGGCGCCTCCCCCAGCGGCTCGTCTACCGGTTCGCCTTCGAAATAACCGGCGATTCCCTCGAGGAGTCGTCCGTCCTTCGTCATGATGCGCTCCATCGGCGGGTCGGCGGCGAGGCCGGCCACGGCGTAGGCCCGCTTTCTCGAGTCGGGGTAGCCCAACACCTCGCACGGGATCTTCGTCGAGGCCAAGAGGACGTGCGCCGGGCGGTCGCCGTAGTTCAGGAGCTGGTGCGCGCTGTCCGCCCCGGGCGGGAACGAGACCAAGTCGCCCGCTTCCAGACGATGGTAGCGCCCGTCGAGCCGCAGCCAGACCTCCCCACCCAGGATGATGGCCAGCTCCTCGTTGATCAGATGGTAATGATACGGAACGCTGGCCTTCCCGGGGGGCACGATCCATGACCCGTATCCGAGCTTCCGCGCGCCGAGGCGATCGGCGAGCGGCGCCCACTGCGCGCCGAAGCGCACTCCCTGGGACATGGCGTCTCGCCACTCCAGCTCCGAGAAGTTGACGACGCTCAGACCCACCCGGTAGCTTCGCCTCCCGCATGCCGAATCGCGTGGAAATCGATCGGGCGATCGAAGCCGTCTTCACGGAGACCGACCTCCAGCGGGCCGGCCTCGCGCAGCGGCGTGCCCTGAAGCTCCTCGACCAGGGGCTCTGGGAAGGAACGGTGGCGCCGTTCTACCAGGCTCGCGCCGAGCAGCGCATCAATGCGTTTCTGCGTACGCTCTGGCACGAGGTCACGCTCGAGCGGCTCCGCAACCCGGCCGAGTAGCCCGACCCTTCCCTTACATTTCTCTGGCTCGGCGTTCACTCCGCGGCCTCGTAGACCGTCTTCCCGTCGATCGCCGTTCGCAGGACGCGGATCTTCCACAGGTCCTGCTCCGGCGCCGTCAGGGGATCCTGATCCACCACGATGAAATCCGCGCGCTTGCCGACCGTTAGCGTACCGACCTCCTCCTCCATCCCGGCCGCCCATGCAGCGTCGCGGGTGAAGCAGGCCAGCGCCTCTTCCCGCGTCATCCGCTCCTCCGGCCGCCAGCCGCCCTCCGGCCAACCCTCCTGATCCCGCCGCGTCACCGCCGCGTAGATGCCGAAGAACGGGTTCGGACTTTCGACCGGGAAGTCGCTGCCGCACACCAGACGAGCGCCCGCGTCGCGCATGCGCCGCCACGCGTACGCGCCGCGGATCCGGTTCGGCCCGACCCGGTCTTCCGCCCAGTACATGTCGCTGGTCGCGTGCGTGGGCTGATACGAGGCGACGACGCCGAGCTCGGCGAAGCGCGGGATGTCTTCGAGCGCGACGACCTGCACGTGCTCGATCCGCGGCCGCGTGTCCCCGGTCGGAGAGCAGCCCCCGGGGGCGCCGGTCCGGTTCCCGCCGCAGGGTGCGACGGTGACCGGCCGCCGGGCGGCCTCGATCGCGTCGAGCGCCGCGCGGTTGCCCGCGTCGCCGATCGCGTGGACGGCGGGCTGGAGGCCCACCTCGAGCGCACCCGCAACGATCACCGCCAGCGATTCCGGCTGAACCAGGAACGTCCCGCGCAAGTCTGGCGCGTCCTCGTAGGGCGCGAGCAGCGCCGCGCCTCGACTGCCGAGCGCGCCGTCGGCGTAGCTCTTGGGCCCTCGCACGCGGAACCGCGAGCCCCGTTCCCCATACAGGGCCTGCCCCTCCGCGCGCCACCAATCGATCGCCGCCGGCGACCGGGCGCTGAAATAGACGACCAGCCGGGGAACGATTCCCCCCTCGTCGTCCCAGCGTCGATAGAGAGCCAGCGTGTCGGCGCCGACGCCCATGTCATGTACGCCGGTCAGGCCGAGCGAAACGACCCGCTGCTGAGCGGCGTCGAGCATCTTCCAGAGGTCCGCCTCGCCCGGCGGCGGCATGGCGCGCTCGACGAGGTCGGTCGCGTAGTCGATGAGGATGCCGGTCGGCTGCCCCTCGGCGTCGCGGATGATCTGCCCGCCCTCCACGTCCGGGGTCGCCGCGGTCACGCCGCCGGCCTCGAGGGCGGCGGTGTTCACCCACACGGCGTGCCCGTCGACCCGGTCGAGGAACACGGGGTTGTCCGGAGCCAACCGGTCGAGGAGCTCCCGCGTGGGAAATTCCTTGACCTCCCAGTCGTTCTGATCCCACCCGCGACCGATGATCCACTCGCCGGGGGCGTGGGCGCGAACCGCCTCGCCGACGCGTTCGGCGACCTCGGCCGCGCTCCGCGTGCCGAACAGGTCCACGGTCAGCAGGAAGCGCCCGAGGTTCATCATGTGGGCGTGGGCGTCGATGAGCCCGGGCAGCACCGGCGCTCCGCCGGCGTCGATCACTACCGTCCCGGGACCACGCCAGGTAGCAAGCACCTCGCTCGACGTTCCCAGCGCGACGATCTCCCCGCCGATCGCGGCCAGCGCCTCGGCGCTGGGGTTCTCCGGGTCCATCGTGTGGATCAGGCCGTCGATCAGAATCAGGTCCGCATACTCCTGGGCGCCCGCGGTCGCCGGCAGCAGGAACGCGGAGAGCGTCAGGACCACGCGCCCGAGAGGATGCACGGCACCTCCATGTCGAGTTCCGGGTACTGGCTCCGGGATCGAAACGATAGCTTCCGCGCCCGCGACGAGCCGCGCGACCGAGGCTTCGAGGGCGGCGACGAACGTCGCCAAGCTAGCCGCTTTGCCCCGGCCCGTCCGGTGGTGGCGCCGATTTTCCCGGCGCGGTGGAATCGAGCGAGGGAGGCCCGTGCAGGAACGCATTCTCGAGTTCATCGTCCCGTTCCTGACCGATTACGGGTACGTCACCCTGCTGCTGATCACCTTCCTCGAGACGAGCGCGTTCCTGGGGCTCGTGGCTCCCGGCGAGACCGTCATCGTCCTGTGCGGCTTCTACGCCTATCGCGGCGTGCTCGACCCCTGGCTGGTGGGAGCCATGTCGATCGCCGGGGCGATCATGGGAGATCAGGTGGGCTACGTGCTCGGCCGAGCTTACGGGCACGGCCTCATCAAGCGGTTCGGCAAGTACGTGTTCTTCGATGTCAAGCGGCTGCGCGCAACCGAGCACTACTACAAGCGCCATGGCGGCAAGACCGTAGTCATCGGGCGCTTCACTTCCATCCTGCGGTCGTTCGGTCCGCTGGTCGCCGGCATCAGCCGCATGCCATATCGCACGTTCCTGGTTTGGAGCATCGTGTCGTGTATCATCTGGGGCGCCGCCTTCACGATCCTGGGCTATTTCTTCGGGAAGTCCTGGGAGATCATCGAGGGCTACCTGGGCTGGGGCGGCGCGGTGGCGTTCGTGATCGGTGTCGTGGTGCTGGTCTGGTTCCTCCACCGCAGACGCGGACACGAGATCGCCGAGGAGCTGGGGCTGGCGGACGACGAGAATAGACCCGAAAGGAGCGCATGAGAGCGCGGGGACCGCAGGGCGTAAGACAATCGGTCGTCGTATTGCTGGGCTTGATCGCGGGGTCATGTGGCGGCGGCGACCCGCAGGCGGGCGCCGGGCGCAACGTTCTCCGCCTCACGATCGGACCCGATCCGGCGAGCATGGACCCGATCCAGGCCGTCGACGTCTATCGCGGCCAGCTGACCGTCTATATGTACGACGGGCTCGTGCGCTTCATGGACGGCGCTGCGCGGCCCAACCTCGCCGACACCTGGGACGTGTCCGAGGACGGCCTCGTCTACACCTTCCACCTGCGCGACGACGTCACGTTCCACAACGGCCGCGCCTTCACGGCCGACGACGTCAAGTACTCCTTCGAGCGCGCTCTGAGACCGGAGAGCCAGAGCCCGCTCACATGGGTCTTCGATTTCATCGCAGGATCGGACGCCATGGTCGCCGGCGACGCGGACTCGCTGTCCGGGCTGCTGGTTCTCGATCCGACCACCGTCGAGATCACGCTCGAGCAACCATTCGCGCCGTTCCTCCTGCTCATGGCGATGCCCGCGGCGCACGTCGTCCCCCGCGAGGAGATCGAGCAGAAGGGCGCCCAGTTCTCGGAGGCGCCGGTAGGCACCGGGCCGTGGGTCTTCGAGTCCTGGGCCCACGACGACGTCATCCGGCTGACCGCCAACTCCCGCTACCATCTCGGCCGGCCGAAGATGGACGGCATCGAGATCCGGATCATCCCCGAGACGACGACCGTGATAGCGGAGTTCGAGCGCGGGAATCTCGACTGGGTCGACCTCAACGAATTCCCGGCGCCAGAGTTCGATCGCTTCTCGTCCGATCCCGAGTGGTCGCCGCTCCTCCATCAGCGACCGGCGCTGATCACGTACTACCTCGCCCTCAACAACCAGAAGCCCAAGTTCCGCGACCCGCGCGTCCGGCGTGCGCTGAACTATGCCGTCGACATCGAGCGCATCGCCGACGTGATCTATCCCGGCGAGGTGGTCGTGTCTCACGGCCCTATCCCGCCGGGGCTCCCCGGATATCGCGAGACCGGACGGCCCTACGGACACCAGCCCGACAGCGCCCGGGCGCTCTTGCGCGCGGCCGGCGCCGAGGGCCTGACCTTCGACGTCTACTTCCGGTCGCTGGCCATCAACCAGCGCTTCCTCGAGGCGGTGCAGGCGAACCTGGCGGACGTCGGGGTCACGATGAACCTCCAGCAGCGCGACTGGACTGCGGTCCGCCAAGCGATGCAGCGCGGCGAGCTCGACGGCTACCTCGCCAACTGGTACGCCGACTACCCCGACGCCGAGAACTTCCTCTATCCACTGTTCTACAGTGAGATGGCAGGCGCGGGCGGGAACGCGGCGTTCTACTCCGACGCTACCGTCGACTCCCTGGTCCTCGCGGCGCGCCGCACGCTGGACGACGAGGCGCGGATCGCCATGTACGCCCGCGCCGACTCGCTGATCCACGCCGGAGCGCCGTGGATCTTCACGGTGCATCCCATCGACTACGACCTGGTTCAGCCCTGGGTCGAGGGGTACGAGATCAAGCAGGTGTTCTACGAACAGAAGTGGCTGGACGTGTCGCTGAGATCCGAATAGCGCTCGGTCAGGCCGCCCGGGTCCAGCCGGCCGGAACTACGGCCGGCACCTTGCCCGGGTAAGGCGGCACGAGGCGGCGCGCGAGGTCGGCGGCTGGACGGTTCTCGATGCTCGGGACCAGGTCCTCGAACGCGAGCATGGCCGCCAGCGACGTCGCGATCTGGAAGTCGGCGGCGTTCGGCTCGGGGCCGCCGATCGTCCCCTCGGCGATCAGGGCGTCCACCCGGTCGAGAAGCATGCCCAGTCCCTCCATGTCCGCGCGCACCGTTGCGTCGTTCGCATTCGCGCTGCGCGCGAATCGCGTGACGATCGGCTTCATGACCCTGGCTGCGATCCCCGGCAGCGGCAGTCCTGCCCGCTGGAGGACGCGTCGGCGGATGGCGGGGTTGCCCGCCATCGTCCAGCGAAAGAGCCGGCGCGGAATCGGCTGCAGCTCCGACTCGCCCCACCGCTCCGCCTCCTCCACGCGCTCCCGGGCCGCCGGGTCCACAGGGAACAGGATCCCCGCCGGGCCGCGTGCCTCGATCGCGCGCGAGATCGCCAGGGATCCCTGCACTCTGCAGCCGTCGAGGATCAGCGCCGGAACAGTGCTTCCAGGGAATCGCCTGGCTCGGAGGAACACCGGGTGGAGACCCATCGGGAAGTTGACGACTTCGTGCGGGACACCCGCCCGCTCGAGCATCAGGTGCGCCGCGATCGACGGGTGCGAGAAGGGAATCGCGTAGAGCTTGTTCACGTGCTGCCCGTCAGTCCGTCCACGTGTTGTTCTGCGGGTTGATGTCCCCCCACTCGGGACCGGCGTTCACGGTGATCTCCTCGGCCTTGGCGGGGAGATTCAGCGTCGCGGTCGCGCGGTCCGTGCCGTAGAAGGCCTGGACCGGGATCGTCACCGTGTTCGTCGCGGTGCCCGCGGTCGCCGTCACGGCGGCCGGCATGAGCAGCCGTCCGCGCTGGTCGATCGTCACCGTGACCGTCCACGTCCCCTCCGACTGCGTCTGGTCGACTCCCAGGATCGCGAGGTCGCTCGTCTGGGTGGTCCAGATCCAGTTGTGCCAGAACCAGCCCAGCTCCATCCCCAGGCCGTCCTCCATCATGCGGAAGAAGTCGGCGGGCATGGGGTGCTTGTATGCCCACGCGCGCGTGTACTGGACGAGCGTCTCGTCGAACAGCTCATGGCCACCGATCTCGCGCAGCGCGGTCATCATGACGCCCGGCTTGATGTACCCCCCGACCCCGAGCCCCGGACCGCCGGGATCGAACTCGTCGGGGAAGCTCGCGATCGGCTGCTCGCTGTAGGCCCGGATCAGCGAGGCGTACTGCGCGGTGTTCTCGAGCACGGGCTCGCTCTCGGGGAAGTACGCCTTCTTGCTCAGCAGGTTGATGAACGTGTTGAAGCCCTCGTCCATCCACGCGTAGCGGCGCTCGTCGGACCCGACGATCATCGGGAACCACATGTGGCCCCACTCGTGGTCCAGCACGTCGAACAGGCCTTCCGGCGTGGTCTCGGGGGCGACGAACACGACCATCGGATATTCCATCCCGAAGACCGGCCCCTCGATCGCGGTGGCGGCCGGATAGGGATACGGAATCAGGTAGTCGGAGTAGAACTCGATCGAGTGGCGGGTCATCGCCGCCGCCTCGCGCCACTGGGTCGCCTCGGGACGGTAGAGCGCGTGGATCAGCGTTCCTTCCCAGGCGGTGGCGTCCCATACCAGCCGGGGGCCCGCCGCCCACACGAAGTCGCGCACGTTCTCGGCCCGGAAGCGCCACGTCAGCGTGCCGGTCGTCGCGGGCCGGAACGACGCCGGATCAGACAGCTCTGCGGCCGCCACGACGGGCACGACCTCGGCGCCGCCGCGGGCACGGTCCAGCGCGGAGCGCTGGGCGGCCGTCAGCACCTCGGCCGGGTTCTCGAGGGCGCCGGTCGCGCCCACCAGGTGCGTCGCCGGGACCGTGATCGCGACGTCGAAGTCGCCGTACTCGAGGTAGAACTCGCCCTGGCCCAGGTATGGCATCGTATTCCAGCCGCTCACGTCGTCGTATACCGCCATGCGCGGATACCACTGGGCGAGGAGATACAAGTCGCCGTCCCGGCCCATGCGGTCCGCGCCGTTCTCCGGGACGGCGAAGCTCCAGTCGATCTCGAACGAGAACGTCGCGCCGGGCGGTAGCGGAGCCGGAAGCTCGATCCGCATCTCGGTGTCGCGAATCGTGTGGTCGAGCGCCGCGCCACCCGAGGCCACGCGCCGGATGTCGTAGCCGCCTTCGAAGCCGCCGCCGCCGAAGCGCCCCTCGGGCGGGAAGACCTGCGCGCCCGCGCTGCCGGGAGCGAACAGGTTCTGGTCGAGCTGCAACCAGAGGAACGCCAGCGTGTCGGGCGAGTTGTTGGCGTAGGTGATCGTCTCGCTGCCGGTGACCGTGTGCGTCGCCGGGTCGAGCGTCACTCGGATCGCGTAGTCGGCCCGCTGCTGCCAGTAGGCGGGGCCGGGCTGGCCGCTCGCCAGACGGGCGAGGTCGGGCGTGGGCAGATCGGGCTCGGCGAAGCGCTCGTCGATCGGACCCTGCGCGCGGGCCGGTGACCAGGCGCCCAGCAGGGTCGCGAACGCCAGCAGGGCGGCCGGCAGCAATCGGAGTGGCACGTCGTTCCTCCTCGTCTCGGGGATCGGATGGGACTTCGAATTGGCGCGCGTTGCGCGAGCTCGGACGGCTTCGATACGTTACGGCGAACGCCCGGCAGATCGATTCCCCAAGATACCCGCCGCGCCGAGGTCCCGCCCCGCCAGCATGCTCCAATACGCTCTCCGCCGGATCGTCCACACGATTCCCGTCCTGTTCGGGGTGCTCGTCGTGACGTTCGTCCTGCTCTACATAGCGCCCGGCGACCCGGTCCTCGCCATGGTCGGCGACCGGTTCGATCCGGCCACGCTGGAGCGCCTGCGGGCCGAGCTCCATCTCGACGACCCGCTCTGGAAGCAGTTCGCGCACTACGTCTCGGGCCTCGTTCGCGGCGACTGGGGCACGTCGTACATGACCCGCCAGCCGGTACTCGAGGGGATCCTCGAGCACTTCCCGAAGACCCTCTACCTCGCCTCGGTCGCGATGCTCTTCGCCACGTTGTCCGGCGTCCTGATCGGAATCCTCTCGGCGGTAAAACAGTCCACGTGGATCGACGGGTTGGGAATGACGTTCGCCTTCCTCGGGATCTCGTTCCC
>JAICQP010000156.1 GCA_025937815.1 Gemmatimonadota bacterium
AGCAGGGCAACGTCGACAACGTGAAGCTCGTCAAGGGCCTCCCGGGCGGCCTGTCCGAGCAGGCGATGTCGGCCGTGCGCCGGTGGAAGTTCCGCCCCGGCACGCAGAACGGCGTGGCCGTGGACACGATCTTCAACCTGACGGTGCAGTTCACGCTGCACTAATAGAGGGGCGGGCTTCAGCCCGCCCTTCTAGAACGCCTGCGCTTCCGTCACCGTCTTCGACTGCTGCTTCTTCACCTTCCGCGAGATCGCCTTCGCCTGCAGGAACAGGCCGAGGTAGTCGCGGCCGCCGGCCTTCGAGTCGGTGCCGGACATGTTGAAGCCGCCGAAAGGGTGCACACCGACCAGGGCACCTGTGCACTTGCGGTTCAGGTACAGATTGCCGACGAAGAACTCCTCGCGTGCGCGGTCGAGCTTCTCCTCGTTGTCCGTGAACACCGCGCCGGTGAGGCCGAACTGCGTGTCGTTCGCGATGTGCAGCGCGTCGTCGAAGTCCTTCGCCTTGATGATCGCCAGCACCGGCCCGAAGATCTCCTCCTGCGCGATCCGGGCGTGCGAATCGACGTCCGCGAAGATCGTCGGCTGCACGTACCAGCCGCGCGAGGGGTCGGCCTTGCCGCCGAGCACGAGCGTGCCCTCGCCTTTGCCGATCTCGATGTACTCACGGACCTTCTCGAACTGGGAGCGGCTCGCCACAGGCCCCATCCAGGCGCCCTCCGTCACCTCACCCGGCTCGATCTTCGCGGCGCGCGCCACCAGACGCTTGATGAACTCGTCGTACAGCGAGGCGTCCACCACCGCCCGCGAGCAGGCGGAGCACTTCTGCCCCTGGAAGCCGAACGCCGACACGGTCACGCCCTCGACCGCCTGGTCGAGATCGGCGTCGGAGTCCACGACGATCGCGTCCTTGCCCCCCATCTCGGCGATGACGCGCTTGATGTGCGTCTGCCCTGGCTGATGGCGGGCCGCGCGCTCGACCGTCTCGAGTCCCACCTCGCGGGATCCCGTGAACGCGATCATGTGCACGTCCTGATGCTCCACCATGCGCTTGCCGAGCACCTCGCCCGGGCCGGTGATGAAGTTGAGGACTCCCGGCGGCAGGCCCGCCTCGTCCATCACCTCGACGAGCTTCCACCCGATCGTCATCGTCTCGCTGGCGGGCTTGAGGACCACCGTGTTCCCGGTCACGATCGCGGCGACGGTCATGCCGGTCAGGATGGCGAGCGGGAAATTCCACGGCGGAATGACCGCCACGACCCCGAGAGGCAGGTAGACCATCTCGTTGATCTCGGGCTCGTACGGGACGAGAGGGTACGGATCGTACGCGTAATGGAGCATGAGGTGCGCGTAGTAGTCGCAGAAGTCGATCGCCTCCGCCACATCGGCGTCCGCCTCGGCCCACGACTTACCGATCTCGAAGCACATCCAGGCGGCGAGCTCGAGTCGTCGCCGACGCATCACGTCGGCGGACCGGAACAGGACTGCCGCCCGCTCGCTCGCGGGCACGTTCTTCCACGTGGCGAACGCCTGATTCGCGGCGTCGATCGCGCGGTCCGCCAGCCCCTGTCCGCCGGCGGGGAAGAGGCCTACGACCCGGCTGGGCCGCGAAGGGTCGGTCGAGTCGCGCGTCTCGTCGAGGCGCACATCCTCACCGCCGACGCGGGCCGGATACTCGCGGCCGAGCTGACCCGCGACCTGCGCGATCGCGTCGCGCATCCGCTCGGCGGTCTCGGGATCCGAGAAGTCGTGGTAGGACTCGGGGCGGTACTCCTGGAGGCGCTCCTCGAGCGTGGAGGGGGCGGTCCTCACGTCCATCGTTGCGGTGCGGTTCATGAGCGGACTCTCCTGGGACGAGATGGCGGCACGGTCTGGTATGCGCCTCGGCACAAGGTCGGCCGCGAGAAAAGAGCCGTCAACCGAGGTCGGAGACTGCTGACCTGCCGGGGAACGATCAGCGGCGCGCGCTCGCGGCGCGCACCTTGGCCAGGAACCGCCTATGCAGCCGGTCGTCCGCCGTGAGCTCGGGATGGAATGTCGCGACGAGCGCGCGGTCGGTCTCGGCGAGGACGATGTCACCTCTCTCTCGCGCCAGGATCTCGACGCCCTCGCCGACCTCCTCGATCACGGGCGCCCGGATGAAGACCGCGTGGAGCGGTCCGCCTTCCAGGCCTTCGACGGCGAGGTCGGCGGCGAACGACTCCCGCTGCCGGCCATAGGCGTTCCGCGCGACCGTCATCGGGACGAGTGACAGGTGGGGGACCGGCGCTCCCGCGACCTCGGTCGCCAGCAGGATCGCTCCCGCGCAGGTGCCGAACATGGGCATCCCCTCCTCGCCCCGGCGGCGGACGGCGTCCAGGAGCCCCTCGAAGTCGAGGAGCCGGCGCAGCGTGGTCGACTCGCCGCCCGGTAGCACGAGCCCGTCGACGCTGTCGAGGTCCGCCGGCCGGCGGACCCACACGACCCGCGCGCCAGCGCGCTCGAGCGCCGCGGCGTGCTCGGACACGTCACCCTGAACGCCGAGGACGCCGATCGTCGGCGCCAGCGCGATCTCGGCCGGCGTCCGCGGCGTCGACTCGCGCACGGCGGGATCCCCGGGGCGGGGCAGGTCATGGATCCGGGTCATGGAAGGACCGGGCGGGGGCTCAGGTCGAGCGGGTCTGCATGAGCTCTTCAGCGGCCAGGCGGTCGAGGCCCTTCATCGCCTCCTCGGTGCCGAGCTCCTCGGTCACGCGCGCGAGGATGTCGGGATCGTCGTAGTGCGTCGTGCCGAGGACGATCGCGCGCGCGAACGCTTCGGGCTTCTCCGACTTGAACACGCCGCTCCCGACGAACACGCCGTCCGCGCCGAGCTGCATCATGAGCGCGGCGTCCGCCGGCGTCGCGATTCCGCCGGCCGCGAAGTTCACGACCGGGAGCCGGCCGGTCTCGGCGACCTCGACGACGAGGTCGAGCGGCGCGGCGTGCTCCTTCGCGGCGACGAACCACTCGCCCTCGTCCATCGACGCGAGCGAGCGGATCTGGCCCTGGATCAGCCGCATGTGGCGCACCGCCTCGACGATGTTCCCGGTGCCCGGCTCGCCCTTGGTGCGGATCATCGACGCCCCTTCGGCGATCCTGCGGAGCGCCTCGCCGAGGTTCCGGGCCCCGCACACGAACGGCACCGTGAACGCGTTCTTGTCGATGTGATGGGTCTCGTCGGCGGGCGTGAGGACCTCGGACTCGTCGACGTAGTCGACGCCGAGCGCCTCCTCGATCCGCGCCTCGACGAAGTGGCCGATACGGCACTTCGCCATGACGGGGATCGTCACCGCGGCCATGATCTCCTTGATGCGCGTGACCGGCGCCATGCGCGCGACGCCTCCCGCCGCGCGGATGTCGGCGGGTACGCGCTCGAGCGCCATGACGGCGACCGCGCCCGCCTCCTCGGCGATCCGCGCCTGGTCCGCCGAGACGACGTCCATGATCACGCCGCCCTTGAGCATCCGCGCGAGGCCGCGCTTGACCTCGGGGGTGCCGCTCTCCCGGCCTGTCTGTTCGGGGGCCATCGCTCCGTCTCCTCAGGAGATCTTCCTAGACCAAGATACATGGGGCGCCGGGTGCCGCCAAAGCACGCGCCGAGCGCGCGGAACCGCCGCGCCAGCTAGATTCGCGGCGTCCATGATCCGCCCCATGCCCTCCGAACCGCGCCGCATCCTCATCGTGCGCCTGGGCGCGATCGGCGACGTGGCGCGGGTGATGCCGATGCTGGCCGGCCTCAGGCGGCGTTTCCCCCAAGCCGAGATCGACTGGGTCGTCCAGTCCAAGGCCGCCGATCTCCTCGCGGGCCATCCCGAGATCGCCGAGCTCTGGGTGGTCCCCTTCCGGAGCTGGCGCGAGGCGCTCTCGCCCGCGGCGTGGCGCCTCCGGCGCGCGATGCGCGCCCGGGGCTACGACCTCGTGCTCGACTTCCAGGGCATGATCAAGGGCGCGGTCTGGGCGGTGGCGGCGGGCGGCCGTGGGGTCCGGGTCGGCTGGGGGCCGGGGCACTCCCAGAACCTGGCCTGGCTCTGGTACCACGGCCTGCGCACCCCGCCGCACCGGCGCGTGAACCGGCACCTCCGCCACCGGGCGCTGGTAGACTGGCTAGGCGTTCCCGACGTCCCGGCCACCCCGCCGCCGCTAGCCGCCGCGCAAGGTGGGGAGGTGGAAGCGTTCCTCGCCCGGATCGCGGCGGAGCCGCGCCCGTGGATCGTCGTCTGGCCCGGGTCGAGCCGGACCGGGAGCCACAAGCGGTGGCAGCCCGGGCGGCTGCGCGAGGCCGCCACCGCGATTCGATCCCGGACGGGGGGCACGCTCCTCGTCGGATGGGGCCCGGCGGAGAAGGAGGAGGCGCTCGCCCTCGCGGCCGAGATCCCGGGCGCGCTCCCCCTTCCCGCGACGACGATCCCCGAGCTCGCGGTCATCCTCGGGCGCGCGGACCTCTACCTGGGGATGGACACGGGGCCCATGCACGTGGCGGCGCTCCTCGGCACACCCACGGTCGGGGTGTTCGGCCGCTCCGACCCGGAGATCCACGGGCCCGCGCCTCACCTGCCCGGACGCGCCGTCGCCGGCCCCGAGGCGCGCGAGTGGAAGACGCGTGCGCGCAAAGGGCTGCCGCCCTTCCACGAACCGGACCCCGCCGCGGTCGTCGAAGCCGCGCTCGACCTCCTCGCCGACGCGGCCCGCACCGCGAGCGCCGCCTCGCGCGAGACCGCCGGGTGAAGATCCTGTTCGTCAACGCGGTCGGCTTCGTCGGCGGCGCCGAGACGTGGATCGTCCATCTCGCAGGGCGGCTGGCGGCTCGCGGACACGCGATCGAGGTGGCTCACGACCCGGCCTCGCCACTCGGCGACCTCGCGCGCGCGGCCGGAGCTCGCGCCTGGACGCCGCGGGGCGAGTTTCGAGGCGTGGTGCGAAGCGCCGCCTCGCTGGCCCGCGAGATCCGTCGCGAACGCTACGACGTGGTCGTGTCGACCAGTCGGAGCGACCTCAAGCTGGCGGGGTTCGCTGCCCGCCTGGCCGGCCATCCCGGGGTGGTCGCGCGCCTCAACAGCGGCTGGTCGCCGTCGGGGCGCGTCGTCAGGCGGGGCTCGCGCTGGCGGCGCCACCGCTGGTACCACCGCCACCTCGTCCAGCTGGCGGCCACCAACTCGGTGGCGGGCAAGGCGGACGTAGTAGCCCGCGGCTACCTGCCGGAAGACCGGGTGACCGTCATCTACAATGGGGTCGATGGGGAGCGATTCGATCCCGACCGGACCGAGCGGGGGCGCTTCCGCGCCGAGCTGGGGATCGGAAGCGACGCCGAGCTCGTCGTCTCGCTGGCCCGGTTCGCTCCCGGGCGAGGGCTGGAAGCCGTGGTCGACGCGCTCGCCGCGCTGGCGGCGCGCCGGCCGGACCTGCACGCGGTCATGATCGGCTCCTGCCGCCGGCGTCACGAACC
>JAICQP010000135.1 GCA_025937815.1 Gemmatimonadota bacterium
ACGGCGGGAGAGGCGCGGGCTAGCCGTGGTCAGCCCGGGGTTGCGGTCCGGCCGCGCAGGAGAGCGAAGACGCCGCCGAGGATCGCGCCGCTGAACAGATAGGCAGCCAGGCTGACCATGGCGCCGCCGCGCATCGTCGCGGTCGTGAGCGGAGAGAATGCCTGCATGCCGAGAACCATGGGCATAAGGACGAGACTCCCGGCGATCCACCAGGCCGCGCCATAGAGTGCCCCACGCAACAGCCAGGCGCGGAGCATCGCCCGGCGGCCACCGAGGAGGAGGCCGAAGACGGCGCCCATGAGCACGCCCCCGAGCAGGAGCAGGGTCCAGGCGACCGCGAAGTTGTCGGACCGGACCATGTGGGCCACCATCATGATCATCGGCTCCCGTTCTCCCATCTCCATGGAACCCCCCATGCCCATGGGTTCCGAGCCTTGCATGCCCATCGGCGACGTCACGATCGACATGATCAAGCCATAGGGCAGGGCGGCCACGACCCCCGCCAGAATTCCTGCTCCGAGCTTCGAGCGCATCAATACCCCCTTCCGAAGACTCCCACGATCACGACGGCATCGAGGCCGCCGTGCGGATGACTCGAACGTCGATCCGCTCGCTCTTCCCCTTGAGCTCCAGGCGGCGTTGCTCGAGGGCACGGAGGTCGAGGCCGCTGACGCGAAGGGCGGCCTCGCTCACCAGCACCTCGCCGGGACGGGCCAGGGAAGCGAGTCGCGCGCCGATGTTCATGTTGTCGCCGAGCGCCGTGATGTCGGTGACGGTGTTATCCCCCCCGCTTACCGTGCCCACGAACGCGCTTCCGGCATGCACGCCGACGCCGATCTGCAGCCACGGCCCCTCGTCGGAGCCGTGGCCGACCACCTCCAGCAACCGCCGGGCGGCGACGATCGCCGGCCGCGCGTGGTTGGGGCCCGTGAACAGGGGCAGATACAGCCCGATCACCTGGTCCCCGACCAGCTTGTCGATCACGGCATCGCTGTCGATGAGAACGTCGGTCGCGGCCTTGTAGAAACGGTTCATGAGGCGGCTGAACTCCGTCGCGCTCATCTGCTCCGCGAGGCCGGTCGAGCCTCGAACGTCGACGAATAGCATGGAGAGCTCGATCTCGGCGCCGCCCGGGCACCGCTGGGCGAACGCCATTCAAAAGCGGCAGAAACGCGGGTTCTTCCCGTACCGCCCGTGGCCGATCAGGGGCATGATCAGCCCCCCCAGGTTGTCGAACGGCGCCCGGCAGTTCTTGCATCGATGGTCCGCCCGAAAGAGGGTGAAGAACCGGCGGCGGGTCCGGATGACCTTGCCGAGCATCGGCCCGCTCAGGAAAGCGGACCAGATCTCTTCCGGGGTCGGCTTCGAAGGCAGAGGCAGGTGCCTCCCTCGCGTCGAGGCATCGGTACGAGGCGGAATGCCGGGGGCCACATCCCCGAGAATCGGGAACGTAACCGATCGTCGCGGCACCATCCATCGCCCGTCAGGTCCGCCCTCCGAGCCGGTACGCGGAGTCGGCGGGTCGTACGGGACGGGAGAACCAGAGCGGCCGCCTGAGCCCACCGGGCTTCGCCGGCCGCGCCATGGCCAGCCACTCGCGGTAGATCGCGTGGCTCTTCGCCGTGTCGACCACGACGTCGCCGTAGCGATCCCCCGCCCGCGCCGGCTCGAGCCGGACTTTCTGATGCCAGCAGTGCATCCCCGAGACGGGATCGGGCTGCACGGGGAAGGCGAGGTTCTGGTGGACGCCGGCGTCGCTCCACCAGATGCGGGCGGAGTCGGGGTCGTCGGAAGTGTATGGCACCACCTCGCGCTCGTGGCGGATCCGCCACAGGCCGCCGCCCTCGCCGCGATCCTCCGTGAGCGATACGGGTGCCGCGGTCCAACCGCCCACGCCCTCGTCGCTCCCCAGCCGCCAGCGTCCCATGTGGTGCGAGCAGGCGACGATCCCCGGCCTCAGCCCCTCGGTCACCCAGGCGCGCACGACGAACCATCCGATGCCGGTGTTGACCCGCACCAGGTCGTCGTTGCCGATCCCGATCCGCCGCGCGTCGGCGGGATGGACCCAGAGCGGGTTCCGGTGCGAGATCTCCACCAGCCACTTCGCGTTCGCCGAGCGCGTATGGATCAGGGTCGGCAGCCGGAACGTCGGCAGGAGCACGGCCTCGCCGGCGGCGCGGTCCAGCTCCGACCAGTGAACGTGCGACCGGACGTACCCGGGGATCGCATGCTCGGGCCAGCCAAACTCCGCCATCGTCGAGGAGTAGAACTCCAGCTTCCTCGACGGCGTGTCGAATCCCGCGACGCGGTGCCCGTCCACGTCGACACCCTTCTCCTCCGCTGGCGCCGGCCGCTCGTAGAACCGGTAGTCGTCGGTCTTCACGCGGAACGCGCCGAAGCGCCGCATGTACTGGAGGGGCGAGAGACCCTGCGCGGCAGCCGCCTCGGGGAGCCCGGGGACCGAGTTCTCGAAGATCCAGCCGTAGTAGTCGTCTACGGTCAGCTTCTCGCCGGGGCGTTCCGGCGACTCGAACCAGCGGCGGATCCCCAGCGCGCCGTCGGGATCGACCCGCCACGAGAGGTCGATCCAGAACTCGTCCTCCTCCCACACCTCGCCCGGGTTGGCGTCGCGCGAGTCGCGGACCGTCTCGCCGGCCGCCTGGCGGAACGCGCGCAGGACGGGCTGGCGGAAGGCGATCCACGCGCCGGCGCTCGTCTCCTGGCTCATGACGTCGTGGCGCTCGGGACCGTGCCCCATCGGCAGCACGTAGTCCGCCCAGTACGCGCTCTCGTTCCAGGTGGGAGTCAGCGCGACGTGACAGCCGACCTTGTCGGGATCGCGCAGGACCTCGATCCACGACAGGCCGTCCGGGTTCGTCCAGACCGGGTTGTACACGCGCGTGAAGTACACCTCGACGCGGCCCCGCCCCTCCTTGAGGAAGTGGGGCAGCAGGAACGATAGCTCGTGGTGGGAAAGGGGATACTCGGGCGGGAACGTCAGCTCGTTCCAGCGCTCGAACGGCGGGGGCGTGAGCGGCATCCGGGCCGTGAACTTGTCGCGCGCGGCGGGCGTGGTGCCGCCGGGGGTGGCCACGCTCCCGGTTAGGACGACCAGCCACTCGAGGCAGCGCGCGACCTGCCAGCCGCCGAGGTTCCCCGACGCGGCCCCGCGCCACACGTGGGTCGAGAGCGCGCCGCGCGCGCGGCCGATCTCGCGCGCGACCTCGACGATCGTGGCGGCGGGGATCCCGCTCTCCCGCGAGGCGAACTCGGGCGTGAACTCCGCGTACGTCGCGCGCGCCGCGGCCACGAACTCGTCCACGCCGGCGGAACCGGGAGCGGCGCCGCCCCGCTCGCGCGCCCGGCTCGCGGCTTCCGGGTGCTCGGCCTCGAGCCACGCCTCCCAGTTCACCCAGCGGCGCAGGAACTCGCGGTCGTGGAGGCCCTCGTCGATCAGGACGTTGGCCATGGCGAGGAGCACCGCAGCCTCCGTTCCGGGCCAGGTCGGAAGCCAGAAATCCGCCATCGAGGCGGTGTTCGAGAGCCGCGGGTCGAGCACCGCGATCTTGGCGCCGCGGGCCTTCCCCTCGATGATCCGCTGGGCGTGCGGGTTGAAGTAGTGGCCGGCCTCGAGGTGGGCGGAGAGGAGGAGGATGAACTTCGCGCGCGCGTGGTCGGGAGAGGGGCGGTCGCTCTGGTGCCAGAGCGCGTATCCCAGCCGCGCCGCCGAGCTGCAGATGTTGGTGTGCGAGTTGTGGCCGTCGACGCCCCAGGCCTTCAGCACCCGGTCCATCGTGCCGTCGTACCCCGGGCGCCCGACGTGATACATGACCTCTTCCCCGCGACCCTCCGCGATCGCCTTCCGGATCCGTCCGCCGATGTCGTCGAGCGCCGCGTCCCACGCGACCCGCTCCCACTTGCCGGATCCGCGCTCGCCTGCGCGCTTCAAGGGGTGAAGGATCCGCTCGGGGTCCTTGATCTGGTTGATCGTGGCGGGGCCCTTGGCGCACACGCGACCGCGGCTGCCGGGATGGACGGGGTTGCCCTCGAAGCGGCGGATCTCGCCGGACTCCTTGTCGACGTACGCGAGGAGACCGCAGGCCGACTCGCAATTGAAGCAGATCGTCGGGACGAGCTTGTAGCGATGCTCGACCTTCGTGGGCCAGGCACCCGGGTCGTATTCCATCCAATCGTCCCATCGTTCCGGCCCCGGCGCGCTCGAGAGGATCCACTCGCCGCCCCCGGGATACCGCCCCTCGGGCACCGGCTGCTCGCGCGCGGGCTGCTCTCCCGCATGTCTCCCTTCGCCGGTCGTCTCGGTTCGATCGCTCATCCGGACCGCTTCAACTGAGGGGCACGCACTGGCCGGCCCGGAGCCAGGCGTGCTCCCAGATCCAGAGGGCGGTGAGGGCCGCCAGGCCACCGGCGGCGAGCGCGGACGGTGTGGCCCCCGCGGCGACGGCCGCGAGCGCGAGGATCGCCGCGGCCGCGCCGGTCCCGATGGCGGCCAGGAACCAGGACCGGAGCCTCCCCTTCCGGAGCGCCCGCGCCGCGCGCTGGGCATCGCGTGTCGCGTGCGCTACGCCCACCTCGCCGAAGAGGACGATCGCGAGGTGGAGCGCGAGTGACGCGACCATGAGCCCCGAAACGAGGCCGGCGGCCTTCCCTCCGGGGTCGTCGGCCGCTCCTCCGACCGCCACGAGGAATAGCGCCACGACCGCGAGACCGGCGACCGCGGCCTGGACGACGAAGTGGAGCGGCAGAAGCGGGCTCTGCCAGAAGTCCCGGCCCTTTGCCTGCGCGAACAGGTAGCCGCTGTACCCCGCGCCCGCGATCGCGGCCGCGACCAGGGGCCACCGGAGCCAGACGAGCCAGCCGCTGGCCGGCGCGGCCCACGACGCCAGGAGCCACGCCGTCCCCAGACCGCCGAACGCGACCAGGACGAACGCGCCGCGCGCGAGCCAGGAGTTCCAGTTCGGGCGCCAGAGGATCGAGAGGAAGCGCTCGGGGCGCTTGAGATCCACGACGAGGAGCGCGGTCGTGAGCGCGAGGAAGGCGAGCCCCACGAGGGGGAGACCGAGCGCGAACGCGCGGTCGCCCGGCAGGCCGAGCCACGGCGCGAGCGCCGCGGCCAGGAGCGCGCCCGCCGCGATCGACTTGGTCCACAGGTACCCCGACACCTTCCAGCCCCACGGTCGCGCGTGCGCGACGTCGTAGGTCGTCCGCGCCGGCGCCAGACCTGCCCAGACGCCGCGGAAGAACTCCGCGTCCGGATAGTCCTCGGCGTGCATCGCCTGCGCGAAGGCCGGCGGGGGAAGATCGCTGCCCAGCCATGCGGCCGGCGGCTCGGGTGTGCGCGCCGCGGGTCGTGCGCTACCGCCGCCGACTGGCGCCCCGTTGCCATCGGGACGGGCGACCTCTTCGCTCGTCTCGCCGGCGCCCGGCCCGCGATCGGCCCACAGGTACCCTCCGGCCGGCGACGAAGCGCCGGGCACCAGCGCGCGCGGCTCGCTGTCGACATAGAAGACCTTCGGCATGGTGCCTTTTTCGGGCTTCCGCACGTCGACCTTCTTCGTGGCGACGATCTGCGCGACACGCGTAGACGGATCATCGAGGTCGCCGACCAGGATCGCCTCGGCGGGGCAGACTGTCGCGCACGGGGGCTCGAGGCCGATCTCGATCCGGTGGGAGCAGAAGTTGCACTTCTCGGCGGTGCCGCGGTCGGGATGGATGTAGAGCGCGTCGTAGGGACAGGCCTGCATGCATGCCTTACAGCCGATGCAAGCGTCGCGATCGAAGTCGACGATCCCGTCGTCCCGCCGGTAGAGCGCCGTGGTCGGGCAGATCTCGACGCAGGGCGCGGCCTCGCAGTGGTTGCAGCGGAGCACGGTGAAGAACCGCCGCACGTCGGGGAAGGCGCCCTTCTCGACGTATTTGACCCACGTGCGATAGTCGCCGAGCGGGACGTCGTGCTCGGCCTTGCATGCCACCGAGCACGCGTGGCAGCCGATGCAGCGCCCCTGATCGATGACGAACGCGTATCGCAGGGCCCGGTCCTCCGGTGGCGGGAAGCGGCGCCTTGCGCGCCGGCCTCAACGGTACCCGACCGAGCGCTCCGCGGTCAAACCATCGACAGCGAGTCATATTGCCGCGCGATGCATCCCGAACGAACGCCCGAGGAAGCGGCCACCATGTCCGATGCGCAGCGCTGGACGATCGCCCCGTACTTCCTAGTGGACGACGTGGTACGGACCGCGAACTACTACCGAGACACGCTGGGATTCCACTACGATCGCTTGTGGGGGGATCCCCCGAGCTTCTGCATGGTCAAGCGCGGCGGGGTCGTCGTCATGCTGAGCCAGGTCGGGGACCCGGGGAGCGTCCGGCCCAACCGCCTGGCCGATCCCCAGAGCGAAGCCTGGGACGCCTACGTCTGGATCGAGGACGCCGACGCGCTCTACGAAGAGCTCCGATCGCGGGGGGCGACGATCGCCCGCGCGATCTGCGACCAGCCCTACGGCTGCCGCGATTTCGACGTCGAGGACTGCAACGGGTATCGGCTGTGCTTCGGACAGGACATCGAGCGCTGACGGCCGAACGCGCACGCTTAGCGAACGAGATCCTCGATCCAGCCCGCGATCGCCGGCAC
>JAICQP010000051.1 GCA_025937815.1 Gemmatimonadota bacterium
GATCGCTGCCGGCTCTGCCGCCACACGTCCTCGCTCACCACAACACGACCCGGCTCGGCCTCGTCATGAAGCCGAGAGGCGACGTTCACTCCGTCCCCGTAGACGTCACCATCGTGCGACACGACGATATCGCCGACGTGCACGCCGATACGCAAGAGAAGAGGTTCGCCATCCGCGGCACACTGGTCCTGAAATTTTTCTCTCAAGGCAAGAGCGGTGTCGATCGCCGAGGCTGTGCTCCCCGCGTGGGCCAAGACACCGTCACCTATGAACTTGACGAGCGTCCCTTCATGGCGGTCGATCTCCCGGACAGCCATCTCCTGAAACATGCCGACGAGACGAAGGGCTTTTCTCTCATCTTGCGAGGACAACCTCGTGAAGCCGACGATGTCGGCGAACCACACGGCGGCCAATCGTCGTTTCAGCTCCGCCAGATTCTCCACCCCGAGGCGCGGGTCCGGATGATCACAACTGCAAAATCCGATTCTACTCCCAGGCCTTTGAAGGTCGCCACTTCGAATCCGGGCTCAAGCATGGCGATCATCTCTGATTCCGCCGCAACGCGGCGCGGAAGGCCCTCAGCGGCCGCGCGTTCAGCGTCTGCTCCTTCGTGACCCAGCCCTTCCGCGCGAACTCGATCCCCGTCGCGAGGAGCTCCTCGATTTCGCTGACCCTGTGGGCGTCCGGGTCGATCGAGAGCAGGATCCCGCGATCGGTCGCCGCCCGGTGCCAGCGCCAGTCGAGGTCGAGGCGGTGGGGATCGCCGTTGATCTCGAGCGCGACTCCGTGCTCCGCCGCCGCGTCCAGCAGCGCCTCCATGTCGACGTCGATCCCGTCGCGGGAGAGGAGCTTCCGCCCCGTCGGATGCCCGACGATGTCGAGCCAGGGATTCGCGAGCGCGCGCAGGAGCCTCGTGGTCTGCTCTCGGCGAGAGAGGCGGAACGCAGCATGGACGGATGCGACCACGCAGTCGAGCTCGGCCAACACGTCGTCGGGATAGTCGAGCGAGCCGTCGGCCAGGATATCGACTTCCGAACCCGCGAGGATCTCGATCCCCTCGGTCGCCTCGTTGACACGCCGGACCTCGTCGATCTGCCGACGCAGGTCCTCGATCGACAGTCCCCCGGCGATCGAGGTGCTCCGGCTGTGGTCGCAGACCACCATGTACGAAAAGCCGCGCTCCCTGGCCGCCGCCGCCATGCCTTCGATCGAGACGCGGCCGTCGCTCCAGGTCGTGTGGATGTGGACGAGTCCCCGGAGGTCGCTTCGCTGGACGAGCTCGGGCAGCGCGCCGTCGCGCGCGGCCGCCACCTCGCCGCCGCCCTCCCGCAGCTCCGGCGGAACGAAGGCGAGCGCAAGCGCGCGGTAAACGGCCGCCTCGTCGGGGGTGGCCACCCGCGCGCCGCGAGGGCCAAAGAGCCCCGAGCTCTCGAGATGAACCTTCTTCTTCTTTCCGATCTCTCGCAGCTCGGCGACGTGGTCCGCCGAGCCGCTCTCCACGACGAGCGTGGCGCCGAACGCATCCGGGGGGACGACGACGAGACGCGCGGTGAGCCCCCCGCCGAGCCGCACGACCGCTTCCGCGGGGTCCGGCGACCCCGCGGCCTTTGCCCTGGATCCCTTCGCGCCTGACTTCGACTCCTTCGCGGTTCGCGACTTTCTGCCGCCCGCTGAGCGCGACAGCACCTCCGCCGTCATCGGGTGCGCGCAGAAGGCGTCGATCACCGGAGCCGCTTCGTCCGCCGCGGCGACCAGTACGATCCCGTCGACGACCTCCATAGCGCGCCGGAGGTCGCCCGCGACCTCGGCCGCCGAAAGGTCGTCACGGTCTCTCAGCCGCCCCGCGAGGATCTCCGCCAGCGCCCGCGCCTCGTACCCGAGATGCCGTCCGGCGTGCTTCCGCACCTGGGCGAGCGCCGCCACGATCGCTTCGACACTCTTGGGGCCGAAGCCCGGGATTGCCGCCAGCGTGCCCTCCATAGCCGCCGCCTCGAGCGCGTCGAGCGAATCGATCCCCGCTTCTTTGTACGCGGCCCGCGCGCGCCGCGGCCCGAGACCCGGCACGGAGAGGAGCTCGAGGACGCCGATCGGCATCTCCTCGAGCAGCTTCTCGTGGAGCGGAACGGAACCCGTCGCGGCGTAGTCGGCGATCTTCTTCTCGATCGCCGCGCCGATCCCCGGGATCGAGCGCAGCCGCCCCTCGGCCAGCAGCACGTCCAGCGGCTCGGCCAGCTCGCGAATCGCCTGCGCGGCGTTCTCGTACGCCCGGATCTTGAAGGGATTGTCCCCGCGGAAGCGCATGAGCCCGCCGATCTCTTCCATCACGCGGGCGACGTCGGCGTTCCGCATGGGAGCAACGATACCGCCCCGCGCGCTTCCAATCGACGGGCGAAACGGCTTATCTTAGCCCCGACCTCACCTTCACTATGCCAAGGAGGAACACGAATGAGACCGGGCCGCTGGATCATCGTCGCACTCCTCGCCGCCGGTTCGCTGGCTCCCGCGGCAACGCCGGCGGCCCTCGCGCAGGATCTCACGAGCAAGCGGGTCGGCGTGAACCCGTACATCGGCGTGTTCCTGTTCGACGACGGAGAGCTGCAGGAGATCGGGCGTGAGGCCAACGTGGGCCCCGTGCTGGGAGCGCGCCTGAACGTGGCCGTCCGCCGCAGCTGGCAGTTCGACGTCGGGTACGGCTATGCCCAGGTGGAGACCGAGCTCTCCGAGTTCACCGACTTCCCGGATCCCGAAGAGCAGATCGAGCTCGACGTCCATTCGATCTACGGCGCCGCCGACTACTTCATCGGGGGATCGCAGGAGATCCCGACGCGGCTTCTGCTCTCGGCTGGCCTGGGGTTCATGATCATCAACCCCGACGTGGGGGACGGCGACGTGAGCTTCATCATCCCGCTGGCAGTCGGATTCACGCATCCGGTCAACGACTGGATCACGTTCCGCGGCGACGTTCGCGATCACCTCCAGTTCTGCTCCGAGGCGGAGAGCGAGGACGATTTCGCTCCCTGTATCGGCGACGAGATGCTCAACCATTTCGAGGTCTCCGGCGGACTCGAGTTCTGGCTCTGGCCCCGATCCCGTTGAGCCAGCCCGTAGCATGACGATCCAGCCGCCGCGCACGCTTCCGGAGCTGTTCCTGCAGGCGATCGAGCGGCACGACCGCCCGGATCTCATGCGCTACAAGGCGGGCGGCGACTGGGCGAAGATCCCCGCGCGCGAGTTCCGCGAGGAGGTCGAGCTGGCCGCGCACGGGCTGATCGACCTGGGGATCCAGGCCGGCGACCGGATCGCGCTGCTCTCGGAGAACCGCCCGGGATGGGCGCTGGCGGACCTGGCGACGCTATCGGTCGGAGCGTGGGTCGTTCCCATCTACACCTCCCTGCCCCCCGACGAGGTCCAGTACATCCTGGAGGACAGCGGCGCGCGCGCGTGCGTGGTGTCGACCGCGCCCCAGCTGGCGAAGGTCCTGGAGGTGCGCGACCGCTGTCCGTCCCTGTCGTGGGTGATCTCGCTCGAGCCCGTGGATCGGGAGGAGGAGCGACTCTTGACCGCGCGCCAGCTGGTCGAGCGCGGCCGCGAGGCGCGCGCGTCGCGGCCGGCCGCGGTCGACGAGCGCCGCGCCGGGATCCAACCCGAGGAGACGGCGACGATCCTCTATACCTCCGGCACCACGGGGCGTCCCAAGGGCGTGATGCTCTCCCACCGCAACCTCGTGACGAACACGATCGACGCGCTCGAATCCCTGGAGATAACGCCCAGCGATCTCCATCTATCGTGGCTACCGCTCTCGCACA
Source organism: Gemmatimonadota bacterium (assembly GCA_025937815.1). Lineage (GTDB taxonomy): Bacteria > Gemmatimonadota > Gemmatimonadetes > JACCXV01 > JAHWKZ01 > JAICNR01. Next base: position 3,807 of record JAICQP010000051.1, read on the forward strand.
GCTTCGAGCGGACCGCCGGCTACTACATCATGCTCCACGCCGGAGTCTCGATCGCATACGCCGAATCGATCGAGAAGGTAGTGGACAACATGCGCGAGGTGCGGGCCACCGTGACGCTCGGGGCGCCGCGGCTCTACGAGAAGATGTACGCGGCGGTCCTACAGTCGGCGAGCGACGCGGGTGGCCTCAAGAAGGTGATCGCATTCTGGGCGCGCCGGGTGGCGATCGAGTACTCCGAGGCCGAGGTCGGCGGGAAAGGCGCGGGGCCGTGGCTCAAGCTCAAGCGCGGTCTCGCAGACCGGCTGGTCTTCTCCAAGATCCGCGACCGCGTCGGCGGGAGCATCCGCTTCTTCGTGTCCGGCAGCGCCCCGCTCGCCCCGGTGATCATGAAGTTCTTCTACGCCGCAGGCATGCCGATCCTCGAGGGCTACGGCCTGACCGAGACGAGCCCGGTCGTGTCCGTGAACACGTTCGAGCACATGAAGTTCGGCACCGTGGGGAAGCCGATTCGCAACGTCGAGGCCCGGATAGAGCCCGACCCCGAACGGCCGGAAGGCGACGGAGAGATCCTGATCCGCGGACCCAACGTCATGCAGGGGTACTACGGCCTGCCCGAGAAGACCGCCGAGGTCATCACCTCCGACGGCTGGTTCCGGACCGGAGACGTCGGCATCATCGACGCCGAGGGCTTCCTCGCCATCACCGACCGCAAGAAGGACCTGATCAAGACGTCGGGGGGCAAGTACATCGCGCCCCAGCCGATAGAGAACGAGCTCAAGACATCCCGCTACGTGACCCAGGCCGTAGTCGTGGGGAACAAGCGGAAATACGCCTCCGTCCTCATCGTCCCCAACTTCGACAATCTCGCCGCCTGGGCCCGGCAGCAGGGGCTACCGGCGGACGCCCCCGGGGCGCTGATCGCCCAGCCCCAGGTCGAGGACCTCTACGAGGAGGTCCTCGCGAAGGTCAACGCCGATCGCCCATCCTACGGGACGATCAAGAAGTTCCGGCTCCTGGAGCGCGACTTCACCATCGATGCCGGGGAGCTCACCCCCACCCTGAAGGTCAAGCGCGGGACGATCGAGGCCCGGCACTCCGACCTGATCGACACCATGTACGAAGAAGGGGCGCCCGCCGGAACCCGGTGAGGCTGTCCCCGCAGGGGGACGCCACCGACCTATTCCGGTTACGGAACGCTCGCCTTATCCGAGCGAAATGACTATATTCGATCTCTCTGGAAGAGATTTTTCCGCGAAGGTCCCCTGCGGCACGGCCCGTGCTTTAACCACCCGTCGCGAGCATGGCATTTGAACTCGTGAGACGAGGAGCCCGATGAGCGCAACCACCGTCCGCAAGCCCCAAACCGAGCGGGTCGCGACCGAGAAGCTCGGCGACAACGAGCTGGTCGAGCGGTACCTGGCCGGGGAGTCGCGCCGGTTTCAGGAGCTCGTCGAGCGATACGAAGGCCGCATGGTGAACTTCATCCAGAGGTCGATCGGCGACCGCGATCGCGCCGAGGACCTCGCGCAGGAGGTGTTCGTTCGCGTGTACCGTCACATCCGACGCTTCGACACCTCCAAGAAGTTCTCTACCTGGATCTATACCATCGCCTCGAACCTGGCGAAGAACGAGCTCCGGAACCGCTCGCGGAACCCGCTGGTCCTGTTCCAGACGCTGACGTCGTCCTGGGACGACGACCACCGGCCGCTCCAGTTCGAGGACTCCTCGATGCGTCCCGACGACCTGTACCGGAAGCGGCATCTGCAGGAACTGGTCGAGAAGGCCGCCGACGAGCTGCCCGAGCATCACCGCGAGGTATTCATCTTGCGGGAGATCGAAGGCAAGACGTACGAGGAGATCGCCGAGATAACCAACACGCAGCTCGGCACCGTGAAGTCGCGCCTGAACCGGGCACGGAACCGGTTCGCCCAGATCATCGCCCCCTGGCTGGACTAGCAGGGGATACATAATCCCGGGCGGGGAGTAAATAATTCTGGAGGGCCGGTCCGCTCACCGGCACTCTTGGGGACCGGTCACCGAATGGGGGCCGGTCCCAATTTTTTGCCTGGAACCTGAGGGGGGGTCGGCGGTATCCATGGTGGAGTGAATGACAACCTGAATCGCGCCGCTCCGAGGACTCCATGAGCCCGACACCCGTCCCTCGCCCTTGCCGGGCATTCCTCGATGACTTTTCCGCCTTCGTGGACGGCCACGTGTCGCCCGCCCGCCGGGCCGAGATCCAGGCCCATGTCGATTGCTGCCAGCGCTGCCTCGAGCATCTGACCGCGTACAGGCGCGGGGTCACGGTTCTGCGGTCCATCGAGGCCGGGGCCTCGGCCGACTTCTGGGAGCGACTGGAGAGCCGGATCTGGCCGGAGGGCGCGCTCACCGTCGTGGACGGCGGACAGGCCGCAGGCCTGAGGGTCGGACGGTGGCCTGGCCCGGCGGTGGGTCTGGCCGCGGCCGCGGTGCTCGCGCTCTTCGTGTTCGTCCGCGGGTTCGGGCCGGAAGCGTCGTCCGGGACGCTGGGTCCCCAGCGGATCCAGGCCTCGGTCGTCATGACGGTACCCGAAGTCCCCGAGGAGACGGCCACCCTGGCGCGGGTCGGTCGGCAGGACGCGGCGGCCAGCGAGTCGCGCTCCCGGTCGCGATCCCAGGGGTGGACGCCCGTCCCCGGGGAGCCCGCCGATCCGGCGGAGGCCATGCTCGCCCGCGTCGACTCGCGCGGCACGACCGGATTCGACCGCGAGATCAGCCGGCTTCGCGAGCGCGTCTTCGAGGGCAGCCTCGGTCGTGACCGCATCCGCTCGTCGCTCTCCACGGAAGGCTGGATCGAAGAGGACGGCTGGGTCGCGCCCGTGCGGCTGGGGGGCGACTGGGCCCGAAGCCCGATCCGTCCCGCCGCGCTCGTCCGGCCCGTCTCCGCCGTCATGCCCGCCCCCTGGAACGTCGACCAAGCAGTCAGCCTGCCCTGACCCAGCCGGGCCGCTTCACGAGCGGTGTCCCCGAGACACGCTACGCGAAGAGCGGCGACGTCAACATCGCCTACCAGGTTCTCGGCGATGGGCCGGTCGATCTGGTTTACGTGCCGGGCTGGGTCTCGAATCTCGAAGTGGCCTGGGAGCACCCCGGCCTCACCCGCTACTATCGGCGACTCGCGGCGTTCAGTCGCCTCATTCTCTTCGACAAGCGCGGCACCGGCCTTTCCGATCGGGTGGCGCCCGAGCGCCTGCCTACGCTCGAGCAGCGGATGGACGACGTGCGGGCGGTCATGGACGAGGTGGGCTCCGAGCGGGCCGTCGTCATGGGCCACTCCGAGGGCGGGAACATGTGCGTGCTCTTCGCCGCCACCTATCCGGAGCGAACCGAGGCCCTGGTCACGGTCGGGATCTACGTCAAGCGCGTCTGGTCGCCCGACTACCCCTGGGCGCCCACGCCCGAGGAGCGCCAGAAATGGCTCGACTCGCTGGCCGAGGGATGGGGTGGCGCCGTGGATCTCTCGACCCTGGCGCCCAGCGTGGCCGGGGATGAGGCCTTCTCGCGCTGGTGGGCGCGGTACCTCAGGATGAGCGCGGGACCTCAGGCGGCCGTCGCGCTGGGGCGAATGAACACGCAGATCGACGTCCGCGCGGTGCTGCCGACGATCCGCGTCCCGACGCTGGTCCTCCAGAGTGTCGGAGATCGGGACGTGAAGGTGGATGAGGCCAGGTACATCGCGACCCAGATCCCGAACGCGAAGCTGGTGGAGCTTCCGGGGAACGATCACCTCCCGTGGACATCCGAGCAGGACGCGCTCCTCGACGAAGTGGAGGCGTTCGTGACCGGGGAGCGGCCACGCGTACAGCCGGACCGCGTGCTGGCCACCGTGCTCTTCACCGACATCGTCGACTCGACCGGATGGGTCGGCCGGCTGGGGGACGCCGGCTGGCGGGCGCGCCTCGAGGAGCATCAGCGTATGGTGCGCGGGGAGCTCGAGCGACACCGCGGGCGCGAGGTGAAGACGACCGGTGACGGCTTCCTGGCGACGTTCGACGGACCGGCGCGGGCGATCCGCTGCGCGCGCGGGATTCGCGACGGGGCGGGAAGGCTGGGCCTCGCCATTCGCGCGGGCGTTCACGCCGGGGAGTGCGAGATGATGGGCGGGGACGTGGGAGGGATCGCGGTCCACATCGCCGCCCGCGTGCTCGACGCGGCGGAGGCGAACGAGGTCATGGTGTCGCGCACGGTGAAAGACCTGGTGGCCGGCTCCGGGCTCCAGTTCGAGGACCGTGGCGAGCGCGAGCTCAAAGGGCTCCAGGGCGCCTGGCATTTGTATGCCGTAGCCTGAATGCGAAAGCGGGAAAGTCCCGACAGACGGCGCTCACCGGGGAGGTGTAGGCTCCAGCCAGGGAGGTGAGCGAGATGTCATTGAAGTCCTGCGAGGCCTGTGGAAATCCGCTCGATCCGTCCGTGTGGTATATCCATCCGGCCAGGCGGATGTACGATCCATTCGAGTGCGCGATTCACCCGCCCGTTCCGCGCTGTCCGCGCTGCGGCACCCCGGTGAGGTTGGAGCCCGCGGAAGAGCGTCCCGATCATGAGCTGGTCGGGAGGGAAGACGCAGTTCCGGCAGGTCGCTAGGTTTCCGGCGTGACCGGTAACGCACTTCGACTCGCCTGCGCGGCCGCGCTGTTCGCGGCGTGCGCCGGTTCCCCGTCGCGCCTCCGAGCGCCGCTGGCGCTCCCTTCCCTCACCCTTCAGCAGTCCGGCACTGACGCACAGCTGGTCGGATTCGACGCCGTCGACGAGCGGGTCGCCTGGGCGGCCGGCGCGCGCGGCACGTGGGTGCGGACGACCGACGGGGGCGAGACATGGGTGACCGGAGTCGTGGCCGGCGCCGAATCGCTTCAGTTCCGCGACGTGCATGCGCTCGACGCGCGTACCGCCTGGCTCCTCTCGATCGGAAACGGCCCCGACAGCCGGATCTATCGAACCGACGATGGGGGCGAGAGCTGGTCGCTCCAGTTCCAGGCCGTGGACGAGCGCGCGTTCTACGACTGCTTCGACTTCTGGGACGCTCGCTCGGGGATCGCGTTCAGCGATTCCTACGACGGCGAGTTCCCGCTGATCGCGACCGTGGACGGCCGCACGTGGGAGCGCCTTCCGACCGACCGCCTGCCCGACGCCTCGACCGGCGAGGGGAGCTTCGCCGCCAGCGGCACGTGCGTGGTGGCGCGGGGCGACTCGCTGGCCTGGTTCGGTACCTCCGCCGGAGCCCAGGCGCGGGTCTTCCGCACGGCGGACCGGGGTCGGTCATGGGAGGCGGTCGTGACCCCGCTCGCGCAGGGGACCGCGACGACCGGGACCGCATCGGTCGCGTTCCTCGACGACCTCCGCGGCGCTGTGATGGGCGGGGATGTCGGCGAGCCCGCGAAGCCGACCGAGAGCGTCGCCGTCACCGAGGACGGCGGCCGCACCTGGCGGCTCGCCGGCCGCCCCCAGCGGCCGGGCGCGATCTACGGGGGCGCGTTCGTGCCGGGCGCGCCGACGCCGACGCTCGTGGCGGTCGGCCCTTCGGGTGTGGCCGTGTCGACGGACTTCGCCACCACGTGGACGACGGTCGACACGCTCGCCCACTGGAGCGTGACGTTCGGCGGCCCCGGTACCGGCTGGGCGGTGGGACCCGACGGCCGCATCACCCGCATCGACTTCCCGCGCTGAACGACCACGAGGTCCGGCAACTCTACGATCGCGTGGCGGCCAGCTACGATCGCCGCTGGCCCCGTTACGTGGCGGACACGACGCGTGAGACGCTCGCGCGCATCGGCACCCCCGTCCCGAGCTCGGTCCTCGACATAGCGTGCGGCACGGGGACGCTGCTCGACGAGATCGCAAGGCGCCGACCCGGGGCGGACGCTCGAATCGCCGGAGTGGATCTCAGCCCGGGCATGCTGGCGCAGGCCCGCCGCAAGCTGACCCCGCGGGCGATCGTGGTCGCCGGCGACGCCTCATGTCTTCCGTTCCGGGCCGGCGCCTTCGAGGTCGCGGTTTCCGCGAGCGCCCTGCACCACTGGCGCGATCCAGGCGCGGTCTTCCGTGAGGCCCGCCGCGTTCTCCAGCCAGGGGGACGACTCGTCGTCACGGACTGGTGCGGTGACCGGTGGCTCGAGCGGATCAGAGGCGCGCTCCACAGCCGCCACGGTCACGCACGTCTCCGGGTCTATCGCTCGTCCGAGCTGGCTGCTCTCCTGACGGACGCTGGATTCCGCGATGTCCGCATCGACCGCTGGCGGAGCGGATGGCGCTGGAGCCTCATGACGGCTACGGCTTCGGCTCCGCCGTGAAGATCTTGTTCACGATCTTCCACTCACCGTCGATCTTGAGCAGCGACATGTAGTCGGTGAGGACCACGGTCGGGTAGTCCAGCACGATCCTGGCGACCGCGGCGTCGCCTGTCACGTCGACCATCGTGATCTCGCGCCGGCGCTGATCCTCGTCCGCGGCAGGGCTCCCGGACGCCCCCGCGATGTAGTCCGCGCTCGTCCGCGTGTTCAGCGTGTCGTCCCGCATCCAGAACAGCTTCGACTGGGGATGGAACACCATCTCGTAGTGCGCTCCGTCGCCGGTAGCGTGGCCGAGGAGGTAGTGCTCGAGCGCGGCGCGGACGGCGGCTTCCTCGTCCGGCGCGTCCTGGGCCAGGCCCGGGGAAGTGGTGGCGAGGAGGAGAATGGCGGCTGCAACGGCGTTGCGGATGGAAGCGGTCATGTGGGCTGCTCCGGTTTAGAGTGGGCGGCCGGCGGACTCTCGAGGGCGTGGTACCCGCCCGGGGCCCCATGAGTGCCCGCGCCGTTTCGCTTGCATGGCCCTCCCCCCCGTGGCGATACTGTTCTCGCGGTACGGGCCGAGGGTACGCCCACCTGCTCTCCCGGAGAAAATCGTGTCGCTCTCGCATCACCTCGCCGCGGTGTGGTTCGCGGACGTCGTCGGCTATACGCGGCTGTCCGAGGAAAACGAGGGCGAGGCCGTCCGGCTGGTGCACGGCTTCCAGCGCGTGGCACGGGAGGTCGTGGCCCGACACGGCGGCCGGGTCGTCAAGTTCCTGGGCGACGGCGCGCTGGCCGAGTTCTCCTCCACCGATATGGCGGTCCGATCCGCTGAGGCCCTTCTCCATGATTTCGCGGCCGCCGCCGCGGACGAAGGGCTCGCGTCCAGCGCGCTCCGGGTCGGCGTCCACGTCGGCGACGTCGTGGCGACGGAGGACGGAGACCTGTACGGGGACGGCGTCAACGTCGCCTCCCGCATCCAGGCCGCGGGAGATCCCGGCGAGGTGTGGGTCAGCGAGGACGTGCGCCGCCAGCTCCGCCAGCGCCCGGAGTTCCGGTTCGAGTCCCGGGGCGAGCGGGAGCTGAAGGGTCTCAAGCGCCCGCTCGCGATGCACGCAGTGCAGGTCCTGGATGTCGCCACCTGGACCCCACCGGAAGCCGGGCCGCAGCCGGCCCCGGCGCCGACGGTCGCCGGCAAGCGAAACGGCGGACCGGCTGCCGGACAGAGTCACGCAGCCGGCGAAGGGCGCTGGAACCGCCGCCGCGCGCTCTCGCTCCTCGGCGCGGGGGTTTTGATCGCGGTCGTCGCCCTCGGCGCCTCGACCTGGTTCCTGGGTCGCGGTTCCGACGCCGCCGGGTCGGAGACGGTCCTCGCCGTCCTGCCCTTCGAGAACCTGAGCGGCGACGAGGAGACCGAGCCCTTCGTGCTCGGTGTCCACGACGACCTCCTGACCCACCTGTCGCGTCTCGGCACCTTCAAGGTCATCTCCCGCACGACCGTCATGGGATACGAGGGCTCGACGAAGAGCGTGCCCGAGATCGCGAAGGAGCTCGGCGCGACGACGGTCCTCGAGGGCGGCGTCCAGAGGTCGGGCGACCGGATTCGGATGAACGTACAGCTCATCGACGCGCGGACGGACGAACACTTATGGGCCGAGCGGTTCGACCGCACGCTGACGGCGGGTGACGTCTTCGCGATCCAGGCCGAGATCGCGGAGCGGATCGCCGGCGCGCTCGCGACTGCGCTGACGCCGGAGCAGAAGGCCGAGCTCGCGAGCGCGCCGACCGAGAATCTCGAGGCCCTCGACCTCTACTACCAGGGCCTGGAGTACTATCGCACCCGCGCCGGCTACGGGTTCGAGAGCGCGCGGCGCTCGGAGGCCACGCTCTCCGCTGCCGTCGAGGCCGACCCGGCGTTCGCCGCCGCATGGGCGGCCCTCGCGCAGGCTCGCGCGTGGCAGCTCCGGAACGGCGTCGAGACCGACACGACAGGAGCCCGCGAGGCACTGGATCGCGCGGCCGCGCTAGCGCCCGACTCGCGCGAGACGATCGTGGCTGAGGGGGTGTATCTCTACTACGCCAGGGCGGATTTCGCGGCGGCCGACGACAGGTTTCGTGAGGCACTATCGCGCTGGCCGGACGATGCGGATCTCATCGGGCTGCGCTCGCTCGTCGTGCGTCGGCTGGGACGCTGGGAGGAGGCGTTGGAGCTGGGGGAGCGCGCGCGAGCGATCGATCCTCGCAATCCCGACATCCTTTCGTACCTCGGCGAGACGCTCGGGAACCTGCGGCGATACGACGAGGCGGAGCGGACCTGGGATCAGGTCCTATCGTTGAACCCGCGAGACGGGACTGCCCGATTCTGGAAGATGCTGCTCCTCCTGGAAGGGCGGGGTGACATCCCCCGCGCGCGCCGGTTTCTCGAAGCATCCGCCGACGTCCTTGGCGCGGCGGGTCACGCGAGGTTCGTGGCCCTGATTTCGTTCTACGAGCGCGATTACGAGGGTGGGATCGCAGCGCTGGAGGGGCATCCGGTCGAGCCCGACTCCCCGACCGACGCGCCTTTCTTGCTCGCAAGCCTTTCCCACCGGGCGGGCCGGGAGCCCGAGACACGCGTCTGGGCGGATTCGCTCCAGCGGGCCGCGGACCGGAAGATCGACGAGCTGGAATCCGGGCTCGACCCGTTCGTCCAGCGCGCCGAGAACTACGCCTTTCGCGGCATCGCGCACGCGCTCTCGGGCCGGCCGGCCGAGGCGTTGCGGGATGGACGCCGCGCGATGGAGCTCCTGCAGGTCTCGCGGGACGCCGTGGACGCTCCCCGGATGCAGGTCCACGTTGCGACGGTGTTCCTCCTCGCCGGCGATCGCGACGCAGCGTTCCGGGTCCTCGACACGCTGGCCTCCATCCCTTCCGAACTGTCGGCTGCGAAGCTGCGGCTGAATCCCGTCTACGATTCGATCCGCGACGACCCGCGATACCCCGCTCTCCTCGAGAAGCTGGAGGCCGCCGAGCGGAGCGGGACGGGCACGCGGTGAGCGCGGGGATGCAGTGAACGAGGCGACGCGATGAGCGACGCGGACGCTCACGACAGCGGCTCGGCGCCTTCCCATCATCTCGCCGCGGTCTGGTTCGCAGACCTGGTCGGCTATACGGCGCTCTCCGAGATGAACGAGGGCGAGGCGATCCGCGCGGTGAGCCGGTTCCAGGCGATCGTGCGGGCGGTCGTCCAGACCCACGGCGGGCGCGTGGTCAAGTTTCTTGGCGACGGCGCGCTGGCCGAGTTCCCGTCGACGGAGCAGGCGGTCCGCTCGGCGGACGCGCTGCGGGCCGACTTCGCGCGCGTGGGGGAGGCCGAAGGGCTTGGCGTGAGGGAGCTCCGGATCGGCGTCCACGTGGGCGACGTGGCTACAACCGAGGACGGCGATGTGTACGGCGACGGCGTGAACGTGGCGTCGCGGATCACGTCGGCGGCGGACCCGGGCGAGGTGTGGGTCAGCGAGGACGTGCGGCGCCAGCTGCGGCAGCGCCCCGAGCTACGGTTCGCACCGCGCGGCGAACACGCGCTCAAGGGCATGCGCACGCCGCTCGAGCTTCACGCGGTCGGAATCGGCGAGGCGGCTGCGACGACAGCGGGTGAGCGACCCAGGCCCAAACAGGGTCGGGTTGGGTCGCCTCGCCGGCGCACACTCGCACTGATCGGGGTCGGTGTCCTTCTCGCGATCGTCCTGATCGGGGGCTCCCAGTTCCTCGGGCGCGGAGGCGGCGACGTTGCCGAAGCGTCGGTCGCCGTGCTTCCGTTCGAGAATCTGAGCGGTGACACCCAGAACGAGTACTTCTCGGACGGGATGACCGAGGAGATCCTGAACGCGCTGGCGCAGGTACCTGACCTGCGGGTGGCGGCGCGTACTTCCTCGTTCGCGTACAAGGGCCGCGAGGTCGACATCCGGGACGTCGCGCGCGAGCTCGGGGTTGCGACGGTGCTCGAAGGGTCGGTGAGGAGGGAGGGCGACGATCTGCGGATCACCGCGCAGCTGATCGACGCCCGGAACGGGTTTCATCTGTGGTCGGAGACGTACGATCGGAAGCTGGAGAGCGTGTTCGCGATCCAGGAGGAGATCGCCGGGGCGATCGCCCGGGAGCTGAAAGGATCGCTCGGGCTCTCGAGGAGCGACAGACTCGTGCGAAATCGGACGGACGACATGGGCGCGTACGAGTTGTATCTCGACGCGCGCTCGCAACTGCGCCGGCGGGGCGCGGGGGTCGAACAGGCGATCGGACTGTTCGAGCGGGCGCTTCAGCGCGATCCCGAGTTCGCGCCCGCCTGGGCCGGACTGGCGGAGGCCTGGACCCTGGCGCCCTACTGGCACGCCGCGACCGACTCCGCCTACTGGGCAATGTCGCTGGATCGGGCCACGGAGGCGGCGGAGAAGGCCCTCGATCTCGATCCGGACCTCGTCTCGGCGCACGTGGCGCTGGGGAACGCGCACAGGGACCGCTGGCAGTGGGCGGAGTCCGACCGTGCCTATCGGCGCGCGCTCGAGCTCGCGCCCGACGATCCCGAGGCGAACCAGCAGTACGCGGAGATGCTGTCCGGCATGGGGCGCACCGACGAGGCGATTCCCTACGCCCGACGGGCGGCCGAGCTCGACCCGCTCGCCGCCATCCGCCTGAACGCTCTCGGCTACATCCTCTGGAACGCCGATCGACCCGACGAAGCTCTGGCGGCCCTGCGACGGGCGTTCGCGATCGACTCGACGCTGAGCTACGTGAACGGCAACATCGCGCGGATCCTCATCAGCACCGGCCGCTACGCCGAGGCCGAGGCGTTCATGCAGGAGATCGGCGTCCCCATCGACGCTCCGACCAGGCGCGTGACGCGGGCGCTGGCCGCCGCGGACACCGTGGCGGCGATCGAGATCCTGCGAGCCGATACGCTCATCGCCAGATACCACTACCTGTACGCGCTGGTCGGCGATCCGGAGCGCGCGATCGCCGCGCTCGGGAAGGGGCAGTTCGGCGGCCCCTTCGGCCCGCCCGACGCGCTGTGGGGCCCGACACACGTTCGCTACCGGGACGACCCGCGTTTCCGCGAGCTCGTGCGGAGCCGGAATCTCGCGCCGCGCTGACGCCGCCCCGCGCGTGACATGATCGCGCTCCTCCTGCTCCTGCCGTTCGGGCTACCGGCGGTCGAGGAGCTCGGCCCGCTCCTCTTCTTCTTCGTGATCCTCACCGAGGTCATCGTCGCGCCGATCCCCGGCGGAGTGATCGCGTTCGTGGGCTCGGCGCAGCTCGGGCTCTGGACTGCGTGGCCGATTCTGTACGCCGGCAACGTGATCGGGAGCAACGTCCTGTTCCACCTCGCGCGGCGCTTCGGCCGCCCCTTCGTCGAGCGCCACACGAAGGAGAAGCAGCGCTTGAAGTACGAGCGGGCGCTCGAGCGGCACCCGCGACTCCTCTGGATTCCCTACGCCTTCCCGGTCTTTCCGATCGACGTGATCAGCGCGCTCCTCGGCGTCTCGGGGTTGCGGCGTCGCTGGTTCCTCCTCATCACGCTGCTCGCCCTGCCCTCCTACACCGGCATCACGGCGCTAGTCGGCTCCCGCTATGGCCACTACATCCCCTGGCTCAACTGGATCTCGATCGCCATCCTCGTCTTGCTCGGCATCTACCTGCTCGCCTTCGTGCTGCCCGCCCTGGTGCGGCGCGGACGACGAAGCGGCAGCGCGACGCCCGACGGCGATTGACAGGGGCCGTTCCGCGTCCGTAGGCTGACCGAGGAGGGTGTCGCAGATGTGGAGCCTTCGATCGCAGAGTCTCGGAGTCTCGGCAGTCGCCGTGGCGCTTGGCCTCCTGACGAATTCCGCCGCCCTGTCGGCCCAGGACGACGCGCCGGCGGAACCCGCGATGGCGGTCATTCGACCCGAGGCGCTGCGGGCCCACATGCAGTTCCTGGCCGACGATTTGCTCGAGGGGCGCGCGCCCGGGACGCGGGGCTACGACCTCGCGGCTCGGTACGTCGCGGCGCAATTCGAAGCGCTCGGACTCGAGCCGGGAGGATCGGATGGCAGCTACTATCAGCCGGTGCCGCTGCGCAGGATCCGGCTGATCCCGGAGCAGAGCGGCGTCGAGCTCGTGCGGGGGGACGAGCGGCGCGCGCTGGAGCCGTTCGAGGAGTTCGTGATGTTCGGCCATGTCACGCACCTCGAATCCCAGGTGGAAGCGCCGCTGGTCTTCGCCGGGTACGGGGTGACGGCCCCGGAGCTGGACTACGACGACTACGGCTCGACCGATGTCGGCGGGAAGATCGTCGTGCTCTTCCCGGGCGCTCCGCCGAGGTTTCCCTCCGCCGAGCGCGCGCATTTCTCCTCCATCGAGTTGAAGCAGGCGAATGCGGCCGAACGCGGTGCGGTGGGGATCCTGTGGGCGTGGACGGAGCACGACGATCGGATATTTCCCTGGCAGGCCCTGGCGCGGATCAGTCGCACACCGAGCATGAGGTGGCTGAGCCCAGACGGCGTGCCCAACGACGCTCGCCCCGAGCTACGCGGTCAGGCGATCCTGTCCACCCAGACGAGCTCGTGGTTGTTCCTGGGCGCAGCGAAGTCCTTCGACGAGGCCGTGGCGGCGGGGCAGCGGAGCGAGCCCCAGGCGTTCCCGCTGGACGCGCGGGCGAGAATCCGCATGGCCAGCCGGCACGAGGGCTTCGAGAGCCCCAACGTCGGCGCGGTGCTGCGCGGGTCGGATCCGCACCTGGCGCGCGAGTTCGTGGTCTACACGGCGCACCTCGACCACGAGGGAATCGGCGAGCCCGTGGACGGCGACAGCATCTACAACGGCGCTCTCGACAACGCCAGCGGTGTCGCGGTGATGCTGGAGGTGGCGCACGCCTTCGCTCGCCTGCCGCAGCCCCCGCGACGGTCGGTGATCTTCCTGGCGGTCACCGCGGAAGAGCAGGGACTCCTGGGCTCGGACTACTACGCAAACTACCCGACGGTGCCGATCGGCCAGATCGTCGCGAACATCAACCTGGACGGCGCGCTGATCCTGGCACCGCCCGCCGACGTCGTCATCCATGGCGCGGACCATTCCACGCTGGGCGCGATCGCGGAGGCCGCGGCGAGGCGGCTCGACCTCGAGGTGACCCCCGACCCCGCGCCCGAGCAGGGGTTCTTCGTCCGCAGCGACCAGTACTCGTTCGTGCGGCAGGGAATCCCTGCGCTGTTCCCCTTCCCGGGCACGAAGTCCCCCGATCCGGCGATCGACGCCGGAGCGCGTCTCCAGCAGTACCTGACCGAGCGATACCACCAGCCCGGCGACGACATGAGCCAGCCCTTCAGCTACGAGGCGGGCGCCATCGGCGCGCGGCTGAACTTCCTGATCGGATACGCCGTGGCGCAGCGGCCCGAACGACCACGGTGGAACCCGGGGGATTTCTTCGGCCGCACCTTCGCTTCCGAGTAGTGCCTGAGGTATCATAGGGGGGAGCTCCACATCCCCCGACTCCGATCCGGACGCCGATGTCCAAGGTCCAGGCCGACACTTTCCTGTCCGATCCGCCCGAGCGGGTCCTCGTGGCGCCCGCCATCCTGATCGCCGGTGACGAGCAGTACCTCGTCGACAAAGTGCTGGCCGCCGTCATCGAGCGCGTGGTGAAGGCGCCGGGGGCCGATCAGTTCGACCTCGAGAAGCGGGACGCGGCCGAGCTCTCGCCCGCCGACTTCGACTCCATCGTCTCGACCATGCCGTTCGTCAACGACCGGCGCGTGATCGTCATCAAGAACGTTCCCGACCTGCCGGCCGACACGCGCGACGCGGTCAAGGCGTTCCTCGAATCGGATCCCGGGGGCGTCTGCCTGATCGGGACGGGTGGATCTTCGATGCGGGGGAACCTGTATCAGGTCTGGGAGAAGCACGGCGCGCGGATCGTCTGCGAGCTGCCGAGGAAGTCCGCGAAGTCCAAGCAGCCGGATTTCGATTTCGCGCGCTGGCTGACGGCCCGCGCGAAGCAGGATTTCGGCAAGACCCTCGATCCCGACGCGGCCACCGCGCTGGCCGAGGTCGCCGGCGAGCTCCAGCCGCTGTACGCCGAGCTCGAGAAGGTCGCGATGTACGTGGGCGACGCGGAGCGGATCGCGCTCGCCGACGTCGAGGCGATCTGCTCGGGCTGCGCGA
>JAICQP010000259.1 GCA_025937815.1 Gemmatimonadota bacterium
CGAGGACCGGCCCGTGGCGCGGAACAAGCAGGTGGTGATCCGGCCGATGATGTGGCTCGGCCTCTCCTACGATCATCGCCTCGTCGACGGAACGCCGGCCGTTCAGTTCCTTCGCCGCGTGTGCGAGCTCCTGGAGAGCCCTGAGCGGCTCCTGCTCGAAGCCTAGCGGACGCGGGGGAGAGACAGGGATGGCGGACGAGAAGACCTACGACGTCGTCGTGATCGGAGCGGGGCCCGCGGGCTACGTGTCCGCGATTCGCGCCGCGCAGCTCGGGCTCTCCGTGGCCTGCGTCGAGCGCGAGTTCCTGGGCGGCACGTGCCTGAACGTGGGCTGCATCCCCTCCAAGGCGCTTCTCGACGCGTCCGAGCACCTGGCGTGGATCCGCGAAGGCGCGGCCAGGGTCGGGATCGTGGTCGGCGAGGTCGACATCGACTGGCCGACGATGCAGAAGCACCGCGCGAAGGTCGTCGACTCCAGCACCAAGGGGGTCGCGTACCTGTTCAAGAAGCACGGGATCGCGCACCTCGCGGGCGAGGGCGGCTTCGTCGAGCCGGGCGTCATCGACGTGACCGGCACCGATTCGACGACCCGCGTCCGCTACGGCGCCGCGGTCGTCGCCACCGGCTCGGCGCCGATCGCGCTACCCGGCGCGCCGTTCGACGGCGAGCGGGTCATCTCCTCCACCGAGGGCCTCGCGCTGGATGAGATCCCGAAGCGGCTCGTCGTCGTGGGCGGCGGCTACATCGGGCTCGAGATGGGATCGGTCTACCAGCGCGTGGGCACGAAGGTCACGGTCGTCGAAGCGCTCGAGTCGATCCTGCCCGGGATGGACCCCGATCTCTCGAAGGAGGGGATGAAGGTCTTCAAGAAGCAGGGCCTCGACATCCGCGTCGGCACAAAGGTCACCGGCGTCGAGGTCGGAACGTCGGGTGTGAAGGTGGCGGTCGCCGGACAAGGCGAGGAGACGATCGAGGCCGACGCCGTGCTGGTCGCGATCGGCAGGAAGCCCGTCACGAACGGCCTCGCGCTGGAACGCGTGGGCGTCGAGACGGACCGGAAGGGGTTCGTGAAGGTCGACGGCCTCAAGGCCGCCGACAACGTCTGGGCGATCGGCGACGTGATCGGCGGGAAGATGCTCGCCCACAAGGGCATGGATGAGGGAGTCGTGGCGGCCGAGAAGATCGCGGGGCGCGAGGCGGAGATGGACTACTTCCCGATCCCCGGCATCGTCTACACGCACCCCGAGATCGCGACCGTCGGCCTGACGGAGCCCGAGGCGGTAGAGGCGGGGCACGAAATCAAAGTCGGTCGCTTCCCGTTCAGCGCCAACGGACGCGCCCGCTGCATGAACGAGACGACGGGCTTCGTGAAGATGATCGCCGACGCGGCGACCGACCGGATGCTGGGGTGCCACATCCTGGGCGCCCGCGCCGGAGATCTGATCGCCGAGCTGGTCGCGGTCAGCTCCTTCCGCGGCAGCGCCGGTGACGTCGCGCTCACCGTCCACGCGCATCCGACCCTCGCCGAGGCGGTGAAGGAAGCCGCGCTCGACGTGCACGGCGAGGTGCTCCACATCTGAGTACTCTCGCGCTTGGAGCGACGATGCACCCGCCCAACAGCCTGGATTCGCCCGCCGGCAGGCGGCTCTTGAAGGCCCTGCGGAAGACGTGCGCGCCGCTTCCCGAAGTGACCGAAGAGATCGACGGGTTCGGGCACACGACGTTCCGCGTGAGGAAGAAGTCGTTCGTGATCGCGGGAATGGGGGAAGGCGGGAGCGCCCTCTCGATCAAGTCGGACCCG
>JAICQP010000147.1 GCA_025937815.1 Gemmatimonadota bacterium
GATCGTCACCCGGAACGGTTCGCTCTCGTTTCCGCTCGAATCGAGCAGGACGAAATCGACCACCGCGGTCCCCGGCTGGCAGCTCGACGGCGGGGCCTGGTTGCATTCGACGAACAGCGCGACGCTCCCGGACGTCTGGCCGAAGGCGTCGAAGAGCTCGGCGCCGGTCGTAGAGAGCGCATTGTCGGGATCGGAGATCTCGACGATGCTGAGCGCCAGGACGTCGCCCTCCGCGTCGGCGAATCCGATCGTGAACGGGGTCGCGGAACCGCCTTCGATGGAGGCGTGGATCGGGTTGGGCGTGACCGACGTGACCTCCGGCGGCGTGCCCAGCGGATCGACGGCAGCGAAGGGGCTGAAGGCGCTGATCCTGCCTCCGATCGCTCCCGGCGCCGCGGGCGAGACGTCGGGGTCGGTCACCCTGTTCGCGGAGTGCAACCAGGCCCCGCCGTCGAGCTGCCAGCCCGGGACCGCGGTCGTCGACTTCGTCCTCGTCGACGCGGCGGGCAACGAGAGCGAGCCGTTCCGGGTGACGATCGTGTTCGAGTGAGGCGGCAGGACCGACTCTAGGATCGCGCTCGGCCGACCGGAGAGATCACGCGCCGATAGATCCAGCCGCCCGCGTACAGCGTGACGCCGAGGACGACGAGGATTCCGACTCGGACGAACGGTCCGGCGCCGTCGAGATCGGCGAAGACGACCTTGAGGGCGAACGCGGCGAAGATGCCGAGCGTGGAGCGGGCGAGCGCCCGATCGTCGCGCGCGGTGGCGAACAGGAGCCAGGCGAGGCCGAGCGCGGCCCAGGCGAACGAGAGCCAGAGTCGCTCGACGGTGGTGTCGGGGCTTCCCAGCCACCGGTCCACGAGCCATGCCGCCCCGCCCAGGGCCATCGCGTGGGCGACGACGAGAACGAGCCAAGACCATGCGACGTTCGCTTGGCCCCATCGCGTGCGTCGGGTTCCGAAGTACAGGACGTAGAGGAGTGACGGGTAGCCCGCGAAGAGCCAGCTCCGCCCCACCACCGTCACATCTCCTGGCATCATGTCGGGGAACGCCACTCCGGCATAGCCCATCAGAAACAGGAACGCTCCCATCGCCAGAAGCGGCCATTCGCTCAACCGGTACGAGGCCCGGAACGTGATCGCCGCCGCGATCGCGAGGGCGACCAGCGGCCGCCACCCGGGCGGCACGAGATCCGAATAGACCGCGTGGACGAAGACGACCGCCGCGAACGCATGGACCACTTGCAGGCTCGCGCGGGGCACCTCGTCGAGCGCCGCCCGCCCCACCATCCAGCCCGCGTAGACCGCGAGCGCGAGCGCAACTCCCGCCCAGGGCGCGATGTCCGCATGCTCGGTGTGATCGATCGCGGGAAAACGACCTCCCAGGATTTCGGACTGGAGACCGTAGAGGAAGAGCAAAGCCGGCAGGTGCAGCCACGCGAGCGGCTCGGTGAGCGCCTGCCGGTTCCGCGACGAAACCCCCACGGCGGCGACGACGAAGACGCACCCCTGAAGCCAGAGAAACGCGGCCGCTGACAAGCGGGGGACGGCGTAGAAGTCGAGCCGCAGAATCCGAGCTTCGATTGCCTTATTGACGGCCGTGTACACCTCGCGCTCCCAGCCCCAGGCGAAGACGAAGAGGAACGCGAAGGCCGCCGCCAGGTACAGGCCGCGACTCCTCTGCCATACCGCATAGCCGCCGTAGACGACGTTCCAGATCCCCAGGTAGATGGCGAGCTCCTGGATCGAGCCCCGGGGGAGCAGGGCCGGCGTCAAGTACGTTCCGGCCAGGGCGAACGCGACGTAGACGGGCTGCCGGAAGAGTGCGTGGAGGAAGAGGGAGAGACCCGACACCGCGCTCACGAGGACGACCGCGGCCCAGGCGCCGATCAGTTCGTGGTACACGTGCGCGCCGTAGACCGCGACGTAGAGGACGGCAATGCCGCCCGCGCCGAGGAGGCTCGAGTAGCGCGTGTCTCTCGAGCGCAGCGCGAAGGCGCCGCCGATCATCACGATGCCGGCGGCCGCGGCGATCCCGACCTGGAGCCAGGGAGTGAGCCATCCCTCTACGATGGCCAGACGTACGAAATACGCGGCGGCGAGGAGCAGCGCGGCCGCTCCGGCCCAACCGAGCAACGTCGAAACGGAGATCGCCGGAATCCGTGCCCGCGTCGGGGGCGGCGCATCCGTGACCCGGGGCGGGCTCTCCACGATCGGAGGTCTCGGCGCGGTCGAAGACTGCACCGGGCGGCCCATGAGCGCTTCGAGCGAGGCCAGACGTTTCTCTATCGCCTGCAACCGGCGATCGACGGTGGGATCGTCAACCACTTACGGAGTATAGCGGATCGTGTCACCGCTCGCGACAGGCACCGAAACGACGAAGGGGCGGACCGAAGCCCGCCCCTCGTCGCGCCCCATGGTGCGGGGCGGAGCCGGTGGATCGAATTACATCGTGCTGGCGCCCGGCGTGCCGCTGTCGGTCACGGTGAACGGGATGTGCATCCCCGCCACGGCGTGGCCCGGCACGTAGCAGACCATCGAGTAGTCGCCGGCCGCGTCGGTCGTGAACGTGATCGACGCGGTGCCGCCCGGGGCGGTGCCGACCGTGGGATCCGGCGTGATCGCGCCCGCGAACGCGGGCTCCGGGGCGTCGAAGGTCGCCGGCCAGCTATCCTGGGCCTCGTCGATGCCGAGGCTGTGGGGCTGGGTCGGATCGGCGTTCGTGAAGTTGATCGTCACCGAGTAGCCCTGCGGGACGCTGATCGAGCCGTGCCCGGCGTACAGGCCGTTGAAGTTCCAGTAGTTGTTGACGTCGCTCGAGCCCGCCTGGATGTCCATCGTCACGGTCATGGCGGTGGCATCCACGGTCATCCACTCCGGCGTGCTCATCGCGCCGCCCATGCCCGGCTCGGCCATCGCGGTGGTGTCTTCCATGGCGGTCGTGTCCGCCTCCATGCCCTCTTCACCGTTCTGCCCGCCGCAGGCCCAGAGGCCGGCGACCAGGATCGTGCTCAGGATCGTAGTGAACTTTCGCATTGCGATCTGCTCCATCGATACAGTTCCGGGTTGATCGAACCCTTCAGTAGGCGAGCGAGCGAAGCGGTGAATATAGCGCATGCGGCAGCGAGGGGTGCAAGCGCGCGTGTTCGGCGCATGTTCGGGCGGAGGGCCCGCCGACAGGCCTTATTCCGGGTCGGAGCTCGTGTGGTCGTGGACGATCAGCCAGCGGCCGTCGATCTCGCGGAAGACGAGCGAGAACACGCCCCCCGGCGACTCGCCGCCCTCGTACTCCAGAGCCCAGCGCCCGAGCGCCCAGGCGGCGCCGTCGCCCAGGGGATGGATCTCGAGCTCCGAGAACGTGAGCCGGCCCATCGTCTCGGGCGACGTCCCGTAGCTCGCCACGTAGCGGTCGAGCGTCGTCTGCCAGCCGCGCTGCACGTTTCCCCCGGACGTGAAGACGAGGTCGGGGCTCCGCCAGTAGCCGTCCATGAACGCCTCGAGGTCGCCGCGGTTCCAGGCCGCCGCCTGCTCCGTGAGCACGCGCTCGATCTCCGGCCGGGGATCGGGCGCGGAGGCGCCGTCCATCCCGCTGCCCGTCGCGCGCCCGCCCGCGCATCCAGCGGCGAGTACGAGCGTGAGGACCGCAACCGCCGCAGTCCGGCTCACGCGTGCGGGCTTCACTGCGTCTCCACCGGCGCGAACGTCAGCGTGACTTCCGCTCCGTCACGCAGCACGACCATCCGCCACGAAGCGTCCCGCGGCACCTCGCGGAGCGCCTGGACGTAGTCGTAGATCGTCTCGGTCCGGCGCTCGCCGACCTGCATCACGCGGTCGCCGGCCTCCACTCCCGCCCGCAACCCGGGCGAGTCCTCGACCAGCGCGTCGACGGGAACGCCGGGCGTCCCGTCCGCCGGTCCCGGCACGACGCCGATCTTCAGCGGCGGGGGCATCTCCTCCGCCTCCTCGACCGGCTCGTCGATCTGACGGGGCTCGAACTGGCGCGGGTCGAACGCCAGCCGCCCGGACCGCTCCGCCAGTTCGGTGACCACCGCCCGGACGACGCGCGTCACCGAGTGCAGCCCTTCCAGGTTCAGGTGCTCGACGTCGTCGCTCGCGCGATGGTAGTCCTCGTGGACGCCCGTGAAGAAGGCCAGGACGGGGATCTGCCGCAGGTAGAAGGCGACGTGGTCGGACGGGCCGTACCCCTCGTCCATCTCGACGATCGGAGCGCCGACCTCCGCGTTCGCGCGCTCCAGCACCTCGTGCCATCCCGCCGACGATCCCACCCCGTAGACCGTCAGCTCTTCGCCGAGGCGGCCGATCATGTCCATGTTGATCATCGCGGTGACGTCGGTGATCGGCCACGGCGTGTTGGAGACGAACCACGCCGACCCCAGCATCCCCTCCTCCTCGGCGCCGAACGCGACGAACGCCAGCGTTCGATCCGGGCGGTTCGCCGGATGGGCGAAGAACTGCGCAAGCTCGATCAGGGCCGAGACGCCGCTGGCGTTGTCGTCGGCGCCGTTGTGGACGTCGCCGGGGACCGGGTCGAGCGAGCCCGGACCGCCGAGCCCGAGCCCGTCGTAGTGGGCGCCCACGACCACGACCTCGCGCGCCAGCCGGGGATCGCGGCCCGGCACGATGCCGATCACGTTGTGGGTCGTCCGGAGGCGGGGGCGCAGGTCGGCGCGCAGGTTGACGACGGCGTTCTCGATCGGCCGGCTGCGCGGCGCGCTCTGCCGGTTGATGAGGTGCTGCCACATCGAGAGGTCCTCGCCCGCGACCGCCACGATCCGGCGCGCGACCGCCTGCGTGACCGAGAGGGCGACGATCCCCAGCGTGCCCGGCTCCTCGTCGACCGAGAAGGGGATCAGCTTGTCGATCTCCTCGGTCGCCGGTCCATTGACGAGCAGGATCGCCCTGGCGCCGTGCGCGCGCGCGTTGGCGGCCTTGTACCGATCCGAGATGTAGCGGCCGAAGCGGCTCGCCGGCTTGTCGCCCTCCGGCGAGAGCCTCAGCACGAGCACGATCTTCCCCTCGACGTCGATCCCGTCGTAGTCGTCCCACCCGATCGTCGGAGCGGAGATGCCGTATCCCGCGAAGACGACGGGTTGGACGATGCGGTCGGCGACGGAGCCGGCGAGCGGCAGGAAGTCACGGCCGGGCTGGAAGCTCGTGCCGATCCGGCTCCCGTGCTGGACGACCAGGCGATTCTCGGGACCGAGCTCCACGCCGACGGGGAAATCGAAGCTCTGCAGGTAGGTCGGATAGCCCGGCGCCGGCTGGAGGCCGGCCTCGCTGAGCGCCTGGACGATGTACCGGGCGGCGCGCTCGGCTCCGGGCGTTCCCGCGCGCCGGCCGGCCAGCGCGTCGGACGCCAGATGCGCGACATGGGCGTTCAGCTCCTCGACGCTGGGGATCGGCGAGCCCGTCCCCGCGAGCCCGCTACCCGTCGCCCCGGCCGCGATCTGCGCGTGGAGGGGCCCCGCGGCGAGGCAGGCCGCGGCGAAGAGGAGAGCGCCCGCCGAGAGGGCCGTCCGTACGGGATTCGCAGTGCACCGCATCGAACGGTAAATATGCCCGACCGCCGTTTCGTTGGCGAACGGCTTCGCCGATCCCGGGCTCATTCGAACCATCCGGGGGCCTTGTCGGCGAGTCGCGCGTGCTCGATCTCGAAGTCGCGGCGCAGCCCCCTGACGGACTCCGGCGATGCCACGCTTCCGATCTCGAGCATCCGCAGCTGGTCGGCGGTGATCGGGGGATTGGCGAAGGCCTTCTCGGCGAGGCCCGCCAGCGCCTCGAGCGGGCGGGTCGGGAGCGGCACGATCGCCGGCCGCCGCCGCCCCATCGCTTCGGCCACCCCGGCCACGACGTCTCGGAGCTCGAGCACCTCGGGACCGGCCACCTCGTAGGCGGGCTCGGGCGATCGCTCCATGCGCGCCGC
>JAICQP010000093.1 GCA_025937815.1 Gemmatimonadota bacterium
CCGGCCGTCACGACGCCGTCCTTCTTGAAGTAGGGCGGGAGCTTCGCGAGGATCTCGGGCGTCGTCGTCGGCCGCGGGTGCTCGTCGGCCGCGAACTCCTGGTGGCCCTTCTTGGTCACCAGCTCCACCGGGACGATCTCGTCGTCGAACCTGCCCGCCTCGCGGGCCGCCTGGGTTCGCATCTGGCTCTGGTAGGCGAAGTCGTCGACCTCGGCCCTGCTGAGCTCGTATTTGTCGGCCAGGTTCTCGGCGGTCTCGGCCATGGAGAATCCGGCGTAGGGATCGTAGAGCGACTCCCACAGGAGGTCGCCCATCTTGGATGCCCCTAGCGGGATCCCCCAGCGCGCGCCGCGGATCGTGTGCGGCGCCTGGCTCATGCTCTCGGTGCCGCCGGCCAGCACGACCTCGCTGTCCCCGACGACGATCTGGCGGCAGGCCTGGATGATCGACTCGAAGCCCGAGCCGCAGAGCCGGTTCACGGTCACGGCGGGGGTCTCGACGGGAAGGCCGGCCTTGAGGCCGATGTGTCGCGCGCAGTAGATCGCGTCGCCGGAGGTCTGGAGCGCGTTCCCGAAGATGACGTGATCGACGTCGCCGGGAGCGAAACCCGAGCGGTCGAGCGCGGCCTTGGCGGCCACCACTCCCAAGTCGTTGGCGGACAGGTCTTTGAGGGACCCGCCGAAGGCACCGAACGGGGTGCGGACACCGGCCACGAGCACGATGTCGTCGCGGTCGAGCTTCATGGTATGCTCCTCGATGTTCCGAAGTGGGATGGGGCGGCGAGCTTTCCCTAAGGGTCGCCTCCGGGCGCGGAACCGTCAACCGAACCCCGGGCCGTCCCTGCCGTCGCCCAACGTTCCCACAGGGAGGCGTGTCTTTCCCATGACGATGCCCGGCTCCGATCGAGACCTGGTGATGGAGGCGCTGCGGGGCCGGACGGTCGCCTTCGAGGCCCTCGTGCGGCGGCACCTCAGGGCGGCCTACGCCGTCGCGCTGGCACGGACCGGCAGCCCGCACGACGCGGAGGACGTCTGCCAGGACTCCTTCATCGCCGCGCTGGAGCGGCTGAAGAGCCTGCGCGATCCGGACCGCTTCGGTCCCTGGCTCCTCGAGATCGTGCGGAACCGTTCGCTCAACCTGATCCGCTCCCGGCGCGTGCGAGACGCGGAGCCGATCGAGGCGGCCGACCGGCGCGCAGGTGGCACGGACCCGGGGAGCGAGACCGAGCGGTCGATTCTGCGGGAGGATCTGCTGGAAGCGCTCGGGCGGCTGGACGAAACCCGCCGCGAGATCGCGCTCCTCCACGACGTCGAGGGGTGGCGGCACGCGGAGATCGCCACGCGGTTGGGGATGCCCGAGGGTACGGTCCGCTACCACCTCCACGAGGCCCGGCGAACGCTGCGCGAGCGGCTGGCGGTGCGCTACGGAAAGGAGATCCGCGAATGAACGACGATCAGGATCCAACCTGGGCTCCGCTCGACCCGTCGCGGGACCCGGAGCGCTGGGAGGCGATGGTGCGGGAGATCGTCGACCGGGCCGCGCCGATACTGGCCGGCTACGCGGCGCGCGGCCCCGCGGAGCTCCTGGCCGCGTGGCTCCGCCCGACGCTCGCCGCCGCCGCCATCGTGTCCGCGCTCGCGCTCGGGGCGCTCGTCTCCGGGGGTCCCGAGCCCGAAACCGGCGCCACGATCGGGCTGGGCGACGCGCTCGGCTATCCCACGCCCGTGACCACGTGGGTGTCCACGGGACAAACCCCGACCATCGAGGAGCTGGTGGTCGCCATGGAGGAGAGAAACCGATGACGATCGATTCCCGAAGGAGCATGTGGATCGCGGCGGGGGTGCTGGCGCTGGTGTTCCTCGCCGGCGGGCTGGCTGGAGCGGCGATCTCGCTGTTCGCCCGCCGGCCCGCGTTCCCGCATCACGCGACGATGGAGCGGATCGCGCTGCCCGACGTGCCGCCTCCTCCGCACGGCCCCGGCGCGGTGTTCTACAAGCGGCTCGGCAATGAGTTCGGCGAGGAGCTCGGTCTCGACGACGAGCAGGCGGTGCGCGTCGACAGCCTGATGGAAGTGCAGCGCCAGAAGGCCGACTCGCTGCTCGAGTCGATGCATCCCCGTCTCAAGGCGCTCATGGATTCGACGAACGCCGACATCGAGGCGCTCCTGACGGAGCAGCAACGCGAGCGATTCCGCGAGATGCAGACCCGCCGCCACGAGGTGCTGATCCGCCGCCGGAGTCCCCTCCCTCCCGTTCCGCCGGATTCGCCTGAGCGGAGAATGGAGAGCCAGGAGGAGGAGCGATGAGAGTTCCGCTCGCGCTGGCGATCGCCGCCGGCGTCCTGGCCCTGGCGGCAACCGCTCCGCCCGGCGCACGCGCGCAGGTCGACCTGCCGGACACTCCCGCCGGTCGTCGCGCCGCCGAAATGCTCCGCCTGACGGTCGAGGGCGACGACGCGGCGCGCCGGGCCCTGGTCGCGGAGGGGTTCGCGCCCTCTCTCCGAGACGCCTTCCGGATCGAGGAGCACCTGCGGATCCAGGCCGAGATGCAGCGCCGATCCGGGGGATACGATGCCGTCGAGGTCCGGGATTCCGACGCGTTCGCGATCCAGGTCCTCGTGCAAGCCCGGAATGACGGCGCGCTCCGCATGCTCACCCTGCGCACCGAGACTGAGCCGCCGCACCGGATCGCGGGCATGGGAATGCGGCCGCTCACGCCGGCGGACGGCGTCGAGGCCCCGGCCGTTCCAGAGCGCAGGCTCCCGGACGAGGAGATCGCTTCGATGCTCGGCGAATATCTCGATCGGCTCGCCGCCGCCGACGGGTTCTCCGGGGCCGTGCTCGTCGCGCGCGGCGGCCGGTCCGTCTTCGAGCGCGCCTATGGTGAGGCCAGCAAGAGCTACGGCGTTCTCAATGCGGTCGACACGAAGTTCAATCTCGGCTCGATGAACAAGATGTTCACCGCGGTCGCCGTCGCGCAGCTGGTGGAGCGCGGCGTCCTCTCGTGGGACGACCCGATCGGCAAGTGGCTGGACGCCGACTGGGTGCGGCCCGAGGTCGGCGAGAAGGCGACGATCCGCCACCTCCTGACCCACACCTCGGGTCTCGGCAGCTTCTTCAACGACGAATTCATGCGCTCGAGCCGCGGGCTCTACCGCGACCTCGAGGCCTGGAAGCCGATCGTGTCGAAGGACTCGCTCACGTTCGAGCCCGGGACCGCCTGGGCGTACAGCAATACCGGCTTCCTGCTGCTCGGCGTGGTCGTCGAGAAGGCAAGCGGCCAGTCCTACTACGACTACGTGCGCGAGCACGTCTACGAGCCGGCGGGGATGACCGGTACGGACGCCTACGAGGTCGACGCGGTGGTGCCGAACCTCGCCCAGGGCTACGAGCGGATGGAGACCGAGAGCGGCGTCACCTACCGCTCGAACGTCTTCGAACACACGGTCCGGGGCGGCCCGGCCGGCGGCGGGTACTCGACGGCGCCCGATCTGCTGGCCTTCGCTAACGCGCTCCTCGACGGCCGCCTGGTGCAGCCCGAGACCGCCGCCCTGATCACGACCGCCAAGCCCGAGGCCGGCTCTCCCGAGTACGGTTACGGGTTCCAGCAGTGGGAAGGCGGCCGGATCTTCGGGCACACGGGTGGATTCCCCGGGATCAGCGCGGCGTTCATGATTGATCGCGAGACTGGCGACGTCGTCGTCGTCCTCGGCAACTACGGCGGCGCGTCGAGACCGGTCGGCGACTTCGCCCGCGAGCTACTTGCCGCCGGCCGATAGGGAATGAGCGTCCGGCTCTCTAGCGGCGGCCGCGGGCGGCTCCCACTGGAGCCATAGCGCGACGACCCACAGGACCACCGCGAGGAAGTGGAGCGCCTGGGAAGCCGGGCGCTCCGGCGCGAAGGCGACGAAGAAGTCGCGCACCGCGTCGGCGGACGCGCCGAGCCGGACGGGCCCCCAGTTCGGGAGCCCGGAGCGCGCCCAGAACACGGGCACCAGCGCGAAGCGAATGACGGCCAGGATGACGGTCACCGTGCCCAGCGCGAGCACCGCACCCTCTCGGTCGCGGCGGCTGACGATGACCCCCGCGCCTACGGCGGCGACGACCGCCAGGCCGACCTGCACGAGGCCTGGAGGCGGCAGCAGTACGCGGAACAGCATCGCGGTCGCGGCGGCCCAGTAGACGAGGAGTACGACCCCGATCCAACCGGCAGGGCGCCACAGCACTTCCCGACTCACCAGCGCGAACGTGAAGAGGATCCCGAGCAACCCGCTCGTGAACCCGAACATCGCATACCGGAACGACTCGTAGCCCCGCGCTGGAAGGTCGAGTCCGCCTACCAGCAGCGCCGCGGCCAGGAGGAGACAGACCCCGAGCGCCCGCTGGCGCTCGGCGTCCCGGACGGGGTCGCCGGCTAGAGGATCGGCCACGGCGTCAGCGCCCTGTCGATCCGGGTTCCCATCTCCTCCAGCTCCACCCGCCTGTCGCCGGGGATGTCCGGCAGCGCCAGGCCCCGGTCGACGATCGCGCGTGCGCGCCGCAGCGTCTCCTCGTCGTTCCGTTCGTACCAGGTCCCGGTGCCGTCCTCGTGCAGCGATCGCGCCCAGAGCATGTACGTCCGAGCCAGGCGGATCTGCGCCCGCTGGTCCTCGTAGAAGCCCTCGGACTCGCGGCGCGCGATCTCGTAGCGGTCGGCCGCCTCCTCGAGCATCGCGTAGAGCGACTCCCGGCTTTCGAGGTCGTCCTTGGCGGTGCGCCTCAACTCGGCGACCACCGTGCTGTGGATGCGATCGCCCTCGTCCATCGCGGCCTCGTAGCGATCGAAGCCGGCCGCGAGCCGGATCTCGTTGAGGACGCCGGCCGGATCGGTCGGGCGGAGGATCGCCAGCGCCGCGACCGCCAGGGTGAGGAGCCCGAGCAGCGCCCAGCCGGCGCCCTCGAGGGCGCTCACGGGCCGCGCTCGATCCGCTCGCAGATCCAGTCCCCGACCTCGGCGGTCGAGCCCGCGCCGCCGGCGTCCGGTGTCGCCACCCCTTCGGCCAGCGCGGCCGCCACGGCCCCCTCGAGCGCGGCCGCCACCCGCGGCGCCCCCGTGTGCTCGGCCAGGAGTGCAGCGCTCAGCACCGCCGCCATGGGGTTGGCGGTCCCGCTTCCCGCGATGTCCGGGGCCGAGCCGTGAACGGGTTCGAACATGCCCGGCCGCCCCGGGTGCAGATTCGCGCTCGCCGCGAGCCCGAGCCCGCCGATCAGGGCCGACGCCTCGTCGGAGAGGATGTCCCCGAAGAGGTTGCTGGTCACGATCACGGCGTAGTGCTCCGGATGCCGCACGAGCTTCATGGCCAGTGCGTCGACGTATTCGACCTCGGTCTTCAGGAACGGGAACTCCGCTGCCACTTCTGCGAAGACGCGGCGCCAGAGGCCGTGCGCGTACGCCAGCGCGTTCGCCTTGTCGCACATCGTCACCCGATGGCGTCCCCGCTCGACCGCGTACTCGAACGCCGCGCGCACGATGCGCTTGACGCCCTTGTACGTGTTCAGGTCCTCGTTGATCGCCACTTCGTCGGGCGTCCCGCGCTTGAAGCTCCCGCCGATGTTCACGTAGGCGCCCTCGGTGTTCTCCCGGAACACGACCATGTCGATGACGCGCTCGATGCCGTCGGGCCTCGGCTTTAGCGGGCACAGGCCAGGGTGGAGCAGCTTGATCGGACGCAGGTTGATGTAGAGGTCGAGCCCGAAGCGGAGTCCGAACAGGATGTCCCGCGCGTGCTCGTTGCCCGGAACGCGGGGATCGCCGAGCGCGCCGAGGAGGATCGCGTCCGCATCGCCGCGGAGCCGGCGGAGCTCGCCCTCGGGCAGCGTCTCGCCGGTGGCCAGGAAGTGGTCGGCCCCCCACGGGAGCTCCTCGAACACGTAATCCACGTGGTTGTCCGCGCCTGCGATCTCCAGCGCCCGGCGCGCGACGGGGAGCACTTCCGGGCCCACCCCGTCGCCGGGAAGGAGCGCCACTCGAATCACGCCAGCGCGTCCGCCAGCGCGGCGACGAGCCGCTCGTTCCCCGCCCGATCCCCCACCGAGATCCGGGCCCAGGTCTCGATTCCCGGGGCGCTCATCGGCCGGATCACCACGCCGCGCGACAGCAGGCCCTCGTTCACGTCCGCCGCGCGCGCTCCGAGGTTCGTGAACAGGAAGTTCGTCACGGACGGCACGTGCTCGAGACCCAGTTCGTCGAGCTGCGCGGAGAGCCAGGAGCGCTCCCTTTCCACGATGGCCCGCGTCTTCTCGACGTGCGCCTCGTCCTCCAGCGCGGCCAGCGCGGCGATCTGCGCCAGCGAGCTCGTGTTGAACGCCTCGCGCACGTGATCGAGCGCGCGGGCGTGCTCGGGCCGGGCCATCGCGTAGCCGATCCTTAGGCTCGCGAGTCCGTGGGCCTTCGAGAACGTCCTCAGGACGATCAGATTCGCGCCGTCCCGGATCCGGTCGAGGTCCTCGGCGAAGCGGCTGGCCTCGGGCTCGAACTCGAAGTACGCGCGATCCAGCACCACGAGCGTCTCGGAGGGCAGCTCGTCGAGCAGGCCGGCCAGCTCGTCGGGGCCGATCACTGTGCCGGTAGGGTTGCACGGATTGTCCAGAAACAGGACCCGCGTCCGCTCGGTGACGGCCTCACGCAGCCCGTCGAGGTCGAACCTCCAGTCGACGTGAGGCACGACCTGCGGCCGGACCCCGACGACCTGGCACGCGATCTGGAAGCGCGGGAACGTCGGGAACCCCACCACCACCTCGTCGCCGGGACGCAGGAACGCCCGCGCCACCAGGTCGATGCACTCGACCGAGCCGTTGCCGATCACGAGCTGGCTCGGGTCGAGGCCCTGGCGATCGGCCAGCGCGGACTTCAGCGCGCGGGCCTGGCTGTCGGGGTAGTAGTGGATTTCGCTCAGCCGCCTGGCTATCGCCTCGACCGCCCGCGGGGAGGGTCCGAGGGGATTCTCGTTCGAGGCGAGCTTGAGGACGTCGCCGATGCCGTACTCGGCGGCTATCTCGTCGCGGTGCCTTCCGGGAATGTACGGCCAGATCCGCTCGAGATCGGCGCGCGGCGGCGTGGGGGACGCGTCCGCGCGCGGGCGGCCTATGCCTCCCACTCTTTCATGAAGTGGTGCACGAGCTCGATGTACTCGGTGATCGCATCCACGCCTTCGCTCACGCGCTCGAACGCGTCCGCCGCCTCGGCGCTCGCCTCCCACCCCTCCTCCTCTCCGTGTTCGGCGGCGTACTCCGCGAGGCCGACGAGGGTGGCGCCGAGGCGCCCGGGGATCACGTCCTCCTCCGCCAGGATCTCGATGGCGTCCAGATTGTCCTCGGGCTCGTCCCAGTCCGCCTCGTCGATCAGTGACCAGGCGGACTCGATCAGATGACGCATCGCGTGATCGAGGTGGCGAAGGGCGGACTGCCGCGCCGCCGGGGCCGCGGCGAACGTCTCTTCTCCCTCGTCGACCGCGACGCGCATCGCCTCGACCTCGGATTCCAGTGCATCCAGCTCGTGCGTGACCTCTTCGAAGGTCTCGTCGCTCATGACCCGTAGGATAGACGCGCCCCACGTTTAGTCAACCGGTTCGGAGGGGGGTGGTGACCCGGCGGGGCGCGACCCTTACCTTCTTTCCCCGCATGCGGGCAACCGCCCCACATCCCCGCGCACTCATGGCGGCCGTTCTCGTGCTGGCCTTCCCCGGGCCGGCCCTTCCTCAGGCCGGGGCGACCGCCTCGGCCCGCGACGACTATGCCGCCGTCCTTTCCCGGTATGTCGAAGGCGGGGACGTGCGCTACGGCCTGCTGTTCACCGAGAACCCGCCCGAGTGGAGGCGCTACCTCCAGTGGCTGGAAGAGGCTCGGCCGGAGAGGATGACGGTCGACGAGCAGCGAGCCTTCTGGATCAACGCCTACAACGCGCGTGTCATCGCGGGGGTCCTCGAGCGGTATCCCATCGACTCCGTGCGCGACGTGGGGTTCATCGGCGGCCGGTTCCGGGGGTTCTTCAGCCGGCGCGAGCATCCCGTCGCCGGCAAGGTCCGGACGCTCGACGAGATCGAGAAGGAGATTCTGTTCGAGGGCGCGCTGTGGGACGAGAGGACGCATTTCGCCCTCAACTGCGCGACCCGCTCGTGCCCCAAGCTTCGCGCGGAACCGTACGAGGCGTCGCGCCTCGACACCCAGCTCGACTTCCAGACGCGGACGTTCCTCAACGGGCCGCAGGGGCATCGCATCGATCCGGCAGGCCGGGTCCTCTACGTGAGCCGCATCCTCAAGTGGTACCGCGAAGACTTCGAGCGGGCGGGCGGCTCGCTGCGGGAGTATCTGATCCGGAACCTGACGGGCGACGCGGCGGCTGCGGCGCGGGACGAGGCGTGGAAGATCGAGTATCTCGACTACGACTGGACACTGAACGACGTGATGTAGGTAATCGCTCTCGGGCGGCATTCTTACTATTGTCTTGTTTCTTCCCGTAATCGTTTTTTTCTTGTCGCGCACGCGATCCCGGCCGGCTGATGGTCTTGGCCCGAGATCGATGAGAGGCGATTCGTCGTGAAATCACAGCGCTATCTCGTGACGGTGCTGTTCACCGACATCGTCGGCTCGACGGAGAAGGCCGCCGAGCTCGGGGACCGCCGGTGGCGCGAGCTCCTCCGGCGGCACCACGAACTGGTGCGGCAGGAGCTCTGGCGCTTCGGTGGCCGCGAGCTCAGCACGACCGGCGACGGCTTTCTCGCGACCTTCAAGCGCCCGGAACAGGCGATCGCCTGTGCCCGTGCCGTCTCCGACGCCGTGCGAGGGCTGGGGATCGAGATCCGCAGCGGCCTGCACGCCGGCGAGGTCGAGGTGATCGAGGGGACGATCGGGGGCATCGCGGTCCACACCGCCGCGCGCGTCGCCGCCCATGCCGGACCCGGCGAGGTGCTGGTCTCGAGGGCGCTCCGGGATTTCGTCGCCGGCTCCGGATGGACCTTCGAAGACCGAGGCGCGCACGAGCTGAAGGGCGTGCCCGGGGAGTGGCGGCTGTACGCGGTGAGCGGCGAGCCGCCGGAGCTGCCGGCAGCGGGCGGCTGGGAACGGGCGCGGCAGACCCGGCTCCTGCGCTCGGCGGCGTCCTTGGCGCGGCGCCGCCGTGTTCCGCTGGCCTTCGCTACGCTGGCGCTGGGCTTCCTGCTCGGCCTCGGCATCCTCTTCGCCTGGCGGAGCGCCGACCGGGGGGGCGAATCCGGCGAGCGAAAGGTGGTGGCCGTGCTGCCGTTCGAGAACCTCGGCGCGGCCGATGATGAGTACTTCGCCGACGGGATGACCGACGAGGTCCGCGGAAAGCTCGCGACACTGCCTGGGCTGCAGGTCATCGCCAGCCAGAGCTCGGGGGAGTACAAGGAGAGCACGAAGAGCCTGGAGCAGATCGCCGACGAGCTTGGGGCGGACTACCTGGTCGTCGGGAAC
>JAICQP010000204.1 GCA_025937815.1 Gemmatimonadota bacterium
ACAGGCGGTGGCGGGGCCTGAAAAGCGGCCTGCTCGAGCCTCGAAAACGCTGCCCCGGGCCCTCGCGTGCCTGGTGTATCGAAACGATACAGAACCGCCGAAATATCGGTTGAATTGACTACATTGACATCCCAGAAAAGAGATTCCTGGACCGACCACATAAGTGGTGACCACCGCCCTTGACTTTCCGTCCCTACACGATAAACTGCAAGAGTCCGACGGCTACCGGTCCCGGTCGACTACGGAGCTGTCGGGTGAGTTAGGCCCGCGTTTCCTCCTGGCCTAATCGCCGAAGGCCCCGCCAACAGCGGGGCCTTTCGGTTTTCCGGCCTCGCACTCGCCTCGGGTCCACGCATCGGGAAGGCGCGCTCGTCAGAATCGCAACAGGCGCGTGAACTTGATGGCCAGGACCTCGTGCGAAGGCCCATCGGCCTCCCCCAGCTCGCTCCGTCGCGTGTCGAGCACGACGAACAGGTCGCTGCCCGGCGCCCAGATCCAGTTCAGCCGCACGTTCGTCGACAGCTCGTCGCTCTCGCCGTTGTATTGCAGGAGCGCGTTGACGCCCAGCCGCGTGCTGAACGCGTACCCGACGCGCATGAGCCCGAGATCGGTGTCCAGGTCGCCCTGCGGCGTCTCGATCTCGTTGCGCTCCCACCCGAGCTCCAGCGAGAGATGCGGATCGGGCGACCATTCGACCTCGGCGCCGAGGCCGCGACGGTCACCGTCGAAGAATCCGCCCTTCTGGAAGTTGACCTCACCGCGCAGCGCGCGCTTCTCGGACGTCTCCGCGCCGATCGACCAGCCGGTCGTCCAGTACTCGCCGGCCGGGAACACGATGTTCTCGCGAAGCTCGAACGGCTCGGTCAGCCTCTCCGAGCGCCGCTCGATCGAAAACCTCGCTTCGTCGCCGCTCTCGAACGCCGGCGACAGCTCGAACGACACGGCGCGGTCGAGGACCTCCCCGTCGGTGTCCGTCACGAGCTCTGCGTTCTCCCGGAACGTGATGGTGCGGAACGGGCCGCCCGGCCGCGGCCGCTCGCGCAGCGTCCCGAACGTTCGGAACGTCCCGGGCCGGCGGACGAAGCCGGTCGGCGGGAGCATTCCCCGGCCGATGCCCTCCCCCTCCACGAGCCAGCCCCAGAAGTCCCCCGTGTAGTCGAACGCCAGCCGGCTGGCGTACTGCTCGGCGGCCGGATCGGGACCCTCGTTCCCGGCGGCGTAACCGGAGATCTCGAGCTCGTTGGTCGGCCGCCACGAGAAGTCCGCCCCGACCGATCCCGCGGTCTCGCCGCCGGCCGGCGTCTTCGCCGCGGCGATGGCGCCCCACAGGGCCCGCCGGCCGACATTCCTCCGCACGCGTGCCACGCTCCAGTTCGTTCGCGGCTCGTCCTCGTCGTCCGCCGTGACGACGTCGAGCACGCCCACCGACCACGGACCCGCCCGGCCCGACAAGCGCCCGCCGCCGAGGAGCTGAACCTCGTCGCCGGCAGCGGAGATCCCGATCCTTCGGCTGAAGAAGAGGAGCAGCGACGGAGGCCCGCCGAAGCCCCGGCTCCCGAAGTCGAAGATCCCGGCGTTCTCGAGGAAGAAATCCCGCTTCTCCGGGAAGAACAGGCTGAACCGGGTGAGGTTGATCTGCTCCACGTCGGCCTCGACCTGCGCGAAATCGGTGTTCACCGTGAGGTCGAGGGTCCAGTTCTCGTCCAGCCCCCACTTGGCGTCGCCGCCGAGCTTGCCGTCGAACCCCTCGTCGAGTCCTTCCTCGTCCGGATCGGCGCGACGCCCCTCGGCCAGCGCGTACGGCTTGAGCTGGAAGTCGGCGGGCCTGTCGAGCCCCACCAATCCGCCCAGCTCCCCCGCGCGCGCGATCTTGAACAGGCCGCCGTTGTCACGGCCCCAGGACGCCCACAGGGCGTCCTCGGTGCGGCGCTTGATCACGCGCGAGAAATTGAATCCCCACGTGCGCGGGTCGTCGGGGAACTTGAGCGTCCAGAACGGGATCTCGAACTCCGCCGTCCATCCGCCGTCGGTCCGCCGCGCGGCGACGTCCCAGACGCCGTCCCAGTCGACGTTGATTCCCGCGCCCTCGTTCTCGATCAGGGCGTCGGTCTGATTGCCTAGCGGATTGGTCATGAACAGGTAGGCGTTGCGGCGGTCGTGATAGGTGTCGAGGATGAACGCGAAGACGTCGTCCGGAGCCCCTTCCATGCCTCCCCCGAAGCCGAAGCTCGCCAGCGCGTCCCGGTCGTACGTGCGGGCGACGATCGCGTCCGGTTCGCGATCGTGGAGCTCCACACCGATGTAGATCGCGGACTCGGTGAACAGGACCCGGACCTCCGTATCCTCGGAAGCGGGCTCGCCCTCGTCGGGCTCGCGCTGGCGGAGCCCGGACGCGACCTCCGCGCGGGCCCAGACCTCCTCGTCGAGCCGGCCGTCGATCTCCGGCGCCTCCTCGACCCGGATCGCCTGCACCGAGGCCGGCGGTTGCGCGCCCTCCTGCGCGCGGAGCTCCCGCGCGCCACCGAGAGCCGGCGGGCCCGCGAGGGCGGCGGCGAGCGCCAGCGCGGCAGCAAGCCGCCTCACGCCCGCCCCTCCAGCTCCGCGACGAGCCGGTCGAGGGCCTCGTACAGATCGTCGAACGACCCCGAGTTGTCGATCACCGCGTCCACGTCCAGGCGCCCGATCTCCGTCTCGGTCTCGTGCCCGCGCGCCTGCTCGGCCCCCTCCGCCTCGGGGATCAGCTCCGCGGGTCTCGTCACCAGGATGCACGCGAACCCCAGCTCGCGGAGATAGCGCTCCTCGCGCTCGAGGCGCAGGTCATCCACGACAGCGCGCGGGGGCCCCTCCGCGGCGAGCCGCGCGGCGAAGCGATCGAGCCAGATGTCGCCACTGTAGTTGCGGCCCACCGTCCCCACCTCCTGC
The DNA here is from genome assembly GCA_025937815.1 of Gemmatimonadota bacterium. Classification (GTDB taxonomy): domain Bacteria; phylum Gemmatimonadota; class Gemmatimonadetes; order JACCXV01; family JAHWKZ01; genus JAICNR01. The sequence continues at coordinate 2,923 of JAICQP010000204.1, forward strand.
AAGAGCCGTCGCCCCCGAGCATCCTTGCGCCCGTCCCAGCCGAACGCGCTCTTCGCGATCTCCTTGATCGGCGCGGCGAGCGCGTACTTGACGAATCCGTGCCGCTCGACGAGCCGGTCGGCGGCGGTCGTCTTGCCGACCTGCATCCGGCCGCCGATCGCGACGCGGAGGGGTGCGGCCGCGCTCATCGGCGGGCTCTTTCGGGGGAATTCATCGGCCCGTAGGATACGCCGCGCGCCCCCGCGGTCAACCGAACGCCGCCGCCCTGTTGCCGTGGCGTATCGCCGCTCCTAGGTTCGCCTGCGAATGTCCTTCTCCTCCGAAGTCGACCACCCAGCGATCCGGATCCGAGGCCTGGCCAAATCGTACGGCGACGTTCCGGCGCTGTGCGGCATCGATCTCGATATCCGCCGCGGGCAGTTCTTCGGGCTGCTGGGACCCAACGGCGCCGGCAAGTCGACGACGATCCACATCCTCACCGGGCTGGTCACGTTCGCGGACGGCGACGTGCGGGTCCTCGGGCACGACGTGGTCCGTGAGTACCGGCTGACGCGCCGCCGGATCGGCCTCGCGCCCCAGGAGTTCAACTTCGACCGG
>JAICQP010000046.1 GCA_025937815.1 Gemmatimonadota bacterium
CGTGTTGGAGCTCGCGCGGAAGAAGACCGCCGGCTCCTCGCGCACCTCGAGCTCGTCCACCGGGGTCTTGGACAGCACCTCGCGGAAGGTCCGTACGCGCTCTCGCATGTCTTCGCCCACTGCCTCGTCCGCCACTTCCTTGAGAGTGCTGGCCACGAACGCCAGATCGCTTTCGTAGGCGACCTGGAAGCTCAGCTCGTTCCATATGTAGGGGAACAGCGGCCAGGAGTAGCTGAACACCGGCTCGCTGAGGACGAGCGAGTTCGGGAACTTGATCACTCTCCCGCTGGGGTGATCGGTCGACAGGTACTCGCCCCCGAACTCCCACAGGGTGGTGTCGAGGTACCCCACGTCGATCACGTCGCCCGTCGCCTCGCCGATCCGGATCCGGTCACCGACCCGGTACGGCGTGCGAACCAGGATGTACAGCCAGCCGATGAAGCTGAGGATCGGCGTCTGGAGCGCGAACCCGAGGATCAGGGAAAGGATGCCCAGCGACACCAGCGCCGTATACCAGCTGGCCGACAGGATCGAAGCCACGACGAGGAGGATCACGAGCGCCGCTACGGCGCGCACCACGCGCCGTAGCGTGTACTCGGTGACCCGGCTCTCCAGACGGCGGAGGATGATCGCGTCGACCGCCTTGACGACGGTAAGCACCGCGACGACCGCCATCCCCCCGAGCGTCAGCCGCTGGAGGAACCCTTCGAGCCGTTCGGAGAGGGGAAAGACCTCGAACCGCAGGAGGTAGTAGACGACCGTCAGGCCGGCGAGCACGAGCAGGTGGGTCGCGAGCCAGGCGAGCTGGAGCGGACGCACCGGCTCCTTCGGCGTCTCGGTCGCCGTGATCTGCTGGAGCGCTACGCGGACGTCCTCGCGCTGCTCGACCTCCTTTACCGATTCTCCGCCCGGCTCCACCATGCGAGGATAGTGACCGGCGAGTCGGCGGTCGGCAACCGGAGGCGCCGGGGCAAGACAGAAGCGCCCCGCCGGCCGGGGGCCGACGAGGCGCTTGGTCTTCGTAGCGAGACGTCGTCTAGAGTTTCAGGACGTTGGAGGCCTGGGGACCCTTCTGGCCGTTCAGGACTTCGAACTCCACCTCCTGGCCCTCGGCCAGCGTCTTGAAACCGTCGGATTGGATGGCGGTGAAGTGGACGAAGACATCCTCACCGTCCTCCCGCTGGATGAAACCGTATCCTTTGGCGTCGTTGAACCACTTCACCTTTCCCGTGGGCATCGGGGTGCGATTCCTCCCTGTCGAGGTGACTCTGTTGAGGGGTGTTTGGCGAGTGTACCGGACCCCAGGAGGGCGGTCAAGACCCGGCCCACACGATGGGGAGCTCCTTCACGCGGGCGAAGCGACGACGGCTGGAGTAGGTCGGGCGCGCCTCCACGACTACCCTCCGGGCCGCCTCTTCCCACCCCGGCGCACCGGGCTTCGTCCAGTCGCTCTCGTCCCAGGTCACGCTCCTCGGGCCCGCGCGCTCGACCCCCGCGTCGGCGGTCGCGAGCGTGTCGCCCGCCGCGTCGAGAAAGGCCACCGTGACGGTCGCCGCCTCGGTCAGGAAGAGATCCATCGACCAGTTCACCGGACCGCTTTCCTCGCGCGGGCGGCGCCGAACCTCGAGCGGCTCCGAAGTGGCGTGGAAATCCGTCCCCACGAAGAAGTACTGCGCCCCCTCGCGCTCGGCGACGAATACCTGGCCGAACCGCTTCCAGATCGCGATCCCGCGCGGCTCCTCCAGCGCGCTCTCGGCCGCCCCCGGCCCCGAGAATGCGTCGAGCGGCCGCAGCATGGGGTCGAGCTTCCAGACCCGCCCGCCGGCCGGATCGCTGACGTAGACGTTCCCGAAGTAGTCGATCTCCACATAGAAGAAGCGCGCCGCGTCCCCGCCCGGCAGCTCGGCGGCGTCGACCGCGGCCACGATCCTCCCGCTCGTGTCGTAGGCGCGGAGCCTCCGGCCGTCCCTGTCTACGAGGTAGAGGCGGGTCGCGTTCGGCTGGAGCCAAGGGTCGAGGGAGTCCATGACCGCCAGACCGAGCGGAGCCTCGACGTCGTCGGGAAGGGGCCACCTGTCGCCTGTGGTCAGCGCTGGCGGCAGGAGCTGCGTCCCGGCGCCGGCCGCCCCGTCGGGGAACCGCAGCACCGCATGCGCCTGGCGGTCGCTGACCCACAGATCTCCGCGGGTGTCGGCCTCGACGTCGAAGGGGGCCGGCGCGTCCCAGCTGCCCACCCACGACAGCGCCCGCGCGCCGGGATCCCAGCGGAGTCTCACGACCCGGCGGTTCCCCGTGTCGGCGACGTATACGCGCCCGTCGACGGTGGCCGCGATGCCGTGCGGCCGGGCGAGCTCGTCCTTCCCGCTCCCATGCCGACCATAGATCGCCAGCGTTTGCATGCTGGAGTTGTAGAGGATCTCGCTGCGGCCCGAATTGACGCCGAAGAGCGTCAACTGGAAGTCGTCTCCTCGGGCCTCCGGGTCGTCGTCGGAGGCGAACTTGACCGCCGCCAGCCCCTGCGGGTCGTCGAACCGCGTCCGGTCGCCGAGGAACAGCTTGAGATGGGGCGGGCGCGCGCGATGAATGCCCAGCGTGTGCGCGAACGGAGGATAGACCAGCGTGGTGTGCGCCGGCTGGTCCCCGATCTCGAGATCCGATGTCTGCGCCGCCGCCGGCGGGGCGAGCCCCGCGGCGCACAACAATGCCCAGATCAGCGCCCCGTCAGCGCGAAGCCGGCGCTTCCGCGTACAGCCTCCGATAGGCGGCATACTGGGCGATGACCTTCTTGACGTAGTTGCGGGTTTCCTTGTAGGGGATCCTGTCGATCCACAGCTCGGCGTCCAGCTCCCGCTCCGGGAATTCCCACCACCGGGCGACGTTGTGGGGCCCGCCGTTGTACGCCGCGAGGACCGCCGGCCAGAACCCGTCGAAGCGGGCCAGCTGATCCTCCAGGTAGCGCGAGCCGAAGTGAAGGCTGATCGCCGGGTCGGTGAGGATCGCCGGATCATACTGGGGCCAGCCCGTCGAGTCCGCGATCTCGGCGCCCGTGGCGGGCATGACCTGCATGAGGCCCACCGCGCCGACCGGGGAGACCGCGCCGGGCCGGAACAGGCTCTCCTGGCGGATCAGCGCCATCACGTAGTAGGCGTCGATCGCGTGGGCCCGCGCTTCGGCGTCGATCGTCGCCGGGAACGCGCGCGGGTAGGCCCACGTCTGTCCGGCACCGTTCTCGCCGAGCCGCACGCCGACCTGGAGCGCGATTCCGGGGAACCCCCAGGCGACGAGGCCCTCGGCCCATTCCGCGAGCCGCCCGCGGTCGCTTCCCACGCGGGCGAGGCCGCGGACGAGCTCCGCGCGCGCGAGCTCCCGCTCGCCGAACTCGAGGAGCGCGGCCGCCGTTCTCCCCGCAGGGTCCGCCAGGAGGACGGCGCCGTCGGAGCGCGGGCTCTCGGGGGCGGGCCGGTAGCCGGGGTTCGTGAGCGCGACCGTGACGCCCGGGCGGCCGCCCAGGCGGTCCCGCGAGAGGAGCGCGTACCAGTCGTCGCCGCGCGAGAGGTTGCGCCAGATCTCGCGCGCCTCCACGCGCTGGCCGAGCTCGTAGAGCGCGCGTCCGAGCCAGTATCGGGCTTCGCGCGCGCTCTCCGATCCGTCGTACGCGGCGTAGCGCCGCCGCGCCTCCGCGTGCCGGCCGAGCGCGAACGCGAGGTGGGCGGCGCGCATCTCCGAGCGGTCCGCGAAGTACGACCCGGGCGCGGTCCGCACCAGGCGGTCGAACGCCTCGATGGCGCGGTCGGCGAAGGCGGGCTCGATGCCGTAGTCGTCCTGCCACGAATCGGCGAGCAGGTACAGCGCGTCATCGGCGTGCCTGCCGCCCGGATAGCGGACGAGGACTTCCTGGAATTCCCGTCGCGCCGCCGCCCGATCGCCGAACCTCAGCGCCAGCCGCGCCCGGTCCATGAGGATCTCCGGGACGCGGGAGTCCGCCGGCCAGCGCGTCAGGAAGGAGTCGTAGTCCGCGTCCGCGCTCTGGCGGTCCCCGCGGCCGGCCCGGATCGCGGCACGAAGGAGCGTCGCCTCCTGGAGGACGGCGTCAGAGGCGCGCGACTCGACCACCGCGGTCGCGAAGGGCTCGGCGTCGGCCGGTCGGCCGGCCCGGACGAGCGCGCGCGCGACCTCGAGCGACGGCAGATTCAGCCTGGCGCGCATCGCGGGATCGAGCAGGACCCCCGCGGCGTGCGCGGGCTCGTGCTCTACGAGCCGGCGGCGGATTTCGTCGGCCGCCCGCTCCTCTCCCTCGAGGTCCGCCAGGCGGGCCGCGCCGAGCCAGTGGCGTGCGCGCTCGGCGCCGCTCGACTCGGCCGCGAGCGCCAGGTGGAGCCCGCGGGATTCGCCGAACCGCCCGGCTCGCTCGTGCAGGTCGGCGAGCGCGGCGCGGCCGCGGTCCCTCGCGGCCTCGGGAAGGCCCGCGTCCACGAGTCGGCGCCACGCCGCGAGCCCCCCTTCGTCGTCCGCCCCCATCGCCGCGGCCTCCAGGATCCAGAGATCCACGTACCCGCCGAGCTCGGGCCGCGCGCGGCGGAGCTCGTCCCAGGCGGCCGCGGCTCCCCGCGGGTTCCCCATACCGGCCGCGGCCTCGGCGATCCAGCGGGTCTTGAGCGCGCCGCACGCCGGCGGGAGGTCCGCGTCCGAGAGGGAGTCGAGCGCCGCGTCGAGCTCCGCCCAGTTCCCGAGCCCGGCCAGTGCGGCCAGCCGGTAGAGCCGCGCACTGGGCTCGGCAGGCGGCGCCGTGGCCAGGACCTCCAGCGCGTCGCCGGGTCGACCGACCTCGATCCATCCCCGCGCCTCGGCGAGCGCGGCGGCGCCCGAACTCTCGAGGAGCCTGCCACCGGGCTCGATGGGCGCCGGCAGGGGATGGGGAACAGGGCCGAGCGGAGCGCCCGGGGCCCAGTACAGGGGACAGGATGCGGCGCGGCCCCACGCGTTCCAGGCGGCGCTGGGAGGCACCACGGGGACCGCGGAGACCGGCGCGGACGCCGACAGAACCGCGCCGATGGTCAGGAAATGTCGAATTCGCCTGTGCATGCCCGTGCCCTCTCTACCCCGTGGCGACCTACGGTCGTTCCGGCAGGATGCAAAAACGTCGCCGCTACACCTTGATGCATGCCACGTAGTGGCCGCCGCCCACGTCCCGGAACTCGGGCACGACCTCGGCGCACTCGGCGGTGGCGATCGGGCAGCGCGGGTGGAACGGACAGCCGGAGGGCGGGTTGGCGGGGCTCGGCACGTCGCCCTCGAGCTCGATCCGCTCGCGGCGAGCGTTGGGCTCCGGCACGGGGATCGCGGCCAGGAGCGCGCGCGTGTAGGGGTGGAGCGGGTTCCGGTACAGCTCCTCGGAGTCGGCCAGCTCCATGAGCTTGCCGAGATACATGACCGCCACGCGGTCGGAGATGTGCTCGACCACGGCCAGGTCGTGGGCGATGAACAGGAACGTCAGGTCGAACTCCTTCTGGAGATCCTGAAGCAGATTGATGACCTGCGCCTGCACGGAGACGTCGAGCGCGGACACCGGCTCGTCGCAGACGATGAACTTGGGGTCGACCGACAGCGCGCGTGCGATCCCGATCCGCTGGCGCTGTCCGCCCGAGAACTCGTGCGGGTAGCGGTTGGCGTGCTCCGGGAAGAGGCCCACGACCTCGAGCAGGTGCCGGATCCTCGCCTGCGCCGCCTCGCCCTCGGCGATCTTGTGGATCCGGAGCGCCTCGGCGAGCATGGCGCCTACCGTGATCCGCGGGTTGAGGCTGGAGTACGGATCCTGGAAGATGATCTGCATCTTGCGCCTCAGACCGCGCATGTCGCCGCGGTCGAGCCCGACGACGTCCTGCCCTTCGAACACGACCTCGCCAGCCGTGGGCTCGATGAGCCGCAGGATGCAGCGGCCCGTCGTCGTCTTCCCGCAGCCCGACTCGCCGACCAGCCCCAACACCTCTCCGGGGAGGATGTCGAACGACACGCCGTCCACCGCCTTGACGTGTCCCACCGTGCGCGACCAGAACCCGCGGCGGATCGGGAAGTGCTTCTTCAGGTCGCGCACCGTGAGGAGCGCCACGCCGCGCGTGCGCTGCTCGTGCGACTTCTGCTGAATCACGGTCCTGGTCATCGGTGATCCCGATGAAGCGGCGTTCTCGGCGACCTAGTCATAGAGGAAGCATCGGGCCTCGTGCCCCGGGCCGAGCGAGTACAGCGCCGGGAACTCGCGCCGGCAGCGGTCCATCACGTACGGGCACCGGTTCTGGAACGGGCACCCCGTGATCTCCTCGTACGGCGAGGGGACGGAGCCGGGGATCGTGTGCAGCCGCTCGATCCGCTCGCCCAGCTTGGGGATCGCCGCCTTGAGACCCTCGGTGTACGGGTGGTTGGGCCCGCCGAAGACCTGCTCGGCGGTCCCCACCTCCGCCACCACGCCGGCGTACATGACTACCACCCGGTGGGCCGTCTCGGCGATCACACCGAGGTCGTGCGTGATCAGCATGATCGACATCCCGTACTCCTCCTGGAGCTGGTTGAGGAGCGCCAGGATCTGGGCTTGCACGGTGACGTCCAGCGCGGTGGTCGGCTCGTCCGCGATCAGGAGCGCCGGGTCGCACGCCAGCGCCATCGCGATCATGACCCGCTGACGCTGCCCGCCGGAAAGCTGGTGCGGATACTCGTCGACGCGCTGCTCGGGGTCGGGGATACGCACGCGCCGCATCATCTCGATCGAGCGCTCGCGCGCCTCGTCCTTCGACATGTCGCGGTGCAGCCGCAGCACCTCGCCGATCTGGTCGCCCACGGTGTAGACGGGATTCAGCGACGTCATCGGCTCCTGGAAGATCATCGCGATCTCGTTCCCACGGATCTTCCGCATCTCCTTCTCCGGCAACTCGAGCAGATCGAGCCCGCGGAAGAGGATCCGTCCGCCGGCGATCTCCCCGGGCGGCTGCGGGATCAGACGCAGGATCGAGAGGCTGGTCACCGACTTGCCGCACCCCGATTCGCCCACGATGCCGAGCGTCTCGCGCGGCCGGACGTCGAACGAGACCCCGTCCACGGCCTTGGCCGTTCCCTCGTCGGTATGGAACCAGGTCTTCAGATCTTGGACCTGCAGCAGCTCAGCTTCGATCAAAGCCGCTCCAGGCGACGCAGGTAGACGACGAGATGGGCGAGATTTCCGGTCAGGAAGATATCGCGCGGCCGGTGATTCCCGAGAGCCGGGACGCGGCTGTCGAACCAGGCGCGCGCCCGCTGACGCGTGCGCGCCTTCTCGCCGAGCTGGTGCATCAGATCGTCCAGCAGCTCGAGCTGCCCGAGGTGACGCGGCGAGGGGTCCTGGACCCCGCGCCGCCAGCGCTTCAGAGTCCCGGGCGTGCAGCCGACGGCCTTCGCGACGTCGCCGGGGTCGAGCTCGAGAAGGTCCACCGCGCGTGCGATGGTTCCCCGGCTGATGCCTGTGACCATTACGCCCTCCTGGTCGACGGGGATCTGTGCGGCTTGGCCTTTGAAGATAGGCCGGACGTTCTCACGGGGCGAGCGCGTCCGACGCGGCTTCCACCCGCTTCGCCGCGGCCCGGACGCGCGTCGCGAAGTCGTCGACCTCGCGGACGGCGCGGGCGGCGTCTCCGGCGATGAGCGCCTCGGAGATGGAGGGCAGGTCGAGCGTCGCGTAGCCGTTCCGCTCGTCAGTGGTGAACACGAGGTTCCTGTTCCACGGCCGGCCGACCAGCCCCGTCCCGCGCGTCAGCTCGCGCTCGACGGCCCGGAGCTCCGCGTTGGCGCGGCGCGAACGGCCCGCGTCGATCGCGCCATCGAGATATTCCTGTCGCGCGGAGTCGAAGCGCTGCGCAGCGGCGGAAAGCGAGTCCAGGGCGCTGTCGAGCCGCGCCGCGGCGGCCTCGCCATCGGGCCGCGCCACGATCTCCCCACGCTTCGCGTCCCAGAGACCGCGCACCTCGCGCCCGAACGTCACGTAGTCGTAGGGCAAGACCTCCGCGTTGGCGAGCCGCAGCGCGATGATCGCCACCAGCTCGGAGCTCGCCGTCTGGTTCTCGTATCCTGGATCCACGATCTCCACCGCCTCCCGGGTATCGTAGGCGGAGTGGTAGAGCCCGTAGGGGCCGCCGAATCCGTGCCCCGCGCTCGGGATGCCGAGGTGGTGGTAGAAACCGGCGAAGTCGGATCCGCCGCCCAGGTCGTCGATCGCGAGCGTGGAGTCCGCGGCGCCCCACGCGTCGCGCAGGCTCCCGTTCCGTGATCGCACCACGCCCGCCGCGTCCCGAATCAGCGGCTTGAGCGAGGGCGAGGCGCCGGCGCCGAAGCTCGGGCCCGCGATCATGTCCTGGTTGAGGTACGCCACCGCACCCGTCGACAGGGCCTCCGCGTGCTCCTCGACCCACTCCGTCGATCCGATCAGCCCCCACTCCTCCCCGTCCCAGCCCGCGAAGACGATCGTGCGGCGCGGCGCGAACCCGGCGTCCGCCAGCACGCGCACGGCCCGGGCGGCAGCGAGCACCGAGGAGGTGCCACTGACGTTGTCGTTCGCACCCGGACCCCAGGCGTCGATGTGCGCTCCGACGATCACCCATTCGTCGGGCCAGTCGGTGCCCTCGATCCGAGCCACGACGTTCGTGACGTCGCGCAGGCCCGCATCGGGACCGTCGCGATCGTCGTCGACCGTCAGGCGCACTGTCGCGGGACCCGGACCGAGGTGGTACCGAAACGGAAGGGCCCCCTGCCAGTCGTCGTGCGGGAGGAGTCCGCCCTCGAGACGAGACAGGATGGCACCGGCGATGTCCGCCGAGACAGGAACGACCGGGATCGACGGCAGACCTTCGGCCGAACCGTCGGGCGCGACCCGGATCGCATCCGACAGGCTGGGATAGCCCGGGGTCGTGGGATCCCCCGAGGCGTTCTTGACGCTTCCCTTCTGGATCCCGGTGCGCGGGCGATAGGGACCGTTCGGATAGGGCTCTCCCCGGAACCAGCCGTCGTCGCGGGGATCGGAGTACAGAATCAGCCCCGCGGCGCCGTGCTCCTCGGCGAGGCGCGCCTTGATTCCCCGGTACGACCGGCCGTAGCGCGCGACGACGATCTTCCCCTCCAGGTCGATTCCGTTCGCGGCGAGCAGGGCGTAGTCGTCGTGCAAGCCGTAGTTGACGTAGACCACCTGCCCCTCGACCGATCCCGCCCCGGAGTACCCGTTCGCCCACGGATACTGGGGCTCCGGCACCGCGGCGGCGCCTTCGATGGCCGTCTCCGCGAGCTCGAAGTCCACGCGCTCGGGAGCGACGAGAGCCAGTGACACGTCGGTCACGTGGGGGAGGTACACGCGGTAGGTCGCGCGCTCGGGCCGGTAGCCCCACGACGACAGCCACGCCACGAGCGAGTCGGCGAACGCGGCCTGCCCGGGCGAGCCGGCGACGTGGGGCCGCGCGGAGAGCGGGACCGCGAGACCGGCCAGACCCTCCGGGTCGATCGCTTCCAGAGCGCGCGTCTCGATGGTGCGCTGGAGCTCGGCGCCCTGCGGCGGGAAGCCGGTCTGAGCCCCGGCGGCCGGGACGGCCGCGAGCAGGATGCCAAGGGCTCCCGCTAGGGACAGTCGACCCATACTGGGAGAGCCCGTGTCTATGTCCGCAGCCGCGGATCCAGCGCGTCGCGCAGTCCGTCGCCCAACAGGTTGAACGCCACCACGGTCAGGACGATCGCGAGCCCCGGATACGTCGAGATCCACCACGCGGTGATCATCGCGTCGCGGCCGTCGTTGACCATCGAGCCCCAGGACGCCGTCGGAGGTTGGACGCCGAGTCCCAGGAACGAGAGCGCGGCCTCGAGCAGGATCACGTTCCCGATCCCGAGCGTGGCGATGACGATGATCGGAGCGAGCGTGTTGGGCAGGATGTGGCGCAGGATGATCCGCCAATCCGAGTACCCCAGCGCCTTCGCGGCCTGCACGAACTCCTGCTCCCTGAGCGACAGGAACTGGCCGCGCACGATTCGCGCACTCCCGTACCAGCTCGTCAAGCCCAGTGCGGCGACCAGCAGGAAGATGCTGGGCTCGAACATGGCGATGATGACGAGCAGCAGGACTAGGGTTGGGATTGCGAGCAGCATGTCGATCAACCGCGCGATGGCCGTGTCGACCCACCCCCGGAAATACCCCGCGGCCGCGCCCATCAGCGTTCCCACGGTGACCGATATCGCGATCGAGATGAAGCCGATGGACAGCGAGATCCGCGCTCCGTACAGGATCCGACTGAAGATGTCGCGACCGAACTTGTCTGTACCCAGCAGGTGCTCCATGGACGGCGGCTGATAGCGATTGAGGACGATGTTCCCCTGGAAGTTGGGATCGAACGGCGCGAGGAACGGGGCCAGCAGGGTCACCCAGTAGAGAACCACCATGATCGCCAGGCCGGTCATGGCGAGGCGGTTCTTGCGGAAGCGCCGCGCCGCGATCCGCCACTGGCTGAGCCCGGTTCGCTTGACCGGCCGTGTGGACACCACCGCGATGTCGAGGATTCCCCACACCCAGACCCCGACCACGGTCGCCAACAGCGTGACGAGGGCGATCCAGTCGCCCGTACCGCCGTCGGCCAACGCGCGCGATACGTCGTCCCGAGAGATCGCCAGCGTGGCGAGCGCGATCGCCCAAGCCCCCAGGATCCAGGCCCCCACGCCAAACCGTCGGACGGCGAGCGAACCGACCCCCGGAACGAGTGCCGACAGTGCGACCGCCCACGGCTTTAGCGGCTCCCCTGCGGTCCGGCGCCCCGACCGGGTATCGGGCGCGGCGGCCTCCCGCAGCGCGGCCTCCATCCCACGGGCATCTCTCATGGTCGCCACTCAGGCCTCCCCTTCGTCGACTCGCACTCGCGGGTCGACGACCGTGTAGAGGACGTCGGCGATGAAGCTCCCCAGGACGACCACGATCGCGGAAACGAACGCGGTGGCGAGAACGACGGGGTAGTCGCGCTGGAAGATCGCGGTGACGATCAGGCGGCCTATGCCGGGCCAGGCGAAGATCGTCTCGATCAAGACCGCCCCGCCGACGAGGAACGGCAGGTAGAGACCCAGCAGCGTGATGATCGGAATCAAGGCGTTCCGCATGGCATGCTTGAAGATGACTACCCGCTCGGATAGACCTTTGGCGCGAGCCGTCCGCACGTAGTCCTGGCGGACCTGCTCGAGCATTCCGCTACGCATGTATCGCGCGACGGATGCCGCCCCGCCGATGCCCAGCGCCACCGCTGGCATGAGCAGGTGCTTCAAGCGGTCCAGCCACTGTTCGCTCGCCGGCAGGAATTCGAAGTTCACCGAGGTCATCTGGCTCGCCGGCAGCCATTGCAGCTTGTACGAAAGGAGCAGGATGAGCATGAGGCCGAACCAGAACGACGGCATCGAGTAGAAGAAGAATGCCCCGATGGTTGCCACGTTGTCGATCCAGGAATACTGCCGTACAGCCTGGATCGTACCGATGACCACCCCCACGGCGAAGATGACCAGGAGGGCGATCCCCGACAGGAGCATCGTATTCGGAAGCGTGTCTTTGATGATGTCGACGATCGGCCGCTTCTGGCTGAACGAATAGCCGAAGTCGCCGGTGGCGAAGGAAGACAGCCAGCGCACGTACTGGACATGAACGGGCTGGTCGAGCCCGAGGTTCTTACGCATCTGCTCGATCACGACGGGATCGATGTCCGGGCGCAGATACATCGAGGTCGGATCGCCCGGCGCGGCATGCATGAGGAGGAAGATCAGGGTGGAGGCCCCCAGCAGGATCGGGATCGCCTGCAGGGTGCGCTTTATGATGAAGCCGGTCACCGCCTACACCGGCGCCCTCAGCGGCCGCCGCCCAGCGCAACCGGAGCGGCGCCCACCGGCACATTGTACTTCTGTCGCCCTTCGGGCACGTACCACTCCTCGATGTTGAAGCTCCAGCCGTAGGCGTTCATGTCCGCGTTCTGGAACCGGCTGTCGATGGCGTGCATGTCATTGAGCTGGAACAGGAACGTGTAGTACGCTTCGTCGACGATGATCCGTTGCGCGCGCGACCAGAGCGCCTTGGCGGCTTCCATGTCGCGGGTCAGCTCGGCCTCGGGGATGAGCCGCTGTAGCTCGGGGTTGTCGGCGGAAACGAAGTTGAAGAGCTCCCCCTCACCGAACGTCGGCGCGAGCTCGGCCTTGATCCCCACGTTCCAGCCCGCGACCGCCGACTGGAAGTCCTTGGCGAGAAGCTGCTCGATGAAGGTGTTGAACTCGAGCGTCACTGGTTGCACGTCGGCCCCGATCGCCTGGTACTGCTGTTGCAGAACGGTCGCGATATCGACCCGCAACCGGTTGTCGTTGTTCGTCTTCATCGTGAACGACAGGCGTCGTCCGTCCTTCTCGCGGATTCCGTCGCCGTCCGTGTCCACCCACCCGGCGGCCTCGAGGAGCGCCTTGGCGCTGTCGGGATCGAAGGGCCAGGGCGCGATCGTCGGGTCGTGCGCCCAGATCGTGGAGATCAGGGGCTGGGTGCCCACCCGCCCCTGCCCGTACAGGAGCGCGTCGACGATCGCCTGGCGGTCGCTGGCCAGCGTCAGCGCCTGGCGCACGCGCTTGTCCTGGAAGATCGGATCCTGCGTGTTCCAGGCGATGTAGCTATACGAGCGCCCGGGGTAGGAGTGCATGACCAGGTCGGGATCGTTCTCGAACTGCGGGTACAGCGATGGCGGCGTGACCCGCGGGAACAGGTCGACGTCGCCATTCTGGATCTGCGTCGCCAGGTTCGTCGCGTCGGGGATGATGCGGTAGCTGATGCGATTGAGGTGCGGCCGCCCGAGGACGAAGTCGGGATTGGCCTCGAGCACGACCTCCTGCCCCGAACTCCAGGAAACGAATCGGAACGGCCCGTTCCCGACAGGCGCACGCGCGATGGGGTGGTTCGCCATCTCGGCGAGTGGCACGTCGCCCAGGATGTGCTCGGGCAGCGGATAGCAGACGTTCGCGTCCACCACCTGGTACATGTACCGCTCGTCGTACGTGAAACGAACGGTCAGCGAGTCGACGGCCTCCACATCGGTGATGTGGTCGAGCCAGCTGACCGCCGACCAGTTGATCTCCGGGGCCTTGCACACTTCGTGGGCGAACACGACGTCGTCGGCCGTGAACGGCTCGCCGTCATGCCACGTGACACCCGGGTGGATGTGGAACGTGACCTGGAGCGAGTCTTCGCTGAACGAGAATGAGTCCGCGAGGCCAGGACGGAAGTGGATGAAATCCGGCTCCGATCGCATCAAATACCAGTAGACGTTCCCGTAGACGTCGCTGGATGTGACCGATTCCGAGGTGGGCGGGAACATCGTGTCGAGGTCGGTCGCGAGGCCGACGACGAGCATGTCGCCGTCGGCGGGAACGCCCTCCGCCCCGGCCTGCTCGCCCGCCTCGCCCCCGCCGCCGCAGGCCGCCAGGATCGCCGCCCCCGCCACACTCGCCAGCCATCGATTCGCGCGCATCCGTTCTCCTTCCGGGAAGGTCAGCGAGGCGCTTCTCCCGCCACTGCCACGGGCTGCTCGGCGCCGCGGCGCTGCATGTCCTCGGGGATCCACCACTCGGCGGCGTTTATCAGGTGCCCGCGCGCGTCCGCCTCGACGCCGCGCAGCCGGTTGTTCACGCCCACCCGCTCGTTCAGGTAGTAGAGGAACGTGTAGGGCTGATCCTGGTGGATGATCTCGGAATATTGATTCCAGAGGGGTTTCGCGGCCTCGCGGTCGAGCGTGGACAGCGCGAGATCCATGAGCGAGTCGGCGGTCGGGTTGCTGTAGCTCGGATAGTTGTACTGGCCGGCCTCGATCGCTTCGGTGGAGAACGTGTCGGTCGGATTGAACTTGAAGTCGACCGACCACCCGCTCACGGCGGCCTCGAACTTCTTGTCCTTCAGATCGGTAATGAACGTGTTCCATTCCACCATTTGCGGCTGCGCGTCGATGCCCACCTGCTGCAGCGCGTTCTGGACGATGACCACGATGTCCTCGCGCAGGTCGTTCCCCTGATTCGTGCGCAGGGTGAAGCGGAAGGGCCGCCCGTCCTTGTCGATGATCCCGTCACCGTCGTGGTCGGTCCATCCCTCCTCGGCGAGCAGGCGTCGTGCCTGCTCGACGTCGTAGGGCCAGGGCTCGAGCTCCTCGTTGAACTCCCACTGGAACGGCATCGCGTCGCTGACGGCCACGGTGCCATAGCCGTACAGCAGGGCTTCTACGATCTCCTGGCGATTGATCGCCATCGTCAGCGCGCGCCGCACGGTGGCGCTCTCGAACAGCGGGTTGCGGGTATTCCACACGAGGAAGGTGTAGGACCGCGCCGGATACGTGATCGCGTAGTGGTCGTCGCTCTCCTCCACGCGATGCATCTCCGCCGGCGGCACCGCGCGCATGAAATCGACGCCACCGGTGAGGAGCTCCGTCAGCACGGTCGTCTGCTCGGGGATGATCCGCACGACGATCCGATCGAGATGCGGCCGGCCGAACACGAAGTCCGGATTCGCCTCGAACACGACCTGCTGATTGGACTGCCAGGACACGAAGCGGAACGGCCCGTTGCCGACCGGGTTGCGATTGTACGGAGCGTTCCGCATCTCGGCGGCGGGGATGCCCTCGAGGAGATGCTTCGGCATGATGCTCCACTCGGTGAAGTCCATGGGGGCATCGGAGTGCGCCGCGCTGAAATCGAAGCGGACCGTGCGGTCGTCGGCCTTCACGGCCCGGGTCACGTACTGGAAGTAGGCGCTGTTGGCGTAGGCGATGTCGGGGTTCACCGACATCTCGTACGTCCAGATAACGTCGTCCGCCGTGACCGGCGTCCCGTCGTGCCACGTCACCCCCTCGCGGATCCGGAACGACAGCGAGAGCCCGTCCTCCGGCATCCAGAACGAATCGGCGAGGTACGGCACGTAGTTCATGTCCTCGTCGAGCTGGATGAGGTTCATGTACAGGATGTAGCTCATCGTCTGATTGGTGTCGTAGTCGGTCGAGACGAGCTCGTTGAAGGCGTCGAAGTCGCTGACCGTCGAGATCACGGCGGTGCCGCCGTCGACCGGGGCCTCGGCGGTTCCGGGGCCCTCGCCGGCGGGCTCGCCCCCGCCGCAGCCGATCATCAGGAGGGAGAAGAGACCGATCGGGATACCGATGCGCGCGTTCATGGAAGCACCTCGCGGAGGGAATCAGGGATGGGGTCGAGGGCGCGACGGAACGTCGCGGCATCGCCCGTGAGTATCGCCGCCGCCGCGCGACGGTGTCAAGCGAGCGCGGGCGCGCCGCGCAGGGCCTCGATCGCGGCCAGCTCGGGTTCCGTGAGCGCGCCGGGCTCGATTTCGGCGCCCAGCCATCGCTCGAACGCGGAACAGAGGCTGGCCGCGAGCTCGTCGAAGCCGACCCGCCGGCCGGCGGCCGCCGAGACGGTGGTCGAGCGGCCGCGCGCGAGGCTCCCGGGCCAGATCTCGGCGAGGAGCGACTGATCGCCGTCCAGCGGTATGGATCCGTGCTGCAAGAGCGCGCCCCGGGAGCGCCGCTGGGCGCTGCCGACCAGCTTGCAGCCACCGGCCTCGATCTCCGACGGCACGATGGCGTCGAAGCACGCGCGCCGGCTGGTCGGCCGAACGGCGCGTGCCAGTCCCTGGCGCGGGTCCCGGCGGGGCGCCTGCGCAGAAGGCCTCGCCGCCAGGGTGACCTCGATCCCGAGCGCCGAAACGCCGGCGGCGACGGCCCCGTGGATCGCGCGACACGACTCGGCGGCGCCGCGGCTCAGCGCCGGCTCGCCGAGCGGGGCCACGACGCTGTACGTCAGCTCCCGGTCCGGCCCGCCGTGGAAGACCGCCCGCCCACCGGTCGGGCGGCGCACCCAGTCCACGCCGCGGGACCGGAGCAGCGCGACCTCGTCGGCGGTGAGGCCCGCCTGATGGTGCCCGAGCGATACGGCGGGCGGATCCCAGGCGAAGAGCCTGAGGGTAGGGCGAAAGCCGGGGAGCTCGGCGGCGGCGAGGAGCGCCGTGTCGCAGGCCATGTTCCACGCGCCCGGCCGCGGACCGGTCTCGACGAGCCGCCAGCGCGAAGCCGCTGCGGACGCCGATGGGGTGTCCGGCCGCCTCATCGCGGCTCGAGCCGCACGTCGGCGATCCGCGTGAGGGGCGGGTCGTCGGGCCGAACGGTCAGGCCATTCTCGAACACGGCGGGAGAATGCCCGCGCGCGGCCACCACCACGGTGAAATCCGTGCCGCGCGGGAGGTCGGGGACTTCGTAGCGGCCGAGGCTGTCGGTCACCGCGGCGCCGGCCATCAGCTCCTCCACCTCCTCGTCGGAGCTTCTCTCCCAGTCCTCGAACGACACGCCGGGGGCGAGGACGATCACGTAGCCGCCGGGGACTCCCTCGCCCGTCTCGTCGTCCACCACCCGTCCGGAGACCGTGACGTCGACGCTCCCTGAGAGGAGGTCTTCGTGGGAAACGCGCGTCCCCGGCGCGGCGGAGTCGGCGATGTCGATGGAGTCGGCGGTTGCGGTATCGCTCGGTTGCTGCTCGTCGCCGCACGCCGCGAGCGAGAGCACACCGGCCACGAAGGGAGGCAGCCACGTTCTCGGGAAGCGCTGCATCCCGATGGTACCCTTTCGATCACGGGAACGGTCCTGCTAGTGCAGTGCGCTAGAATTCGACCGAGCCGCCGGGCTCCAGCACCTCGCAGCGCGATCCTGTGGCGGAGCGTACCTCCGCGGCCCAGGCACCCGCGTCCTGCTCGATCAGCGGGAACGTCCCGAAGTGCATCGGCACCACCAGTCCCGCCGACAGGAACCGCGCCGCGTGGAGGGCGTCCGCCGGGCCCATCGTGTAGTTGTCGCCGATCGGCAGACAGACGCAGTCGAAGCGGTAGAGCTCACCCAGCAACTTGATGTCGGCGGTCAGCGCGGTGTCGCCTGCATGGTAGAGCGTCTTCCCCTCCGCCGTGATAACGATCCCGCACGGGTTCGTCGCGTACTTCGGGTCCGCCTCCGTCATCGAGCCGTGCGCCGCGGGAACCAGCTTTACGTGACCGAAGTCGAACTGCCGGCCGCCGCCACAGGCCAGACCGTGCGACTCGCAGCCGCGATCAGCCGCCAGGTTGGCGAGCTCGTAGGCGGCCACGACGAGCGCCCCGGTCCGCTTCGCGATCGCCACCGTGTCGCCCCAGTGGTCGCCGTGTCCATGCGAGACCACGATCGCGTCGATACCCTGGATATCGTCGGGGCCCACGTCGGCCTTCGGGTTCCCGGACAGAAAGGGGTCGATGAGAATCTTTCCCTCGGAGGTCTCGTACTCGAAGCACGAGTGGCCATGCCATGTCAGCTTTGCCATCGCGTCGTTCCTCGCTCACGCGCCGGCGGACGCGTATTCCTCGACCGGGGGACAGCTGCACATCAGGTTGCGGTCGCCGTAGGCCGCGTCCACCCTGCCGACCGCCGGCCACACTTTATAGTCGCCGGACGACGGCGTCGGGAACGCCGCGCGCTCGCGCGAGTACGGGTGCGTCCATTCGTCGGCCGTCAGATCGGCGAGCGTGTGGGGCGCGTTCTTGAGCAGGTTGTCTTCCTGGTCGGCGACCCCGCCCTCGATCTCGCGGATCTCGTCGCGGATAGCGGACAGCGCCTCGACGAAACGGTCGAGCTCCTCCTTCGACTCGCTCTCGGTCGGCTCCACCATGAGCGTCCCCGCCACCGGGAACGACACCGTCGGGGCGTGGAACCCGTAGTCGATCAGCCGCTTGGCGATGTCCTCGACTTCGACCCCCGAGCCCTGCTTCAGCGGGCGCGTGTCGAGGATGCACTCGTGCGCGACCAACCCCTCGGCCCCGGCATAGAGGAGCGGGTATTCCGCCTCCAGGCGGCGCGCGACGTAGTTGGCGTTCAGGATCGCCACCTGCGACGCGCGGGCGAGGCCGTCGGGCCCCATCATCCGTATGTACGTCCAGGAGATCGGCAGGATGGACGGGCTGCCCCAGGGCGCCGCCGAGATCGTGCCGGCGGACCGCTCGTGGCTCAGATCCACGACCGGGTGGTCGGGGAGGAATGGCACGAGATGCGCGGCCACGCCGATGGGTCCCATGCCGGGTCCCCCGCCGCCGTGCGGAATGCAAAACGTCTTGTGGAGGTTCAGGTGGCAGACGTCGGCCCCGTAGTCCCCCGGCCGCGACAGTCCGACCTGCGCGTTCATGTTGGCGCCGTCGATGTAGACCTGGCCGCCGTGCTCGTGGACGATGTCGCAGATCTCGCGGATGCGCGCTTCGAAGACGCCGTGGGTGGAGGGGTAGGTGACCATGATCGCGCCCAGCTCGCCGGAGTGCTCCTCCGCCTTCGCGCGCAGGTCGTCGACGTCGATGTTTCCACGCGCGTCCGTCTTGACGACAACGACGCGCATGCCCGCCATCACGGCGCTGGCGGGATTCGTACCGTGCGCCGATTGCGGGATCAGGCACGTCGTCCGGCCGGTCTCCCCGCGCGAGCGGTGCCACGCGCGAATGACGAGGAGGCCGGCGAACTCCCCCTGCGAGCCGGCGTTCGGCTGGAGCGAGACGGCCGCGAATCCCGTGATCTCCGCCAGCCAGCGCTCGAGCTGCTGAAACAGCTCCGCGTACCCCGCCGCCTGTTCACGCGGCGCGAAGGGATGCAGCCGGCCGAATTCGGGCCACGTCACGGGGATCATCTCCGTCGTAGCGTTCAGCTTCATCGTGCACGATCCGAGAGGGATCATGGCGTGCGCGAGCGAGAGATCGCGATTTTCGAGCCGCTTCAGGTACCGCAGCATCTCGGTCTCGGACCGATAGCGGTGGAACACGGGATGCTCGAGGAACGTCGACGTCCGCGTGAACGCCGCGGGGATGCGCCCGCCGCGTCCGTGCATCTCCGGTCCGGTCCACCCCTCGGGGACCTCGCGGGGGTCGCCGGCGAAGACGCCCAGCAACTCCCGGACGTCCGCCTCGGCGACCCTTTCGTCGAGCGCGATCCCGATCCGCGACGCAGATATCGCTCGCAGGTTGATGCGCCGTTCGC
This sequence comes from Gemmatimonadota bacterium, assembly GCA_025937815.1. Taxonomy (GTDB): domain Bacteria; phylum Gemmatimonadota; class Gemmatimonadetes; order JACCXV01; family JAHWKZ01; genus JAICNR01. The sequence continues at coordinate 19,080 of JAICQP010000046.1, forward strand.
GCGCCGCCCGCATGACGCGTGCGGCCTCACTTTCCTCGAGATCGATCGCCAGCGTATCGAAGAACTTCGGATGGGAGAGCCTGCCTCCCAACCGCTCGATCCCCGCCGCGAGCATCGAGGCGAGACCGTGGACACGCCGGGCGATGCGGGTCAGGCCTTGCGGTCCGTGATAGACGGCGTACATGGCGGCCACGACGGCGAGCAGCACCTGCGCGGTGCAGACGTTGCTCGTCGCTTTGTCCTTGCGGATGTGCTGCTCGCGCGTCTGGAGCGCCATCCGATACGCCTCGCGCCCCGCCGTGTCGCGCGAGACGCCGATGATCCGCCCGGGCAGCTGCCGCGCGTACTCCTCGCGCGTCGCGAAGAAAGCGGCGTGCGGACCGCCGTAGCCGAGGGGCACGCCGAATCGCTGGCTGTTCCCGACCGCGACGTCGGCACCCCACGATCCAGGAGGCTCCAGCAGCGTCAGTGCGAGCAGATCCGTCGCGGCCGCCACCAGGCCGCCGGCCGCGTGAACGCGCTCGCAGAGCTCCCCGTACGCCTCGATCGCGCCCTCGGTCGTCGGATACTGCACCAGCACGCCGGCTGTGCTGTCGTCGATTTCCTCCGTGAGCGCGTCGACGACGGCGACCGACGCTCCGCGCGCCTCGGCGCGCGTCTTCACGATCGCGATCGTCTGCGGGTGGCAGCCGCGATCCAGGAGGAACGCGCCGTCCTGTTTCCGCGTCACGCGCTGAATCATGGCCATCGCCTCGGCGGCGGCCGTGCCCTCGTCCAGGAGGGACGCATTC
>JAICQP010000139.1 GCA_025937815.1 Gemmatimonadota bacterium
CTACCCTGGCCCCGAGGAGGCCGCGATGAGATGGATCCCGATCCTGGCCCTGACACTCCTGCTCGCTCCCGCCTGCGAGCGTGAGACTTCTGAAGACGCTTCCGCGGACACCGAGCTCGCTCCCGGCGGCGGTGTCCCCGGGTCCGAAGACGCCACCACGACCACGACCGACGCGCCGGCCACGACGGCGACCACCGTCGAGGCCACCGGGGCCCCGAGCCCGCCCGAGGGATATGCGGTCGAGTCCCGGCCCGCCGCCGATGGGATGCTGGCGGCGATCGAATACGTCTCGCCGCGGACGGTGGACGAGGTGGCGACGTTCTACGACGGCCAGGTGTCGACCGACAGGCGGGTCCGGCTGGACGTCGCCGGGGACGATGTCTTCGCCTACGGGATGGGCGAGAGATCCACGATCGGAGCCGGAACCACGATTCAGGACGTCGAGCGGCTGCTGGACGAGCGCACCGAGCCGATGATCGTGATCTCCCCGTACACGATGCAGGATGACGACCCGCTGATCAGGGACCTCGTCGACATGGGCCAGCAGTCCCAGGCCGACGAGCTCAAGAACACCCGCAGCAAGGTGACCGTCGTCTACAGGGTCCAGTAGGTCAGCTCGAAGGGGTGAGATCGACCTCGCCGGCCTCGATCTCGATCACGCGCTCGTCGGGGGCGAGGGCGAGCCAGAGCGTCACGCGATACGCCGCGGCGGGGAGGTCCGCGCCGAGGATCTCCCCCGCGCTCGTGGGCGGGATCGGAAGCATCGCCGACTCCCCGGGAGCGATCGCCACGGCGACAGGCTCGGCCGCGCACTCCCGCGGCCCCTCCCAGACCGGCGCCACGCGGGCCCCCTGGATCTCGTAGACGCGAAGCCGGACCGGGCAGCCGTCGGCGAACACGAGGGTCTCGGGCATCGCGCCCCGGTTCGTCACCCGCACCTCTCCGGCCAGCCGGATCGGCGACGGCGCGACTTCGAGATCCGCGGAGAAGTCCAGCCCGCGCAGGCGCACCGCCGTGCTCCCCTCCGTGGCCGGGGGCGGCAGCGTCCGCGCGCAGGCCATCGCGGCGAGGGCGAGGACCGCGAAGCGGGAACGGCTCATCCCGAAGCCGGCCTGCGCGCGGACACGAGACGCGCCTCGGCGGGAAATCGGCAAGTGCCCTCCGGGAAGTACGGGGCGACCCGGCGCTCGACGTCGGATCGCAGAGCGGCTCGCCCATCCTCCGGCAGCTCTCCGGCCAGCTTGTCGATCTCTGCATTCATCGACCGCATGAAATCCCAGAACTCCCCTTGCGAGATCGGGCCCGCAACGTCGAAGCGCAACGGCTCGTCCTCGACGTCGGTCCAGCCCCTCGAGCGCAGGAGCTCCGCGAGCTTTCCCGCGGGCGCGTAGCGAAACGGGTGCGGATCGTCGGGCGCGGGGACCGGGGCGTCCGGCGCGGCCTCCCGCACCGCGGCCAGGATCTCCCCGAAGAAGGGGTTTCGCTCGCGCTCCCCCCACACCACGAACACCGCGCGCCCGGAGGGCTTGAGGCTCGATCGGATCTCGTCCATCGCGCGCGGCGGGTCCGTGAAGAACATGGCGCCGAAGCGGCACGTGACGCCGTCGAAGACCGAGCGGAAGGGAAGGGCTTCGGCTGCGGCGGTGACGGCGGGAGCGGTTCCGCCGAGGGCCTCCGACGCCGTCCTGGCCATCCCGTGGGCGAGGTCGCTGAGCACGACCGTACCCTCAGGGACGAGCTTCTCACGCAGGAGCGCCGCCGGGTCCCCGACCCCGCTGGCAACGTCGAGCCAGCGCTCCCCGGCGAGCGGGCTCGCGCGATCGAGCATCGCCCGCGAGACGGGAGCCGTGAGCTCGCGCACGATCGCGCCGTTCCGGCGCCACCGCTCCGCGGCTTCGTTCCAGCGCTCCCGTTGCTCCTCCGGCCGGCCCACGGCTCCCAACCTAACGCGCGTAATGGCCCTCAGCGACCCAGGAACTCGCCGATCGGAGAGAGCGGCTCGATGTGGTCGCAGAGGATCTTGAGCATCGCCATAAGGGGGACGGCGATCAGCGCCCCGGGAACGCCCCACAGCCAGCCCCAGAAGACGAGGCCCACGAACACGACCACGGGGTTGAGCGTCAACCTGCGTCCCATGATCGTGGGCGTGAGGAAGTACCCCTCGGCGAAGTTGATGGCGAAATAGAGGAGCGGCGCCACGATCGCGCGGCTGGTGTCCTCGAACGTGAGGATGGAGGCGATCGTGATCAGCGCCAGCGTGACCAGCGATCCCAGGTACGGCACGTAGTTGAGGAGCCCGGCGACGACGCCCCAGAGAGCGGGGTTCGGCATTCCGACCGCCCACATCGCGGTCCCGACCGCGAGGCCCAGGGCGGCGTTGATGAGGGTCACCGTGCTGAGATAGGTCGAGATGTGGAGCTCCGTCTGCCGCGCGATCTCGACGGCCCGCCGCTTGTCCTCGAGTCGCGGCAGGACACGGATCAGCTTGCGGAGGAAGAAGTCTCCCGAGGCGAGGAGGAAATAGAGGAGGATCAGGACCACCACCGCGCTCCCCAGGAACGCCTGGGTCCGGCTGAGGAGGGCACCGGTCCAGGTTCCTCCCCGGACCGTGACCTCCGGAGTCCCCGCCGTGCCGTCGCCGCTGAGCTCGGCGACCTCCTCCTCGACCTTCTGGGCGGCTTCCTGGACCTGTTCGACGGGTCCGCGCAGCCCGCGCACCCGCTGCTCGATCCGTTCGACGCCCTGGGGGGTCTTCCGAAGCCATTCCGCCGCGGGCCCGGAGAGCCGCTCGATGCCGAGCGCGACGATCCCGAGGAGCGCCAGGATCACCAGCGCCGCGCCGATCGGCATCGGCACGTGGAGCCGACCCAGGCCGCGCACCACAGGCGAGAGCAGGAAGTTGAGGATCGTCGCCACGACGAGGGGGAGGAGGAAGGGGCGGGCGAAGTAGAGCGTATAGAGGGACAACAGGATGAAGATCCCGGTCACCGCCACCGTGGCCGCGAAGGGCCACTCCCGCCCGCTGTCCCTTCCTCCCGCACTCATGTGCGCCTCCTGCGACGATTGCCGGGGTCGGGGACGATGGTAGATTGGCGGCAACCTGCCATCACCCTCGACCGGAGAGAGCCGTGGACCCGCTGAACGCGATCGAGCGCCTGATCGAAGACCGACACGTCCTCAAGCACCCCTTCTACGTCGCGTGGCGTGAAGGGACGCTGCCGCGCGAGGCCCTGCGCACGTACGCGGCCCAATACTACCAGCACGTGAGGGCATTCCCCACGTACATCTCCGCGCTCCACTCGCGATGCGAGGACATGGAGACGCGCCAGGCTCTGCTCGAGAATCTGCGGGACGAGGAAGAAGGACCCGACAACCATCCGGCGCTCTGGCTGCGGTTCGCCGCCGCCGTCGGATGTGCCGAAGGCGAGGCGGAGTCCACCCGGCCCCTGCCCGAGACGTCGGACGCCATCGCCGCCTTCCGCGCGGCGGTGGGCGAAGGGTCGGTCACCCGGGGCCTGGCGGCTCTGTGGGCATACGAGTCGATGGTGCCGGTCGTCGCGGCGGAGAAGATCGACGGCCTCGCCGAGCATTACGGCGTCGTGGGGTCTCCGGCCACGGACTACTTCGAGGTCCATCGCACCCTCGACGTGGAGCATGCCGCCGCCACGCGCGCGCTCGTGGCCCGGCGCATCTGCGAGGCCGCCGAGATGGACGAAGCGGTGCGAGGCGCGGAGCAGGCGACCGCGGCCGTCGCGCGGATCCTGGACGGAGTCTGCCGGGTCCACGGAATCGCGCGCGCGGCCTGACCGCGTCGATCGTGGTGGCGGGCCCGGCCGGGCCCGCTACCGGCGCTTCCGGAAGATGAGCCCGAAGACGAGAAGCAGGAGGAAGGCGCCGACGATCGCCCACCCCAGGCTCGACCAGGAGAACTCGTCGACTCCGCCATAGCCCATCGACTGTCCGATGAAGCCGCCCAGCAGGCCGCCCGCGATGCCGAGCAGCATCGTCATCAGGCACCCACCACGCTGATCCCCCGGCATGAGGAGCTTGGCGATCCCCCCCGCAATGAGACCCAGCACGATCCAAGCCAGTATTCCCACCGTAGGCCCCCTTCCCGTTCAGGTGTCCGCCCGCTCTGGGGCGACTGATTCCAAGCTAGCCGCTGCATGAGCTCCGCGCTCCTCTACCAGTGGATGTTCCTGCGGCTCTCGAAGCGCTTCACGCTGCCGTTCCTCGCCGCGGCCGCGGTGCTTCTCGGCTTCGCGTTCCCACCCGTCGCGCGGCGCGTCGACGAGGCGCTCCCGCCGCTTCTCGCGGCGCTCGCGGTGCTCGCGTTCCTGACGATCGCGATCGTAGCCGCTCTGTGGGTCGCGACCGCGGTCTACCGCCTGTCGCCTCCGCGGCCCGCCGCCTGGTTTCCCGCCGCTGCCCCTGCCATTGCCGCCCCGCTCGCGACCACCTCCGCTCTCGGACGCTACGACCGGATCGGCATCATCCTCGCCGGTGGCGGGGCCAAGGGCGCTTATCAGGCGGGGTCGCTGGCGGCGATCCATGGCTTCCTGGAGCGGCGCGGGGCGCTGGGCAACGTGCGCATGGTGGCCGCCACCTCGGTGGGCGCATGGAACGCCTGCTTCTGGCTGGCGGACATGGTGAGCGAGGAGAGCGGCTCCCCGCTCGAGCGCTGGTGGAGCGAGCTCCGGCTGTCCGAGGTCGTGGCCCCGACGTTCTACTTTCCTGCCGCCCGCAACTTCGTCCTCTCCGCCGATCCGTGGCGACACTCCTTCCGCAAGCTGTTCGCGGACCATCCGCCGTCTCGTCAGCGCCTCGAGTCGCTGATGCGGGACCCGGACAGGCTCCGTTTCTATCTGACCCGCACCAACGTCGAGCGCGGGCACCTCGAATTCTCCACCAACCGACGGGACATGGTCGACGTCGACAACTACACCGGCATGAGGCGCCCGCTCGAGCCTCCCGACCGCTGGACCCGCGCCGAAACGCTGGACGATCTGGAGCAGGCCGTGTTCGCCTCCATGGACCTGCCCCCGTTGTTCGAGCACGTCCGGATCGGGGATGAGACGTTCGAGGACGGTGGCGTGGTGGACAACGTTCCCATCTACTTCGGGACCGGGATCGAGAAGTGCGACCTTCTGTTCGTGTTGCTCCTCAACGCGTCCTTCGCCTCCGGCGTCGGCAGGCGCTGGATCCTGCAGCGAATGCAGCGCGTGCTGACGATCCGCCAGGGCGCGCTCGAGCGGCGCGCGCTCAAGGACGTGTACCTCTACAACGAGCTGGCCGCTCTGCGCGGGCGCGTGGACGCCACGGGCGCGGCGGATGCAGCGCCCCGCGTGGATCCGCGCTCCATAGAAACCCCCGCCGGGTCCGAGGCGGCCTTCGACGAGGCGGCGACTCGCTCCCTGGAGCAGCGCGCTGCCGGCCGCGTCCATCGTCCGGTGCAGGTGTTCGCCGTCTGTCCGGACGAGCCCCTCGGCATCGACACGCTCGAGTTCTGGAAGACGCGCGAGGCGGGGCGCGCGTTCCGGCTCATGCGCGAGCACACCCGCTACGAGCTCGAGCGCTTCGACTTCGCCGCCGAGCCCAACTGGATCCGCGTAGCGCTGGTGGGACCTAGCGGCGAGGTCCGCTATCTTGAGGATTTCTGACGTCATCCATGGGAGGCGCCGCTGAATTCGATTCGAGAAGGACTCGCCACACGCCGGCCGGCGGTCGCCACGCTGGCGCTCGCCGCCTCTCTGACGCTCGTCGCCGTACCCCTCATGGCGCAGCCTGACGGCGCACCCGTGGCGCTGCCCGATCCCACCGGATGGGGGACCCACGTCCTGGCCTTGGAGGTCGCGCCGGACGGCGCCCTCTGGGTCGGCACCTACGGGCAGGGAATCTACGTCAGCAGGGACGGCACCGGCCGCGACTGGGAGCAGCTGACCAGCGCCGATTCGAGCGGCATCAGCTGGGACTTCGTCAACGCCTTCGCGTTCGCTCCCGGCGAGGTGTGGTACGGCACGATCGGGAACGGCTGGGGCGTGTCCCGTGACGGCGGAGCCACCTGGCGCAACTGGACGTTCGATCAGCTAGGGCCGCGCTGGCAGTACGTCGCGCCCGGCGGGGTGGGCACGGCCGGCGACTCTGTCTACGTCGCCACCGCGGACGGGCTCCGCATCACCGGAGACGACGGCGAGACCTGGCGTGACGTGACCGACCAATCCGGCCTGCCGAGCAAGTACCTCCTGTCGCTGGAGGTCCTGCCGGTCGGCGGGTCCGCGGCGGAGGTGCGCGTGACGCACCTCCGTGGCGTCTCGACGAGCGAGGATGGGGGCCGCACCTGGAGCCACGAACCGGGCGCACCCGCTCGCCGGACGGCGAACGAAACGCACCCGGGGCCCGGCGCGGGGCCGGCGGAGGATAGCACACGGGCAGGGGATGCCAGCGCGGTCGCCCGGCAGGTCCTCGAGGCCGCGGTGGGGTTCCGCGAATACTCCCGGCCCGAGGCGCCGCCGGCCCAGCCCGGCGAGCGGGCGCACTTCTGGTTCCGGCGCCCGATCGATCCCGCCGACAAC
>JAICQP010000163.1 GCA_025937815.1 Gemmatimonadota bacterium
GACCACGGCGCCCGGCTGGCCGAGCTCTTCGGCTTGGAAGCTCCACGCGAGGCGTGGGCCACTGCCGCGCAAGAGCTGCGCGAGGTGATCGAATCGCAGGGTTACGACGCGCAGCGAGGGGTATTCGTGCAGGCGTTCGGCAGCTCGAACCTGGACGCCGCGCTCCTGCTCCTGCCGCGTACCGGCTTCGTCGCGTGGGACGACGAGCGCATGGTGCGGACGGCCGAGGCGATCCGCGAAGAGCTCAGCGTCGACGGATTCGTCTGGCGCTATCGCGACCCGGACGGGCTCCCGGGCGAGGAGGGCGCGTTCCTGCCGTGCTCGTTCTGGCTGGCGGAGTGCCTGGCTCGCGGCGGCCGGCGCGAGGCGGCGCTGGAGGTCTTCCAGGTGGCGGCCGCGACGGCCAACGACCTGGGCCTGTTCGCGGAGGAGTTCGATCCCGCGTCGGGGGAGATGCTCGGGAATTTCCCGCAGGGGCTCACGCACCTGTCGTTCATCGCGGCCGCGATCGCGCTCTGGTGGGAACCCAACGGCCGAGAACGCCCCCGCTAGCCGCCACCGCGTCGACGCTCCACACGCCGCCCGTTATACTCGAAAGCGATGCCAAGAGCCGCCCCGGCCACGGTTGTTCCCGCCGATTCCGACCTCGCCGCGATCGAGGCGAACCCGTTCGCCGCGGTCAACCGCTACTTCGACCTCGGCGCCACGGCCGCCGGCATAGAGAACGACTACCGGATGCTCCTCAAGACTCCCTACCGCGAGATGCGTGTGGAGGTCCCGGTCCGGATGGACGACGGGCGCCTCGAGGTGCTGATCGGCTATCGCGTCCAGCACAACGGCGCCCGCGGCCCGTACAAGGGCGGCGTCCGGTACCATCCCGAGGCCGATCTCGACGAGATCCGCGCGCTGGCGTCGATCATGACGTGGAAGACGGCGGTCGTCGACATTCCCTTCGGCGGCGCTAAGGGCGGCATCCAGGTCGATCCAAAGCCGATGAGCCAGAACGAGCTCAAGCAGATGACGCGCCGGTACACCGAGCACATCTCCTACATCCTCGGTATCAATCGCGACATCCCCGCGCCCGACATGAACACGAACGCGCAGATCATGGCGTGGATGATGGACGCCTACGGATCGAAGCACGGTTACACGCCGGGGATCGTGACCGGCAAGCCGTTGGAGCTCGGCGGCTCTCCCGGGCGCGAGTCGGCCACCGCGCAGGGTGTGGCCTACGTGCTGCAGGCCGCCGCGCCCGAGCTCGACTTCAAGCTCCAGGACGCCCGCGTGGCGATCCAGGGCTTCGGAAACGTGGGGTCGTGGGCGGCCCGGATCCTCGACAAGATGGGCTGCCGGATCGTCGGGATCTCCGACATCATGGGCGGGATCTACAATGGCGACGGGATCGACGTCCCGAGGCTGCTGAAGCACAATGCTGACACGAAGACCGTGAAGGGCTTCAAGGGCTGCGACGAGCTGGACCCGGGCGATCTGCTGACTTGCGAATGCGACATCCTGATCCCGGCCGCGGTCGGCGGCGTGATCGACGCCGAGGTCGCCGAGCGGATCAAGGCTCCGGTGGTCGTGGAGGCGGCGAACCATCCGGTCACGCCGGCCGGCGACGCGGTGCTCGAGCGCAGAGGGGTGATCGTGCTGCCCGACCTCCTGGTCAACGCGGGCGGTGTGATAGTGTCGTACTTCGAGTGGGTCCAGAACATCCAGGAGTTCCGCTGGACGCTGGCCCGGGTCAACGAGGAGCTCGAGCGGTTCATCACAGACGCATGGCGACAGGTGCGGGTCACCAGCCTGCAGGAGCGCCTCCCGCTGAGGATCGCCGCCTACATGATCGGGATCAGCCGCGTGATGGAGGCTACCCGCCTCCGCGGCTACGTGTAGGGATCCACCGAGGTACCGCTAATCGCACTGGGCGCGGCGCCCCTCGCCCTCGCCCGCTTTGTCGGAATCGCCGTCGCCGCCTCCCGAGCATCGCTCCTCGCGCCACTTATCGTCGCTCCTGTTCGCGGGCAAGAAGCCGGGCCACGGAATGGCGAGCGTGACACCGCCGTTCGCGAGCCCGACCGCGCCCGTGTCGCGCCGCTCGACGACCGCGATCCCCGCCAGTCGCGACACGAGAAGCGATTCCGCGCGCGCGATCGCGAGCTGCTCGGGCGTGCGGCCGAGGCGCCGCCCGCCGAGCCCGCCATCCGAGCGGATGACGAGCGGGAGCGTGGCGGCGCGCGCCTCGCCCATGGCGCCGGCCGGGGCCTCGGTCACCGGTGCCGCCGCCGGACCCGGCAGGAACGGGATCGCCCCGGCGAGTGCCGGCGGCGCGACTCGCCCGACCGTGCCGACCGACCCGGCCGCTGCGCTCGCGTCCCCTGGCACCGCGAGACCGAGATCCGATGCCGCGAGTGCGGCATCGGGCGCCGCAGGAGCGACGAGCGGCGGCGGCATCTCCTCCATGTCCGTCGGGACGAAGAACGCGGCCACGTCGGCGCGCGGGCGGCCGCCGGGGAAGGGGACGAACAGGAGAGCGGCGGCGTGGATGAGGAGCGCCGCCAGCACTGCCACCGCCCGGAGGCGTGGCGCCGGTGGCCGGTGCGGGAGCTGCGTTATCGGCATTCGATGGGGTTAGACCCCCCGCCGCCGCGGTTTGTTCGATGATACCGCGGTTCTATATTGCGCCCGATGGCACGCAACGCACCGAACGACGACCGGCGCGAGCCCATCCCCGAGGAGGAGGCGCGGGCGCTCCCGTACGATCCCGCCGCGCTCCAGGGGATCAGTCGGCAGAGCGTCGAGTGGCACCACGACAGCTACTACGCCTCGCTCTTAAAGGGTCGCGCCGCGACGGCGAAGAAGCTCGCCGAGATGCACGAGAAAGACGACTGGTCCGACATCCGCGGCGTCAAGCGGAACGAGAGCCACAACGCCAACGGCCAGATCCTCCACGAGATCTACTTCGCGATCCTGGGCGGTGACGGCGAAGCCGAAAAGGACCTGCCGGTCCGCACGCGGATCGAGACGGACTTCGGCAGCTTCGAGGCGTGGCAGGCGGAGCTCAAGGCGGTCGCCGCGCAGGCCCGCGGCTGGGCGATCACGTGCTGGGACCCCTCCGACGGGCGGCTCCACGTATATCTGACCGACGGACACGACATCGGCCCGGTATGGGGCGCGCAGCCGATCATTCCGCTCGACGTCTCCGAGCACGCCTACTACTACGACCACGGCCCCAATCGCGCCGCCTACGTGGAGGCGTTTCTCGCCAATCTGAACTGGAAGGCGATCGACCAGTACTACCGGCGCGCCGCCGGGCTCTGACCGCGCGACGGGCCGAGCTGCTCATCGTGGCGGGCGAGCCGTCCGGCGATGCGCTCGGAGCCGAGCTCGTGCGGGCAGCCCTCGGCATCCGCCCCACGCTCTCGCTCTTCGGCGCCACCGGTCCCGAGCTCGAGTCCGCTGGCGTGGAGCGCGTGGTCGACACGCGCGAGCTGTCCGTCATGGGCCTCATCGAGGTCATCGAGCGGCTGCCGGCGGCCTGGCGGGCGCTCGCGAAGCTGGAAGAGGCGGCGGCCGATCGGCCGGCCGACGGCGCGATCCTGATCGACTCCCCCGACTTCAACCTGCGCCTCGCCGGACGCCTCTCGGGCCGCGGGATCCCGGTCGTCCAGTACGTGAGCCCGACGGTGTGGGCCTGGCGGCCGGGGCGGGTCCGCGCGCTCGAGCGGAGCGTGCGCCGGCTCCTCCTGACGCTTCCGTTCGAGGTGGCGTTCTACGAGGACACGGGCGTGGACGCGGTCTACGTGGGAAACCCCGCGCTCGACCGGCTCCCGGACCGCCCGGCCCCGCGGGCCGAGGTCGCCCCCCGGCTCGCCCTCCCCGAGGAAGCGCCCTGGGTCGCGATCGTGCCGGGAAGCCGGAGGGGAGAGCTGGAGCGCGTCGCGCCGGCCCTGGCGGCCGCCGCTGCGCGGGTCGCCGCCGCGGTGCCCGAGGCCGTATTCCTGGCGCCCGTCGCGCCGGGGCTCGAGCCCGCCGAAGTCTCGCGCGCGCTGGCCGCGGGGCCGCCGGTCACGCTCGTCGCCGAGGGCCGGCTCGAGGCCCTCGGTCATGCGGCGGCCGCGCTCGCCACGAGCGGCACGGCGTCCCTCGAGCTCGCGCTCCTCGGCGTGCCGCACGTGGTGGCGTACCGTGCGGCGCCCGCCACGTATGCCGCGGCGCGTCTCCTCGTCGACACCGATTGGATCGCGCTCCCCAACCTGATCGCCGGGGCGACCGTCGTGCCGGAGTTCGTCCAGCGGCTCGATCCGGCGGCGCTCGCCGCGCCCGTCGTCACGTGGCTCACCGACCCCGATGCCCGGGCCGAGGTCGTCGAGGGGCTGGCCGGAGTCCGCGCCGCCCTCGGCCCGCCCGGAGTCGCGGCGCGCGCGGCCACGGCCGCGCTCGAAGCGCTCGGCGTGTGAGGAGCCCCCCGAGGGGGCGCGGGTTTGACCCGGGCTCGGGGCCCCGCGATCTTGGTCGAGGACCCGCTCGTGCAACGACGCGCTGCGCTCGCAGGTTCCCCGCCGGCAGGAGAGCTCGATGAGTCGAGTACACTGGGTCGCCACGCTGAGCCGCCTGTTCTGCGGCATCGTGTTCATCGTTCACGGCTATCCCAAGATCATGAACCTCTCGGCCACGACCGAGGCGTTCGCCGGGATGGGGTTCCCGGGGTGGATGGCGGTCCCGATCGCGATCTTCGAGTTCTTCGGGGGCATCCTGCTCGCCGCCGGCTTCCTGACCCGGATCCTGGCGGCGCTCTTCGCCGCCGAGATGGTCGTGGCGGGGATCAAGGTCCACCTCCCGCACGGGTTCGACGTCTACCACTTCGGAGATCCGATGGCGCGCGGGTACGAGTACGTCCTGGCGCTCATCGTCCTGCTCCTGGGAGTGATCCTCCTCGGACCCGGGCCGCTCTCCGTGGACTCGAAGATCCGCAGGATGCGCGGCGCCGAGGCAGAGCCGGGAGAGCCGATTGCCTGAGATCGCGTCGCGACCGGCGCGGCCGGTGCCCGCCTCCGCTCCGCCGCAGCCCTTTCTCTCCGCGCCCCCCGAAGTGCGGCTGACGCGCGCGTTCGAGGCGCCGTTCGCAAATTTCCTGGCCACCGCGCGCACCTGCTACAGCTCCAAGGGAGTGATCGGCGACGTCGAGCTGAACGAGCGCTGGACCGAGCTCGCCAAGAGCCTCTACATGGCGGGGCATCACACCACGCTCCAGCACGCCCAGTTCCAGTTCGCGCTGTCCAACGTGA
>JAICQP010000238.1 GCA_025937815.1 Gemmatimonadota bacterium
GGGCCAGGCCTGATCGTCCGACGCGGAAACCAGCGATTGTGTCTCGACCCCGATCGCGTTTCGTGCGACGTCCATCGCTTCGAGACGGCGCTCGCGGAGGGCCGGTTCCGGGATGCGCTCGCGGAATACCGATGCGACTTCCTCGAAGGATTCTTTCTGACCTCCCAGCCGGAGTCGTTCGAGGAATGGTCGAGGGTCACCAGGTCGCGACTCCTCGATGGGGCGATATCCGCGGTCACCGCCATGTCGGAAGGCGACGTCGGCGAATCGGAGGATCACGAATTCAGGCTGGGTTGGGTGCACCGGGCGTTGGCTCTGTCCCCGTATTCCGAGTCGCTGCTCTCCCGGGCTGTCGACTTGCGTCTGGAGCGAGGGGATCGGGGCGGCGCGCTGCGCGAAGTCGAGGGGTTCTCGCGTCGCCTGCGGAGGGAGATCGGACTGGGGGACTCCCGGCTCGTCGAAGGGATGCGCGTGCGGGCCACCTCGCGGGGTGATGAAACGCCCGCTCGATCGGCGCGGGAGGTTCGGCTCCCAACCGATGGCCTGCGGGTCGAGCTCGAGGAGGTCCTCTCGGGCCGCCTGGATAGGGTGGAGCGGCTGGTAGCCGCAGCCGGGGATGGCGATCCGGTCCCCACGCTTCGCGTGATCGTCGAGCGTGGAGGAACTAGCGACCGGGACGGGATCGCCACCGTTCGTATCGAGGAAACCGACACGTAGCTCAATGGCCGCCATGATCGATCATCGAGACTCCTGCCCGCCCAGAGTCTCGCCGCTCCACGGAGTTCCCGGCCGATCGAACTGCGGCCGCGGCCAGAGAAACCCCCCTGCCACCCAGATTGCGGCGAGAAAGGCGAGAGCCAGTAGGGTCCAGAGGAGGTTCCGCGCCAGGCGGGACACGCGCGGAGCTATCCGGGCAGAGCGCCCGTCGGGAGCGCGAAGGGTCCGAGATGGGGCCCCGGATTGTGCAGCCCGGTCCACAGGGCGAATCCCAGGCGGTCGCGCAGACGCTCCGGCTCGATCACCGCATCGACGTGTCCGCGGGCGGCGGCGTGGAGCGCGTCGAGCTGCTCCTCGTAGTCGGCCCGGACCGCGTCGATTCGCGTCTTGAGCTCGGCGTCCGGCTCCTGCCCCGCGGCCCGCAACCGATCGAGCTCTGGCCCGAACAGCGCCCACACCGCGCTCTCGCCCTCCATGACTCCCATGCGGCCCGTGGGCAGCGTGAACAGGAAATCGGGGTCGAACCCCTGGCCGGCCATCGCGTAGTAGCCCGCTCCCGAGGCGTGGTTGAGGGTGAGGACGAGCTTGGGCACGGTCGCCGTCGCCATCGCTTCGACGAACCGCGCGCCGGCCCGGATGATGCCGCTCCGCTCCGCCTCGAGGCCCACCATGAAGCCCGACACGTCCTGCACGAACAGCATGGGCGTCCGGTGTCGCTCCAGGGTCTCGAGGTAGTAGGCCACCTTCTCGGCCGACTCGGTGTAGACGATTCCTCCGAAGCGCGGCGGCTGGCCCTCGCGGCGGAACATCCCGCGCGCGTTGGCGATCACCCCGATCGGCATGCCGTGCAGCCGGCCGGTGAGGCAGATCATCTCGGGTGCGCGCTCCGCCTGGAACTCGTCCCAGCGCGAGGCGTCGAGGATGCAGGCCAGGACTTCGCGCACGTCGTAGGGCTGGCGATGATCGAGCGGCAGGATGTCGTAGAGCTCCGACGGCTCGCGCCCCGGAACGGCGGTCCAGTCGTTGCCAATGGGAGGAGGCGGGTACGGAAGCTCGCCGACGAGATCGCGGATCCGCTCGAGACCGGTCTCGTCGTCAGGCACCGTGTAGTGCGCCACGCCACTGACTTCGACGTGCATCCGCGCGCCCCCGAGCTCCTCGGCGTCCACGGTCTGCCCCGTGGCCCCCTTCACCAGGTTAGGGCCTCCGAGCCCCATGAAACTCGTCCCCTCGACCATGAGGATGACGTCGGAGAGCGCGGGCAGATACGCGCCACCGGCGATGCAGGGCCCCATGACCGCCGCGATCTGGGGGACCCGCAGGTAGCGGCGCATGATCGAGTTGTAGTAGAAGATCCGGCTGGCGCCGTACTGGCCGGGGAACACGCCGCCCTGATAGGGGAGGTTGACGCCGGCGGAGTCGACCAGATACACGATCGGCACCCGGCAGCGCATGGCGATCTCCTGCGCGCGCAGGATCTTCGTGATCGTTTCCGGCCACCACGCTCCGGCCTTCACGGTCGCGTCGTTGGCCACCACCACCACGGGCCGTCCGCGGACTTCCGTGACCACCGTGACCACTCCGGCCGCCGGAGCCTGCCCCTGATAGCGGTCCCATGCCACCAGCAGGCCGATCTCCAGGAACCGGCTTCCGGGATCCCGCAGGAGCTCTATGCGCTCGCGCGCGGTTAGCTTCCCCTGCTCGTGCTGGCGGGCCACCTTGTCGCGTCCGCCGCCCTCGCGCACGCGCTCCTCGAGAGCCCGCAGCTCCGAGGTCAGCCCTCCCAGGCGCGTGTCAGGGCCCTGTACCGCAATCGGTTGTCCGTCGGAC
>JAICQP010000075.1 GCA_025937815.1 Gemmatimonadota bacterium
CACCTGACCCGCCAGCGCGAGCTCCTCCACGCGGCCGAAGAGGGGCAGCGCGTCGGTTTCGATCACCAGCGTCACGCCGCTCGCGTCCGCCAGCTGGACGGCGTGTCCGACGAGTCCGAAGCCGGTCACGTCCGTGGCCGCCCGCGTGCCCGCTTCGAGCGCGAGCTGCGACGCGGTGGCCGACAGCCGCTTCATCGACTCGACGGCCTCTCCGATCTCCGCCTGGGTCACGGCGCCGCTCTTGAGCGCGGTGGTCAGGACGCCGGTTCCCAACGGCTTGGTGAGGATCAGGGTGTCGCCCGGCCGCGCGCCTGCGTTGGTGAGCAACCGGTCCGGATGGGCGGTCCCGGTGACGGCCAGCCCGTACTTCAGCTCCTCGTCCTGGATCGAGTGGCCTCCGATGATCGCGCAGCCGGCTTCGCGGCACTTCTCGGCGCCGCCCGACATGATTCGCCCGAGGATATCGGGATCGAGACCGGTCGGGGGCCAGCACACGAGCGCGAGTGCGGTCACCGGCGTGCCCCCCATCGCGTAGACGTCGGAGAGCGCGTTGGCGGCGGCGATCTGTCCGTAATCCCAGGGATCGTCCACGATCGGCGTGAAGAAGTCCACGGTCTGGATGAGCGCCAGGTCCGGCGCTATCCGGTAGACACCCGCGTCGTCGAACGATCGAGCATCCACCAGGACGTCCGGATTTCCTTGCCCTGTGGCCATCCCCTCGAGCGCCTTGTGCAAGTCCGCCGGACTCAGCTTCGACGCTCAACCAGCGCACCGCACTTTCTCGGTGAGCTTGGTGATCTCTTCGCGGGTCATGCGCTCCTGACGGCGATGGCGTCGATCTCGATCAGCGCGCCCTTCGGAAGAGCTGCCACCTCGACGGTGGACCGTGCGGGGAACGGCTCCGAGACGACCTCCGCGTACACCGCGTTGAAGGCGGCGAAGTCCGCCATGTCGGCGAGGAACACGGTCGTCTTGACGACGTCTCCCCAACCCGATCCCGCCGCTTCCAGGATTGCGGCCACGTTCTGGAGCGCCTGGAGAGTCTGCGCCTCGATACCCTCGGGCAGCTGTCCGCTGGACGGATCGCCACCCAGCTGTCCGGCGGTGAAGACGAGATCGCCCGCCACGATCCCCTGACTGTAAGGTCCCAGCGCCCGGGGCGATGCGTTCGTCCGTACGACTTCCCTATGATGCATCGTATCCTCCCGTGACCGTTCGAAATGCCTGGGCGAACTCCAACCTCGATGGAAGAACGCGCCGAAGGGCGTTCAAAATGGCTCATATGCAAGGCGCGCGACGAGGCTCTTCCGAGGCGTGGCGATTCCCACGCCGCAGGAAGAACGAGGAGCGCAACGCCGCAGATGAGCCATTTTCAACGCCCTGTCAAAACAGACCGTGGACGGTGCCGTCGGGATCTACTTTCATCCCCTCCGCCGCCGGCTTCTTCGGCAACCCCGGCATCGTCATGATGTCGCCCGTCAGGACCACGAGAAACCCCGCGCCGGCCGATGGACGTACCTCGCTGACCGTGATGTGAAACCCCTTGGGGCGTCCGAGCCGTGACGGATCGTCGGACAGCGAGTACTGCGTCTTGGCGACGCAGACGGGCAGGTTTCCCAGACCGATCTTCTCCAGCTCCTGGACGTCGCGCTCCGCGGGCCGTGTATACTCGACACCTTCTGCCCCATACACCTCACGCGCTATCGTCTCGACCTTCTCGCGAATCGGCATCTCCAGTGGATACAGGAAGCGGAATCCGCCGCTCGTCGCCGTGTCCACCGCTTCCACCACCCGGTCCGCCAGGTCGAGCCCGCCCGCGCCGCCTTCGGCGAATACGCGCGTCCGCGCCGCCGGGACGCCGCGCTCGCCGCAGAACCGCTCGACGCGCTCCAGCTCCGCGGGGTCATCGCCCGCGAACTCGTTCAGCGCCACCACCCGTGGAACGCCGAAGCGGCCCAGGATATCGAGATGGGCGGCCAGGTTTGGAAGGCCGCGCTCGATCGCACCCACGTCCGATGCACCGAGCGCGCGCCGGGCGACGCCGCCGTTGTACTTGTGCGCCCGCATCGTGACCACGACCACCGCCGCCGAGGGCTCGATGCCGCCGTACCTGCACTTGATGTCGAAGAACTTCTCCGCGCCGAGGTCGGTCCCGAAGCCCGCTTCGGTCACGCAGTATTCCCCGAACGCGAGCCCCATGCGCGTCGCGAGGAGGGAGTTGCAGCCGTGCGCGATGTTGGCGAACGGCCCCCCGTGGACGAAGGCCGGGCCGCCCTCGATCGTCTGCACGAGGTTCGGGTGGATCGCGTTCTTAAGCAGCAGGGTCATAGCGCCCTGGGCCTCGAGGTCGCGCGACCGGACTGGCTCGCCGTCATGGGTGAAGCCGATCACGATCTCCCCCAGCCGCCGCTCGAGATCCTCGATGCCGTCCGCGAGGCACAGTATCGCCATGACCTCGCTCGCGACCGTGATCTGGAACTGCTCCTCGCGGGGAACCCCGTGCGACCTGCCGCCCAGCCCGACAACCACGTTCCGCAGGGCGCGGTCGTTCATGTCCAGCGCGCGTTTCCACAGCACCTGCCGCGGATCGATGCCCAGCGGGTTGCCGTGGTGCACGTGGTTGTCGATGAGCGCGGCGAGCAGGTTGGTGGCGGCGCCCACGGCGTGGATGTCTCCGGTGAAGTGGAGGTTGATCTCCTCCATCGGGAGGACCTGCGACCAGCCACCTCCGGCGGCGCCTCCCTTGATCCCCATGCAGGGTCCCATGGATGGCTCGCGCAGACAGAGTACGGCGCGCTTGCCGCGCCGGTTGAGAGCCTGCGCCAGGCCGACCGAAACCGTCGACTTGCCCTCGCCGGCGGGCGTCGGGCTGACGCCGGTCACGAGAACGAGCCGCCCGGCAGGGCGCCTTCCTTCGAGCGCCGCCAGGCGCACCTTGGCCATTCGGCCTCCGTACGTCTCGACGTCGTTCGGGGACAGGCCGAGCTCCGCCGCGATATCCGCGATGGGGCGCAGCTCGACGGAACGGGCGATCTCGATGTCGCTCTTCATGCCGTGAGTATCCGCGGTTGCGGGTAACGGGAGTCGATGCCGCCGATGAAACCGACGACGGACCTCGCAAGATAGTATCGCGCGCCGGGCTGCGTCACCGCGCCGGACGGACGAAGAGGATTCTCGAAACGCTGGCTTCGTCCATGGTGCTTCAGACCGAGAAGTACCTGGCGCGGGGATGGTGCACGACCAGCGCCGCCGTCGACAGCTCGGGGACAAGCGCGCCGGCCTCGGTGAGCTCGAGACCCAGGGCCTCGCGCGCCGGCAGCAGGTCGAAGACGATCCGGTGCTGGAGCACGTCGGGGCAGGCGCCGTATCCCCACGAGAATCGAAGCCCGCGTCCGGGGGCGATGCCGAGGTCCTCCCGCACACGCTCGTGCACGTACTCGGCGCTCGCCTCGGCGAGACGGACGCCGAACCCGTGGAGGTAGTAGCCCTCGCTGTAATCGCCGCGCTCCATGAGCGCGCTCGAGCGCTCGAGAAGCTCGTCGCCGACCGTCACGATCTGCAGCGCCACCACGTCGCGCCCGGCACCGGCCGGCCGGAACCAATCGGCGAGACAGAGGCGATCCCGGTCGGCCTGGCGGGGGAAATCGAAGCGCGCGACCTCACGGTCCGGCTCGCCGGGATCGTAGAGCACGAGCGCGTCGCCGTCGCCGGCCGCCTGCCAGATCCCATACACCGCCCGCGGCACGATCCAACCCGACGCCAGCGCCTCGGCCTGATAGCGCTCCAGCCGGGGCTCGAACTCCTCGGCCACGAGCTTCCGGTACGCTTCGCCCTTCGCGTTCTTCGCTCCCCAGTGGAGCCGGTACAGCGTGTTGCGGTCGATCCGCTCGTAGAGCGCATCCAGCGGGAGGTTCTCGAGCACCCTCGTTCCGTGGAACCTGGGGCGCGGAATCTCCTCCGCCGCGAGCGGAGCGTCGCCGTTCGCGGAGCGTCCGCGCTCTTTGACCGTCGCCTTGAGCGCGGCGCGCCGCTCGATTCCCTCGCGGATCTCGTCGTGCCGGGCGTGCACGAAGTCCGCGTGCCTCTCGGGATCGACCAGGGCCTCCACCGCCGACAGCCCCTCGAACGCGTCCTTGCAGTAGAACAGCCCGGGACCGTAGAGATCCCCATTCTCGACGTACGCGGCCGTGCGCACGAATGACGGGTTGATCGCCGCCCCGCCGACCAGCACCGGATACGACAGGCCTCGCGCGTGGAGCTCCTGGACGCAGAGCGGCATCTGCCTGGAGGTCGAGACGAGGAGCGCAGAGAGGCCGATCGCGTCCGCGCCCACCTCCTCCGCCTTCTCGATGATCGTGTTGACCGGCACTTGCTTGCCCAGGTCGTGCACGGTGTAGCCGTTGTTCGACAGGATCGTGCCGACCAGGTTTTTGCCGATGTCGTGTACGTCGCCGAAAACGGTCGCGAGCACGACCGTCCCCTTGCTCTGCCCCTCCACCTGGTCGAGATAGGTCTCGAGCTTCGAGACCGCGCGCTTCATGACCTCGGCCGACTGCAGGACGAACGGCAGGATCAGCTCGCCGGCGCCGAACTTGTCCCCCACTTCCTTCATGGCCGGTAGCAGGACTCCGTTCAACGTGCGGACCGCCGCTTCGTGGTCTCCCCCGTCGGCCTCGATGGCGCTCGCTACCAGGTCCTCGATCCCCTCCCTCCGCCGGTGCAGGATCTGCCAGTGGATCGCCTCGCTCGGCGACATTCCCGCGGTCGGGTCGGCTCGCTCCTCGGACTCCACCGCGTGCTCCTCGAAGAATTCGATGAACCGCGCGAGCGCGTCCTCACGCCGATCGAAGATCAGGTCATCGGCCAGCTCGCGCTGCTCGGCGTCTATCTCCGCGTACGGAGTTATATGCGCTGAATTGACGATCGCCATGTCCAGCCCCGCCTCGACGCAGTGATGGAGGAACACGGAGTTGAGGACCGACCGCGCGTGGGGCCGAAGTCCGAAAGAGACGTTGGAGACCCCCAGGCTCGTCAGGACTCCGGGCAGCTCGGACTTGATGCGCCCCAGCCCCTCGATCGTATCGATTGCCGAACGGCGGAACTCCGCGTCGCCTGTCGCCAGCGTGAACGTCAGCGCATCGAAGACCAGGTCGGACGGGTCGAGGCCATACTCGTCGACACAGATCCCGTGGATGCGGCGCGCGACCTCGAGCTTGCGCTCCGCCGTCTTGGCCATTCCCTCCTCGTCGATCGTAAGGGCGATCAGGACGGCCCCGTGGAGCGCCGCGAGGGGAACCACGTCGTCGATCCGGCGGCGGCCGTTTTCGAGATTGATCGAGTTGATGACCGCCCGCCCGGGACAGCGCTCGAGCGCGGCCCTGACAACGGAGGCCTCGGTCGTGTCGATCGCGAGCGGCGCCGCCACTCCCTGGGAAAGGAGCTCGACCAAGGCGCTCATCTGCTCGGCCTCGTCGGATCGCTCGGTCAACGCGACGCACACGTCCAGCAGGTGGGCACCCCCTTCGATCTGCTCGCGGGCGACCTGGAGGATCGCCTCGTAGTCGTCGGCGAGGAGCAGGCGCTTGACCTTGCGCGAGCCCTGGCTGTTGACCCGCTCGCCGATCAGCGTGGGCGGCGGGTCCTGCGCGAGATCCATGGCCGTCATCGCGCTCGCCACCCGCGGCACGCGGGCGACGGCGCGCTTCAGCGGCCTGGCGCCGCCCACACGCTGCACGACCATCGCCAGATGCTCCGGGGTCGTGCCGCAGCAGCCGCCCACGACCGACACACCCACACGGGTGACGAATTCCTCGTGCGCGCTCGCCAGTTCCTCGGGCGATAGCTCGTAGTGCGCCACTCCCCCCACGTTCCGCGGCATCCCCGCGTTGGGGATGACGCTGACGGGGAGGATCGAGTTCTCGCATAGCCAGCGGACGGGCTGCCGCATGTGTTCGGGGCCGGTCGAGCAATTGAGACCCACCACGTCGACGCGGAGCGCCTCGATCGTGACGCAGGCCGCCATGATGTCGGTGCCGAGCAGCATCCGTCCCGCGGTGTCGAGCGTCACTTGCGCCTGGATGGGGAGTCGGACGCCGGCCTCCGCCTGCGCGCGGCGGATCCCCGCGATCGCCGCCTTGACCTCCAGCAGGTCCTGGCTCGTCTCGATGAGAAGCAGGTCTACGCCTCCCTCGATCAGGCCGCGCGCCTGCTCGGCGAAGGCGGCCTCGAGGTCTGCCCAGGTCTTCGAGCCCAGCACGGGATCCGAGGCGCTCGGCAGATACCCCGACGGCCCGATCGACCCGGCCACGAACCGGGGTCTGTCGGGCGTGGAGAATCGATCGGCCTCGGCCCGCGCAACCCCGGCGGCGGCGCGGTTTAGCTCCATCACCTTCTCCGAGAGACCATATTCCTCGATAGCGAACCTATTGGCCCTGAACGAGTTGGTCTCTATGACGTCACATCCCACTTCAAGGAAAGAGGCGTGGATGCCTGCGACAACGTCCGGGCGAGTCAGCGAGAGGTGATCGTTGCATCCCTCCAGCGCCGGGCCGCCGAAATCGGCCGCCGAGAGGCCCAGCCTCTGGATGCTGGTACCCATCGCCCCGTCGAATACGAGCACGCGCTCGGCGAGCAGTTCGAGATAGGGATGCTTCATGGCGGATCGAAGCTAGCGGGAATCCGGGGGCCGGGGCAGCCGCGAAACAGCATCGGACCTGGCCATGGACGGCTTCGCCTCCGCCTCGCGCGCCTCCTCGGCGGCGATCGCGGCGCGCACGAAGGCCAGGATCGTCAGATTGAAGATGAGCTCCACCAGCGCCGCGAACTGCTCGCTGTAGAAGCTGAACACCTGGACGAGCAGGATCGAGGTGACGATCGCGCGCTCGAACATCCGGTACGCGGCGACGCGCGACACGCCGATCCTGACGACACCCATCAGCACGAACCAGCCCGCCAGGCCCGAAGCGGCGAGCTGGGCCACCTCCAGGGGCGATAGCTCGACCATCCGCTCCGCCACCCGGCCCACGAATCGGATGTCGAGCACCTGCCGCCACCCGAGTCCCACTACGAAGATCAGCATCGCCCCGTAGGCGAGCTTGATCAGGAGCTGGCCTACGAAGAAGGCGATGACCGCTGCGTCGAAGCCCCGTGCCGAGGCCAATCGCCGGTAGATCCCGCTGACGCGGCTCCGGGCGCGCCGCCACGCCGGGAGTCCCAGCCACGGCAGCGGCTCGATCCGCTCCAGGGTGCTCCTGAGCGGCGCCACCAGCGGATGCGCCGGATCGCTCCGTGACAGATACTCCTGCGCGCGCTCCATCTCGCGCATGTCGAGATCGCCGCGCGCCAGCTCCTGAAGCTCCTTGAGGGCGTTCAGGAGGTACTCTTCGGACGTGCTCTTCCGCGGCCTGTGGATCGTGTGCACGATCAGGAACACGACGACGAACACCACGTAGATGAGCGCCACCGCGGGCTGGAAGAAGTAGTCGTTCGATCGCGTGACGAACTTGCCGATCTCGTCCACGAAGAGACCGAACCCGATGCCACCGGCCACCGCCGCGATCTGCATCGCGGGCCGGTCGAGGAACGAGAGTGCCGTGATCAGGGCGCCCAGCATGAGGAGGCCACCCCATAGTACGTGAGCGAAGTGGAGGAGCTCCCCTCCCACCGAGGGGTAGCCCGTCAGGTGGAGCGCCAGGCGCACGATCAGCACCGTGGACACCGAGGCCACGAGGAACAGCTCGAGGAGATCCGGAGCTTCGAACGCCCGTACGAAGAGGCGCCGCTTCGGCTCCACGTCAGGCGAGACGGTAGAAGGCCCGGGCGTTCGCGCGTGTCTGAGCCGCGAGGTCGGCGGCGGGCACGCCACGGCGTTCGGCCAGGGCAGCCACGGTAACCGGAAGAAAGGCCGGCTCGTTGCGGCGTCCGCGATGTGGGACCGGCGCGAGGTAGGGCGCATCGGTCTCGACCAGTAGCCGCTCGGCGGGGACGGCGGGGGCCAGTGCCTCGGCATCGAAGGAGCGGAAGGTGGCGATGCCCGAGAAGGAGACGTAGCAACCACGCTCCACCGCGCCTTTCAGCATCTCGGCCGAGCCCGTGAAGCAGTGCAGCACGACCCTCTCCGGGGACATCCCCGAGTCGTCCAGGATCCGCAGCGTATCCTCCTCGGCGTCCCTGGAGTGTACGACCGCCGGAAGGTCACGCTGCCGGGCGATGGCGAGCTGGTCCGCGAAGGCGATGCGCTGGACGGCGCGAGGGCTGTTGTCGTAGTGATGATCGAGGCCGATCTCCCCAACCGCGACCGCTCCGCGATCGAGCTCCGCCTCCACGGCCCGGCGCGTGTCCGGCCCCCAGCGCGAGGCTTCGTGCGGATGGAGGCCGGAGGTAAACCATAGACGCGGCCACGCATCCCGCTCCGCCGTGTCCTCGGCCAGAGCTCGTGCCTCCGCGGCGCTTTGGGGGTCGGACCCGATCACGACGATCTCCCGCACCCCCGCCTCCCAGGCCCGCGCGATGGTTTCGTTCCGGTCAGGATCGAATCGCGCGTCCTGCAGGTGGCAGTGAGAGTCGAAATAGAGGCTTGCGGGCATGCGCGGCGACGGGAGTTTCGCCGATGACCCTCAGGTCACCGGCGCGCGCCGACCTTCGACTTGCGGGCGCCGGCTGCCGGAGTGCGTCCCTCTTCGAACCGCAGATGCCATTCGAGCACCAGCGGAGCGGCGATGAAGATCGAGGAATATGTCCCGATCAGGATTCCGATGAGGAGCGCGAATACGAAGTCGTGGATAACCGAGCCACCCATGAAGTACAGGAACAGCAGCACGATTAGCGTCGCGCCGCCGGTGATGATCGTGCGCGAGAGGGTCTGGTTCACGGAGGTGTTGACGATTTCCGCATACGATTCCCGGCGCATCGAGCGGAGGTTCTCGCGGATGCGGTCGAACACGACGATGGTGTCGTTCAAGCTGTAGCCGACGATCGTCAAGAACGCCGCGACGACCGCCAGCGAGATCTCCTTGTCCGCCAGCGCGAATATTCCCACCGACATGACGATGTCGTGGATCGTCGCGATGATGGCCGCGACCCCGAACTTCAGGTCGAAGCGGAATGCCACGTAGATCATGATGAGGACCATCGCGTAGAGGATCGCGCGGATCGCCTGAGACTTCAGTTCGCTGCCGATCTTCGGCCCCACGGCCTCCGTGCGAACCACCCGGAACTCCTTGCCTTCCAGCTGTGGAGCCTCACGAAGCCGGGACTCGATCCGGTCACGGAAGACGTTCTCGTCCCCGGGCGGCACCTGGACGCGGATCACGATGTCGTTCACGTCGCCGAAGCGCTGCACCTCGCTCGATGTCAATCCCTCCATCTCGGACAGGGCGTCCCGTAAGGCCTGACTCTCCACCGGCTCCGCGAACTCGAGCTGCACCAGAGTGCCTCCGGTGAAGTCGATCGAGTACCTCAAACCCCCGCGGATCGTGACCACGGCCAGCGCCAGAAGCGTCAGGCCGATCGAGATCGCGTACCCCCATCTCTTGTATCTGAGAAACGGATAGTTCGCGTCCTTGAACAGCCAGATCATATGCTCAACCTCTTGGCTGGGAACCTGCTCAACCAGGTCAGGAAGATCGTGCGCGTCACGAACACCGCGGTGAAGATCGAGGATACGATCCCGATGGAGAGGACAACCGCGAAACCCTGGATGGGTCCCGTCCCGAACTGGAAAAGAACGGCCGCTGCGATCAGCGTCGTGATCTGCGAGTCGAGAATCGTCACCAGGGCGCGATCGAAGCCCGTATCGAGAGCGGCGCGAACGGTCTTGCCGAGCGCCAGCTCTTCGCGCACGCGCTCGAATACGAGAACGTTGGCATCGACCGCCATGCCGATGGTGAGGATGAGACCCGCGATACCAGGCAGCGTCAACGCGGCGCCGAAGGCCGACAGCGCCGCCAGGATGAGGACGAGGTTGAGGACCAGGGCGATGTCGGCCACTACCCCCGATCCGCGGTAATAGAAGACCATGAACGCAACCACCCCGATGATCCCCAACAGGCCCGCGATCTTCGCCGACTGGATGGAGTCCGCTCCAAGAGACGGGCCGACCGTGCGCTCCTCGATAATGCGTAGCGGAGCCGGAAGCGCGCCGGCACGAAGCACGATCGCGATGTCGCGCGCCTCCTCGACGGACTCGAACCCCTCGATCCGCGCCTGACCGTTCGCGATCGGCTGGTTGATGTTCGGCGCCATGCGCACTACCCCATCCAGCACGATGGCCAGCCGTTCGTTCACGTGCGCGCGGGTGATGTCCGCGAAGAGTCCGGCTCCGTCGCTGGTAAGGTCCAGCGAGACGATGGGCTGGTTCGTGAACTGCGTGTCGAAGCCAGCGCTTGCAGTGGCCACGGCTTCGCCGGTCATCAGAGGCTGTGCATGCACGATGTAGAGGCTTCGGTAGGCCCGCCCATCGGAGAATGTCTCCGCCTCGCCGCTCCACAGCCATTCGTATCCCGGCTCGAGGCTCCGCCCCGCGGCCGAATCGGCGAGCATGGCCTCCACGTCCTCGATCCGGTTCTCCGGCACGAGGAAGTCATTCTGGTCGTTGCCCCGGGGAATCGTCTGCAGGAGCGAGGAAAGCGGCCGGTCGCCGCCGCCGGCCGGCCCGGCCACAGCGGAAGTGTCCGCGTCCGCAGCGTCCGCCACCCCGGTAAGCTCCTCCAGGGACTGGCCGGCCACCGTGTCCGCCGCCGCCGCGGCATCGGAGGCGGCCGTGTCCTCTACGGCCGCGGGCTCAGCGGGCGAGGGGGCGCGAACGTCGCGACCCGCCAGCGCCGCGTCGACGGAACGGATCTGGTCGATCGCGTCCTGGCCATCGACCACGAGCTGAAACTCGAGATACGCGGCCTGCTGAACGAGCGACTTGGCGCGCTCCTCGTCCTGGATCCCCGGTAGCTCGACGATGATCCGCTCGTCGCCGACCTTCTGGATCAGAGGTTCCGAGACGCCGAACTGATCGACGCGGTTGCGGATGATCTCGAGGGCGCGATCGATCGCGTCGCGTTGCTCGTCGCCGGTGAATGAGCTCTCCGTCTCGTCCAGCTCGAGGACCAGGTGCATGCCGCCCTGGAGGTCCAGCCCCAGCTGGATGGCGCCCTCCGTGAGGCGGTCCCACGCGCCCGGATCGCGATCCTGCAACGCATCACGCTGATCGGGCGACATCGTGTAGTAACGGAAGCTCGGCCACAGGAACCAGGCCGACGCGAGTATGGAGAGGCCCACGATGAGCCAGCGGATCTGGATATTGCGTCGCATAAGGTCCTCGACGAGCGCGCCGGGACGAGGCGCGAAAGGAAGCGATGGTCTTGAAGTGCGGTGCGAAGCGGCGAAACTAGACGCCGCCTCCGGTCATGTCAATCAGCTGTCCGGACGATCGCGGCGCCATTGCTCGAAGGTCCTGAACCCCACACCCAGGCGCACGAACGACTCTTCCAGGCCGTGGTCGTCGAGCGATCCGCGCTGCCCGTATTCCACCACCACGTCGACGCCGCTCCGCCCGGTTGCGCCGAGAGTCCGGCCGTATCCGAGCGACGCGACCCACTCGCTGACCGGTTCGCCGTCGATCTCGAGCGGCAACCTGCGCCACCGGTAGCCGAGTCGCAGGGGCGCCTGCGGGCCGAGCACCATGGCCCGCTCTACGGCCGAGGAGTACTCGATTCCCCCACCGACTTCGACCGCGTCTCCGAAGCCCACGTTCTCGACCCCTTCGGGATCGAATGACGACCAGGACGACCGTCGGTAGCCCGCGGTGGCGACAAGCCCCTGCGAAGGCTGCCAGGCGGCGCCGAGAATGATCTCGCTGGGGAGGTCGAACTCCGACCGCACCCCTTCCAGAGCGTCGTCGGGAGCACGCGTGACCTCGCTTTCGATCGTCGGGCGATGTCGATACGCGGCGCTCAGGCGGACCCGCGGTCCTATCGCGCGCTCGATGCCGATCGTGAAACCGACCCCGCCGAAGTCCCGGGTCAGGCTGTCGCTCGCCGCCAGAGCCCCCGGACTCAGGTCCGCGAGGTCCACCACGCGCACGATCTCGCGCGATCCGAGATAGAAGTCGGCCGATACCCCCACCTGGGTGGCCGCTCCGAAGGAGTAGGCGGCGGCGGGCGACAGAACGGACACGCCCCCGGTCGACTCCAGCTCGACGGGCAGGCTGTCCCCCTCGAACTCCACGGTCGCCTCGAGATCGGTGTCGAAATCGACGAACTGATAGTACCCCACCGCGAAGACGCTTCCTTCCCAGCCGGGGATGACGATCTGCGCCATCGGAAACATCACGTCGGTGAAGTCCCCGGTGGCGTCCTCACCGTCCACGGTCACGTTCTGTCCGATCAGGGAGAGGTACAGGCCGGCGCGGCGGAATCGCGCGATCGGCGCGGGGTTGGC
>JAICQP010000053.1 GCA_025937815.1 Gemmatimonadota bacterium
CCCGACGCGGTCCTCACCCATTCGTCCTGGCTGACGGGCGACGGCAGGATCCTCTACGTCACCGACGAGATCGTGAACGCGCCGATCCGGATCTTCGACGTGTCGGACGTCGCGCGGCCGGTTCTCGTAGCCACATACCAGCCGCGCCTGGGGACGATCCCGCATCACTTCCACGTGCGCGACGGGCGCTTCGCCTATCTCTCCCATTACAAGCATGGGGTCGAGGTCGTCGACGTCTCCGATCCGCTGCGCCCGAGGCTGGTCGGCTTCTACGACACGCATCCCGGCGCCGCGGCCGACGTCGAGGCGTCGTGGCCGGGATCGCTGTCGCCGTCCCACGAGAAGGAAGGGTTCCTGTACGAAGGCGTGTGGGGAGTGGATTGGACGCCGGACGGCCGGATCGTCGCCAGCGACATGAACCGCGGCCTGTTCGTCTTCCGCTACACGGGTTCCTGAAGGCGGTAGAGCCGCGGATCACATCGGTGTCTTCAGGACTCGCACGATCGAACGCACGGTGTTCCAGTTGCGCGTGGTGGCCGGCGCTCCGAACAGCTCGTCGATCCGGCTGAGGTAGCCGATCGTCTTCATGTGACGGCGGTACTCTCCGAAGACGTACCGGCCCCGCCTTGCAATCACCCGCACGAACCACTTCCCGTCCGACGGGATGCTGATCGGAACGCGAGGCCGCGCGCGAACGGGCTTCGACAGGACGCTCAGGAACCGCACGCGATCGGGGGAGGTGGGCTTCGCTCCGAACGGATTCTCCCTCTCCAGGCGGACGATATCGCGGCCCTCGCAGAACACGACCTCCGCCTCGAACGGCAGCCTCCGGAGTAATTCGGCGCGGAACGCAGCTCGCGGTCCGGGCTTCCGGACGACGAACGTGCCGGCAGCGCCCACGTTCACCACGTCGTGATCGGCGAGCTCCGTCGCCAGAACGCTGGGGCGAAGCCTCCTGCGCCCGCCGACGTTGACACCGCGGAGGAACACGACGAGTGCCATCTCGGGCGAGGTTCGCCTGGCTAGTTCGAGGTGTCGGGGGTAGGTGCCGGTTGCTCGAGCGCGATGCGGAGCCGGCTGACGCGCATGCCGTCGAGCGCCTCGACGACCAGCCGGCATCCCTGTGCCTCGATCACGTCTGCGACCTCGGGCCGCCGGCCGAGAGCGCCGAAGACATAGCCGCCGATCGTGTGGTACTCCTCCTCGTCCAACTCCAGCCCGAACTCCTCGTTCACGTCCTGGATGAGCAGCAACCCGTCGATCAGCGCCTCGCGATCGGAGATCCGCTCGATGTCTGGCCAGCCGGGATCCTTCTCGCTCCGCACGTCACCCACGATCCGCTCCAGCACATCGCGCAGAGTGACGATCCCGGCCGTACCGCCGAATTCGTCGATCAGCACGACCACATGACGCTTCTGGGCCTGCATTGCGGCGAGCAGCTGGAACACGCGGACCGACTCCGGCAGGACGACCGGGTTCTGCATGGCGCGTCGAAGGTCGAGGGTCTGCCGCCCGTCGAGCATGGCCAGAAGCTCCTTCACGTTGACGATCCCGACGATCGAGTCGAGCGAGCCGTCATAGACCGGGTACCGCGTGAAGCCGTGCTGGCGAAGCGTCGCCTCGATCTCCTCGCGCGTCGCCGACAGCCGGAGGCCGACGATCTCGGTGCGCGGGATCATGACCTGGTTGGCCGTCAGGTCGGCGAACTCGAAGACGTTGTGGATCATCTCCTCTTCCTCGGGAGCCAGAACCCCCGCTTCCGTGCTCGCCGAGACGATCATCTTCAGCTCTTCTTCCGTGTGCGCGATGTGGTGACCCGCGCCGACGGGCTGGATTCCGAACATCCGCAGGATCAGCCAGCCGAGGCTGTTGAGAAACATGATGAACGGTTTGAAGACCGTGAGAAACCACTTCGTCGGCAGGGCGACCGCCAGCGCGGTCTTTTCCGGGCGCTGGATGGCGAGCGATTTGGGGGCAAGCTCTCCCAGCACGATGTGGAGGGACGTCATGATGGCGAAGGCGAGGATCACCGCCATGGCGTGGGCACTGAT
Source organism: Gemmatimonadota bacterium (assembly GCA_025937815.1). Lineage (GTDB taxonomy): Bacteria > Gemmatimonadota > Gemmatimonadetes > JACCXV01 > JAHWKZ01 > JAICNR01. Next base: position 2,052 of record JAICQP010000053.1, read on the forward strand.
GAACTGCCACGCAGGGGGCATCCAGGCGAAGAGCGGATCCAGGAGCGCCGCAAGGGCGGGCTCTCCCACCCACCCCAGGCCGATCGATGCCATGGTGATCCCGAGCTGGGTGGCGGCCAGATAGGCGTCGAGGTCCTTGATGGCTGACTGCACCCCTCGCGCCATCGGCTTGCCGGCGCGAACGAGCTCCTCGATCCGCGTCCGGCGGACGGAGACGAGCGAGAACTCGCTGGCCACGAAGAAACCGTTGGCGGCCACGAGGAAGAGAACGGCGAACAGCCGGATCGCGATATCGAGTCCGGAGAGGTGGGGTTCCATCGCGAAGGAAACTAGTCGACGAGGACGGGAAAATCATCCAATCCGGGGCACCGCGGACGAGCCGGTTGACGGGCTCCCAGGCCGGGGGTAGCGTCGAACGAGGTGCGAACCGACGAGCTGATCCGCCGCGTCACTGATCTCGACGTCGAGACGCTCGACGCGATCGAGTCGGCGGGCTATGTCAACCCGGACCGGCTCTCGGGTGGCAGCGATCCCCGGTGGTGGAGCGAGAGCGACCTCCACAAGGTGCGCGACATCCTGCGTTTTCGACGGCGCGGTGCGGATCTCGAGGAGGCATACCGCCGGGCGCGCGAGGACAGGTTCTTCGGGCTCTGCCCGTGTGATTGGAGATGAAGAATGAAAGTCACGATCGAATACTGCACGGTTTGAAACTACGAGCCGAAGGCGGCCGGTCTGGCCGCCGAGCTGGAAGCGAAGCTGGACGACGTCGAGGTCGAGATGATCCCGAGCGGCGGCGGCGTATTCGAGGTCGTCGCGGATGGCCAGCTGATCCACTCGAAGAAGAGGACCGGCCGATTCCCGGAGCGAGGGGAGATCGTGGCCGCGCTGCGCGCGCGCTGAGCCCCGCGCGGGAGCGGGGGTGAACGATGCCGATTACCTGATCCTGGGCGCGGGCCCGGCGGGATGCCGCGCCGCCCAGACGATCCGTAGACGCGATCGGCAGGCCCGCGTGATCCTCCTCACCGAGGAGCCGGTACCCTTCACCAACCGGATCCTCCTGTCCAAGGAATTCCTGACGTCCGACGATCTCCCGCCCGAGAGGGCGGTCGTCCTTCCGCCCGACTCCTTCCACGCGCTGGCGATCGAGCTTCGGACCCGAGAGCGGATCGAGCGGCTCGATCCCGAAGCGCGGTCGGTCGAGCTGGCGAGTGGGGAGAGGATGGGGTACGGGAAGTGTCTGGTAGCGACCGGCTCGCGTCCGCTTACGCTCCCGGTTCCGGGATTCGAGCTTCCGGGGGTCCACACGCTGCGCACGATCGAGGACGCGGCCGCGCTGCGCGAATCGGCGCGCCGGGCCGATCGCGCCGTGGTCATCGGAGGTGGCCTGATCGGCGCCGAGATCGCGTGCGCGCTGTCCATGCGCGGACTACGCGTGACCCTGATCGCGCGCGAGGCCTGGCTGTGGGGGCACGTCGCGCCCGAGACCGTTGGGCGGGCCGTAGGGGAGGCGCTCTCGGCACGGGGCATCGATCTGCGGCTGGGGAGGATCGTCGTCGCGATCCACGCCGAAGGAGGAGAGCTCGCGGTCGAATGCGGCGACGGCCTGCTCGTTCGGGCGCCTCTCGTCGCGGCGGGGGTTGGGGTGCGCTACAACGTCGAGTTCCTCGCCGGCACGGGGCTGCTGGAGCCCGGTCGCGGGGTGCGTGTGAATCCGTGGCTCGAGACCGAAGCGCCGGCGTTGTGGGCCGCCGGCGACGTGGCGGCCTTCGAAGACCCCGTGTTCTGTTCCCGGCACCACGTCGAGCACTGGCTCCATGCCCAGCACCAGGGCCGCCATGCGGGGGAGAACATGACGGGAGAGCGAAAGGTCTACCGGCGTGTGTCCAGGTACGACACGCGGCTATTCGATCTCGCCGTCTCGGTCGTGGGAGCGCCGGAGCTGGCCGAGCGATGGACAGAAGAGGAACCGATCGTCGCCGGCACGGGAACGGCGCTCGGTTGGAGCCGGGAGCGGCTGGTCGCCGCCTATCGCCTGGGAGCGGGGGGCGCGATCGAGGCCATCGCCCGGCGGATCGGGGACGAGGCGGAAGCCGTCGTGTCGGAGCTCACTCCGACTCGATCCCCAGGAAGTCCCTGATCGACTTCTCGAGGATTTCCTGCGCGCGGGTGTCCGAGAGGTCGAGCCGGTACTCGTTGATCACCATGACCTGCATCCGCTTGCACTCCTCCCAGCAGCTTCCGCAGATCTTCTCGGCGATCTCGCGCCCCATCGCGTCCGGATACGGAGCGCGGTCCAGCCCGGCGCGGGTCTGCCCGCAGCGGATGCACGTCACGTCGGCCATCAGGATCCCTTCTCGTGGGTCAGCGTCTCGCCGTGCAGGGTGACGATCTCGAGAACCATGTAGGAGCGCTCTCCGCCCGGCGCTTGAAGATTCACCTTCTGTCCCGGACGCGCGCCGAGCAGAGCGCGCCCGAGCGGTGAGGCTATGGAGATCATCTCGTCGTCGAGCTCGACGAACTCTGGGAACACGATCCGCAGCGTCATCTTCCCACCGTCATCGTCGGCCAGAGCGACCCGGGAGCCGAACCCCACCACGTCGCGGGGGACATCCCGCAGGTTGATGCCGGACAGCTCACTCTGACGGCGGGTCAGCTGGGACAGACGGGCGCGGACGAACTCCTGGCGCTCCAATGCGGACGTGTACTCCGCATTCTCACGCAAATCGCCCATCGCCACCGCGGTCGCGATCCGCTTGGGCAGCTCGACTCGCAGCTCGCGATCGAACTCCTCTATCTGGGACTGAAGCCGGGATCGCAACTCTTCGAGCATCTTGGTCCCCGTACGAAAAAACGAAACGCGCGGCACGAGCCGCGCGACCGAAGATCAAACCGCGGGCGAAGATAGCCGGTTGCCCGCCGCGATGCACGGACGGAGACTGAGGTGATGGCCGTAGCGCGCACGAAGTCCTGGGACCGCCCCGCCGCCGTCGAGCGGCTCCGCGACCAGACGTTCGACGTGCTGGTCGTGGGTGGCGGGATCACCGGCGCTGGAGTCGCGCGGGACGCGGCGCTGCGAGGACTGACCGTAGCCGTGGTGGAAGCAGGCGACTGGGCCGCCGGCACTTCCTCGCGCACCACTAAGCTCGCGCACGGCGGTCTGCGGTATCTGGAACAGCTCGATTTCGGACTCGTTCGAACGGCGCTTGCCGAGCGCGCGGTGCTGCTCGCGATCGCTCCGCACCTGACTCGCGCGACGCCGTTTCTCCTCCCCGTGTATGCCGGCCGCTCGAGGCCGTCGTGGGAGCTCAGGGCCGGACTCTGGCTCTACGACGCGCTGGCCGGGACGCGCCGCCTCGGGCGGCATCGCGTCCTGGACCCCGGAGCGGCGCTCGAGCGCGAGCCCGAGCTGTCGCCGCGGGGCCTGCGGGGCGCGGGCCTGTACTGGGACGCGCGTGTGCTCGACGCGCGCCTCGTGGTCGAGACCGTCGCGGACGCGCGCCGCGCGGGGGCCGTCGCGGCCAGCTACTGCTCGGTCGAGGATCTGGAGCGCGGGCGCGACGGTTGGGCCGCGGAGGTCCATGACCGCCGCTCGGGAGAGGCGTTCACGCTCCGTGCGCGGTCCTGCGTGGCGGCCGTCGGCCCGTGGACCGATCGCCTTCGGCGCCGCGTCGCGCCGATGCGCGCGCCGCTCCTCTCGCCGACCCGCGGGGTCCATTGCGTCGTGCGCCACAGCCGGTTGCCGCTGCGTGATCCGACCGCCCTCTTCGCAAGGGACGGGCGCCTCTATTTCGCAGTCCCGGAGGGCGCCTGGACGTACGTCGGCACCACGGACACCGACGTGGGAGGAGACGTGAGCGATCTGTCGGCCCCCGACCGGGACGTGCGCTACCTGGTCGAGGCGACCGCGGACGCGCTCGCGCGCCCGATCGACGCGGACGACGTCGTGGGAGCATGGGCCGGGTGGAGGCCGCTCGTCCGCGCGAGGCGGCGAAAGGATCCGGGCGCCATCTCCCGCGACGACGTCATCGAGAGGACCGCGCCACGCCTGGTCACGGTGGCGGGTGGCAAGCTGACGACCTACCGCGCCATGGCCGAGGAGGCCGTCGACCGGCTCGTCGAGGACGCCGGCTTCGATTGCGGTCCCTGCGTAACCGCCAGCCGGCCGCTCGTCCCCGCCGGGCTCGGCGGCGAGGGGCCCGCGCCGGGCACCGATCCAGAAGCGGTCGCGCGCGCGCGGACCCTGTTCGGATCTGACGCCGACGAAGTGTTCGCCCGGTGGCGCGACGACCCGGCCAGCGCCGAGCCGCTAGGTGGGGACTTCTCGTGTACCCGCGCGGAGGTCCAGCGCGCGGCCCGCGAGATGGTGGAGACACTCGACGATCTGGTCGACCGCCGCCTACTCGCCATTCCGGGGGGTGTCCCGATCGCTCCCGACACCCTGAGCCGCATAGTCGACGCCGCCGCGGCACAGCTCGGCTGGAGTCCGGGACGGCAGTCGATGGAGATCGCCGCCTTCCGCGCCGGCGCCGACCGCTGGCCCGCGCGCGCGGATGCGGGCCGTTCGCGCACGCACGCGGGCGTTTGACGCGGCGATCCGGCGAGCGACAGATTCCTGCGTTCATGTTCACGATCGGAGACCTCACACTCCACCGGCCCCTTCTTCTGGCGCCGATGGAGGACGTCTCGGACCAGTCGTTCCGGCTCATGTGCCGGAGGCTGGGAGCCGATGTCGTCTACACCGAGTTCATCTCTTCGGAGGGACTCATCCGGGACGTCCGCGTCTGTCTGGAGAAACTGCGCCTGGCGGAGGGGGAGCGGCCGGTCGGGATCCAGATCTACGGCTCGCAGGTCGACGTGATGGTCGAGGCCGCGCGGATCGCCGAGCAAGCAGGGCCGGATCTGATCGACATCAACATCGGGTGTCCGACCAAGAGCGTCGCCTCGTGCAGCGGGGCGGGAGCCGGACTCCTGCGCGACCCGGAGAAGATGGCCGCCATCGTGGCTGGCATCGTCGCGGCCGTGGAGCTGCCGGTGACGGTCAAGACCCGGCTCGGCTGGGACCACGACTCGATCCGGATCGTCGAGAACGCGCGGCTCTTCGAGCGGCTCGGCGCGAAGGCGCTGACGGTGCACGGGCGGACCCGCGCACAGCAGCGGAAGGGCGAAGCCGACTGGAGTTGGATCCGCCGCGCGAAGGAGGCCGTGTCGATCCCCGTCTTCGGCAATGGAGACATCAAGGATCCGGTGAGCGCGATCCGGATGTTCGAGGAGTACGCCGTAGATGGCGTGATGATCGGCCGTGGCGCCCTGGCCAACCCCTGGATCTTCCGGCAGGCGAAGGAGTATCGCGACACGGGCAGGGTCCCCGAGGTCGAGCCCGAAGAGAAGCTGGCGGCGTGCGTCGAGCACCTGCGCCTTTCGATCGAGCTCAAGGGTCTGCCGCGCGGAGTGATCGAGTTCCGCAAGCACTACAAGGGCTACCTCAGGGAGTTGCCTCTGGCGAGCGCCGTGCGGGCGGATCTGATGCACATGACTGAGCCGGCGCAAGTCTTCGATCGGCTCGACGCCTTCGCGTCCGAGCTCGGCGTCCTGGCCGCGAGCTGCTGACCATCCACGAAAGGACCGCAATCCGATGGCCCAAGGCAAACGTCCCACCGCGCCGCCTCCCTCGCCCTGGAGTCGTTGGGTAGTCATCCTGGGCGTCCTCGTCGCCGTGGCGCTCGTCGCCTGGCTAGTGGCGCGCCCGTCCGGCGAAAACGCTGAGGCGGACTCCGCGGCGGATGCCGGCGGTCCCCAGCCGCTGGCCGCCGAAGGCCCGACGGTGGAAGCGGCCGCCACGCTGGAGAACGTCCCTCCGGACAGCCTCGCCTCCGCCGGGCCCGACGCGCCGAGCGGGGTGAACATCTCCAACGATCCCCGGAGAGGGAGCGCGGACGCCGTGGTGACGATCGTCGAGTTCAGCGACTTCCAGTGCCCGCACTGCAAGACGTTCCACGAGCAGATCTTTCCGGCGTTGAGGAGCCTGTACGGCGATCAGGTGCGGTGGGTGTTCGTCAATCGGTTCTTCCCGGGGGGACATCCACAGGCGGAGGAGGCGGCCATCGGTGGGGAATGCGCCCTGCGGCAGGGGAAGTTCTGGGAGTACGCCGACTACGTGTTCGCCAACCAGGAGCGGCTGCCGGACGGGATCGTCGCGGACGCGGCCTCCGAGATCGAGCTGGACGAGGCCAGCTACTCGCAGTGCCTCGCCAACCGGGAGACAGCGAGCGAGGTGGCCGCCGACCAGGCCGAAGGGGCCCGCATCGGGGTCGGTGGAACCCCGTACTTCCTCGTCAACGGGAACGAAGTCGTGGGCGCGCAGCCGGTGGGAGTCTTCAACGAGGTGCTGGCGCCGTACTTCGATCGCTAGGGGGCGGCAGGAGAAACACCGCCCCGCACGCGACCTTTCGCCCGCAGCCGCAGAGCGGTAGCGGACTCCCGACTCAGCGGCCGCCGGCCGCCGTCTCCTGATCCATACTCGTGTTCGGACCCATCGTGTAGAACCCGTCCCGGTGATGCGGACACGCCTCGCCCATCGCAGACGGCGCATTCTCTCCGTACTGGGCTTCCAGGCGGTTGCCGGCCTCGTCCGAGGCGTCGATGATGGCCTGCAGCGTGGGAGCGATAGTGTAGATGCCGACGTTCCACTCGTCGGCCCACCAGTGGAAGAAGAACCCGTACTCGGTGACCATGCCCTCGTCGACCAGGGCATTCCAGATCGGCATCTGCCGGGTTTCGATCTCCTCGTTGATCGCGTCTCCGTTACCGCCGCTCAGGTCGCACATGAAGAAGGAGAGGCGCAACACAGGGGGATCCGCCTCTGCCTCCTGAGCCTGGGCGGCCGCCGGCAATGCGAGTGCCGCAAAGGCCGTCAAAGCCAACAAGGTCGTGTAGAGTCTCGACACGCAGTCCTCCTGCGTTGGGGGAGTCCGGCCCGAACGGCGTGACCCCGCCGCCGGATCGGCTTTTGCTTGGAATCGGGTGGAAACAAAGAGCATACCATGACAGGAGTCGCCTTCGCAAGTCTGAGAGGCGACGGGTAGTGGGTCCACTACCAGGCGACGGCAGGGTACTCCCGATGGTTCCTCAGGGCTCCTGGAACCCGATCAATCGCACGGAGGGTGGATTGCCGACCGGCCCCACCGCGTAGAAGCGTCGGAGCTCCCCTCCGGCGAGGAAGTCGATGATCGTGCGCGTGACGATGGGCTCCGCGCCGGCCGCTTCGAATCTTGTTTCGACCTCGATTGCGGCGGCCGTCCGTCCACCCGTGTTGCGCACGTCGATCGGCACGTACGCCGAAGACCCCTCCGTCCAACCCTCCTCGGCGACGATCTCGAACGTGATGACCGCCGGCGACCCGTCCCGGAAGGCCTCCAGCGTGAGATAGCCCACCAGCAGGGCGATGACGATCGCGCTCGCGAACGCGACGTTCCGGCTGAGATGGGAGGGCCGCTCTCTCTTTTCCTTCTCTGGCGTCGAGGGGGTCATCGAGGATCCACCATGATCATCCCGCCACCAGGACCCGGCCCGCGGATCCGCCGATCGTCGTCACGTAGCCCAGCGTCACGGTGGTCGTGATCTGCGTGTAGAGAGGCGTCTCTGGGCTCAGGTGCCCGAACCCCGCCAGGAACGCGTAGGAGACTCCAAGCGAGAGGACGTAACTGACGAGCGTTTCGGCGAACGGGTTTCCGAGGGCGCCGGTCGTGTACCCCTTCGGTCGATCCGCGAAATCGGCCTCGAACACGATGACGTACGACACGAGGAGCGAGAACACGACGATCAACGGGAAATGAACGGGCTCGGCCTCCATCGCCATCATGCGCGGCTCGTCGGTGGGCGCGACGTTGAACGCGAAGAACACCGCGCCGACGAGCGTCGCGAGGACCTTCTGCCGATCCTGGGAGAGCCGGCCGATGCGCCGGTCCACGTTCTTGGTGTCGCCGTCGCGTGGACGGAACTGGGTCATCGCGAGGGCCGCGCCGATCGCGCAGGGAATGGCTTCCAGCGCGATCATGCGAGCGGCGGCGCTCAGCGGGACCTGCCCCGGATGGATCCGCCCGACTACCACGAGCGTTACCGCGGAGATCGTGATCCCGATCCCAAACACGATCAGCGTATCGATGCCGAGATGGGTGACGCGGCCGCGCCGAAATCCGCCGAACAGAATCGAGAGGACCACGACTCCGCCGGCCACCGCCATCATCCCCAGGAGCACCGGCTCGGACACCGCCCGGGCGTACCACCACATCTCCATCGTATAGAGCAGGGGAAGCGCTCCGAGCAGGGCCCCGGCGCAGGCGCGAAGGATGGGATCGAGGTCTCCGCTACCGTTGGTGGGTTGCGCGCGCGCGGCGGACATGCGCATCAAGATACGCGATTGACGATCCCCACGGTGGCGTCTAATTTTCGCGTTCTTCGCCTGGGTAGCTCAGATGGTAGAGCAGGGGACTGAAAATCCCCGTGTCGGCGGTTCGATTCCGTCCCCAGGCACCACGCCTTGGCTCCGCAGGCCTTCTCGAGAGCCACCGTAGCTCAGCTGGTAGAGCAGCTCACTCGTAATGAGCAGGTCAGCGGTTCGAATCCGCTCGGTGGCTCCACCGCAGCCGGTGAGCGCGCATACGGGCGGCATCGCCCGGAGGAGGAGTCCCACCCGCTAGCCGGGGAAGTCGCCGACGGCCATTATGAGGCGACCCGCGCCGTCCGCCATCGAGTTATCCAAACGCACAGGAGGGTCTGCCGATGACCTCGTTGGGAGCCTGGCACAGGAGCCCGAGAGCATGAGATCCGTAGCCGAAGCGCCGGCGATGAGCGCGCCGGCTCATCTCGCCGAGCGGATCACCCGTCGCGATCCGGTCGAAGCCGTCAGGCTGCTGGAATCGCAGCCTGTCGAGTCGGTGGCTGAAGCCCTGGAGCAGGTCAACCCCAGCGTTCGTTGGGGTGTGCTCAAAGCCACGCCGGACGCGCGCCGCACCCAAGTCCTGGAGGCCGCGCACTCCGACCTGAGGGACCAGTGGCGCCGGAACCTGGAGTATCCCGAGAACACGATCGGCAGCCTGATGGATCCGCCGCTCGGCGTCCTGCACCCGGATTCGACGATCGGCGAAGCGGTGGACGAGCTCCGCAAGCTCGTGAAGCGCCACTTCATCACGTATCTCTACGTCACGAATCACCTCGGCCGACTGGTGGGCGTCGTGGTGATGCGGGAGATGCTCCTCGGCGATCGGTCGCAGCGGCTCGAAGAGATCATGCTGCGCGACCCGTTCTTCCTGACCCCGGAAATGAAGCTCACCGATGCCATGCGCTCGGTGCTGAACCGCCATTTCCCGGTGTATCCCGTTTGCGAGCCCGACGGCCGGCTCGTGGGACTCGTTCGCGGCCAGACCCTGTTCGAAGCCCAGGCGATCGAGATCAGCGCCCAGGCCGGTAGCATGGTCGGCGTCGAGAAGGAAGAGCGTCTCTCCACGCCCTGGCCGCGCAGCTTGAAGTTTCGCCATCCGTGGCTCCAGCTGAATCTCGTCACGGCGTTCGTGGCCGCGGCGGTCGTGGGCGTCTTTCAGGACACGATCGACCAGATCGTGGTGCTCGCGGTATTCCTTCCGGTTCTCGCGGGACAATCGGGCAACACCGGCTGCCAGGCGCTCGCGGTTGCGCTGCGGGGCATGACGCTCGGTGAGCTCAGGCCCGGTCGGGAAAAGGTGCTCGTTGTCAAGGAGGCGTTCCTCGGACTCCTGAACGGGGCCCTGGTGGGGGTCACGGCGGGCGCGGGCATGTACTTCTACGCGCGATCGCAGGGGAATCCCGATGCCTGGCTCCTGGGAGTGATCGTGGCCATCGCGATGACGGCCAGCTGCGTGATCAGCGGGCTTTCCGGCGCGCTGATCCCGATGACCCTGAAGCGGCTCGGCGCCGATCCCGCCACCGCGTCTAGCATCTTCCTGACGACGGCCACCGACGTGGCCAGCATGGGGATCTTCCTCGGGCTAGCGACGGCCCTGATCCGCTAGCTCGAGCCATTGCTCGAGCGGGCCGACTCGTCGCCGCCCTAGCGGTACGGCGCGGCCTGCAGCCGGAACAGCGAGGCGTACTTGCCGGCTTGCAGCATGAGCTCTTCGTGCGAGCCGCTCTCCAGGATCCTCCCCTCATCGATCACGTAGATCCGATCGGCCATCCGGACAGTCGAGAAACGGTGGCTGATCAGTACCGTGGAACGCCCCTGGACGAGGTCGCGCAGCTTCTCGAACAGCTCCGCCTCGGCGAGCGCGTCCAGCGCGCTCGTGGGCTCGTCGACGATGAGGAGCTGCGCATCGCGGAAAAAGGCCCTGGCGGTCGCCACCTTCTGCCATTGTCCGATGCTGAGCTCCTCGCCGTCGCTGAACAGGGGACCGAGCACGGTGTCGTAGCCGTAGCGCAGCTCGCGCAGGAATGGATCAGCGCCCGAGGTACCGGCCGCGTCCACGACGCCGTCGCCCTCGCGCGGCAGACGGACGTCCCCGAACCAGATGTTGTCGCGCGCCGGCAGGAAGAAGTGCACGAAATCCTGGAAGACGACCGAGATCTCTCTGCGGAGCTCTACCGGATCGAACCGCCGCAGGTCGATGCCGTCGATGGTGATCCGTCCCGCGTCCGGATCGTAGAGCCTGCACAGGAGCTTGACGATCGTCGTCTTTCCCGCGCCGTTCGCGCCGACCAGGGCGATGACCTCGCCCGGCCGGATCTCGAGGTCGATGCCCGCGAGCAGGGGGCGCGAGCTCCCGGGGTAGTGGAAGGAGACGTCCTCGAACACGATCCCCTGACGGATGGGATCGGGAACCGGCTCGGGGTCGGGAGGCGCGGTGATCTCGGGCTCGACCGCCATGAACTCTTCCAGCGTCGTCAGGAAGAGGTTGTCTTCGTAAAGTCCGGCCAGCGCCGAGAACAGGCTTTGGGCGGCGCTCTGTCCCCGCTGGACGGCGCCGAAATACATCACCAGATCGCCGATGCTGAGATCGCCCTGGTATGTCCGCCAGGCGATGTACACGAAGGCCCCGAACACGACGAAGGCGGCCACGGTCTGCGCGATCGCGTCGCCCCCTCCCCGCGTCTTCGACAGGTCGAAGCTCTCGCGGCGCAGGCGCCTCAGCAGTTCCTGGTACCGGTTCGCCAGCACCTCACCCAGTCCAAAGAGTCGCACTTCCTTGGCCGTCGGAGGCTGGAGCAGGAGATAGCTCAGGTAACCGACCTGGCGGTCGAGCTGGGACGTCCGCTTTTGCCACTTATAGTAGCGATCGGCATGTCGAACCCGGACCAGGACGGAAGGGAGGACCGCCAGGAACAGAAAGACCGCCAGCAGCCAGTGGATGGTCACGAGCAGACCCACGATGCCGACGATCAAGAGACCCGCCTGGGTCAGGCGCAGCATGTTGTTGAGCACCGCCGTGGGGCGGTAGGGCGCGTCGCGCTGAGCGCGATGGAGCGAGTCGTGGAATGTGGCGTCCTCGTAGTACCTCAAGTCCATCTCGACGGACTTGCGGTTCAGCGTCCCCAGCACGCGATCGGTCACGCGGTTCGAGTGGTCTTCCGCCACGAGGCCCGAGATCACGCCGAGGAGGCTCCCGAGCAGGCCGGCGCCCGCGGCGAGTCCGAGGAGCATGAGTATGTGCGAGAACGCGATGTCCCCGCCCTGCGCGACGGCGTAGAGCGCGTCGATGACGAGCTTGGTCAGATACAGGACCGCGAGCGGGAGGAGAGCCTGGAGCAGGACGAGCAGGAAACTGACGACGGTCAGGACTCGCGAGCCCTCCCAAACCATCCGCAGCGCGCGTGTGAGGCGCAGCGAACCCGCCAACCGCTCTCGCATCGTCCGTCTCACGGGAACGTCCGCCCCCCATCAGAGGAGGCTCGACACGCGATACCCGCGACCGAATCCGGGTGCGGACGGGGACGTGGCAGCGAGGGGCCGGAGGAGGTATCCATGGCGGCCTCGAAGATCGCCTTCTCGGATTTCCCGCGCACGAGGTATGGCCGAGTCGACCAATTCCTCCGGGCTGGATGCGGCGCAGGCGGCACGTGCGGCGGGCCTCCGCTACGTGCTCGACGACAGTCCGGGGATCGCCCGCAAGCGGCGCGGCAAGGGGTGGAGCTACTACGACCCGCGCGGCCGGCGCATCGAGGACCCCGCGGAACGCGATCGGCTGAACCGGCTGGCGATTCCTCCCGCCTGGACCGATGTGTGGATCAGCCCGTGGCCGGATTCCCACCTGCTGGCAACCGGCCGGGATTCCGAGGGGCGGAAGCAATACCGCTACCATCCCGACTGGCGTGCGATCCGCGACGAGGCCAAATACGCGCGCCTGGTCCCATTCGGACGATCGCTATCGCGCATCCGCGCGCGCGTGGACGAGCACCTGGGTCTGGACGAGCTGCCCCGCGAAAAGGTGCTGGCCACGGTCGTGCGGCTTCTCGAGCTGTCGCTCATCCGGGTCGGCAACACCGAGTACGCGCGATCGAACGAGTCGTACGGGCTGACGACCCTGCGTGACCGGCACGTGGAGATCGTCGGCCCGACGATACGCTTCGAGTTCCGCGGCAAGGGCGGCAAGCTCCATGCGGTGGACGTTCGCGATCGCCGGCTCGCGCGGATCGTTCGGCAATGCCGGGACGTGCCGGGCTACGAGCTCTTCCAGTACTACGGCGAAGAGGGCGACAAGCGGGCGGTCGACTCCGGAGAAGTGAACGACTACCTGCGAGAAGTCAGCGGCGAAGAGTTCACCGCCAAGGACTTCCGCACGTGGGCGGGCACCCTGCACGCCGTGGCCGCGCTGCTCGATTGCGAGCCCTGCGCGGACGAGCGCGAAGGACGGGTGCGGATCAACGAGTGCGCCGCGACGGTTGCCGAGCGGCTCGGAAACACGCCCGCCATCTGCAAGGCGTGCTACATCCACCCGGTGGTATTCGAGCGCTACCTGGACGGCACGCTCGTCGAGCTCGTGGGAGGCGGGGCCGTATCCGGCGACGGCGAGCTGGAGGGGCTGAGCGATGAAGAGCTGGTATTGCTCGCGTTCCTGGAGCGTGTCGGGTAGCGCTTCGTAGGTCCCGGGGCGGCCGACCCGGCGGACAGGTCAGCGCTGCGCTTCCAGAACCTGCTTGAGCGCCGTACGCGCGTTCTCGACCAGGGCCTCGCCGTGGCCGGGGAGGATGCGCTCGAGCGGAAGGTCGAGGAGCGGCCCCAGCGAGAGCGCGAGATCGCGTCCGCTCACGCCGTCCGGCAGCCAGCTGTCCGGACAGAGCTCGATGCCGTGCTCGCCCTGGCCCAGGAGCACGTCGCCGACGATCAGGGACCGCGAGGCGGGGTCCCAGAGCACGACTTCGTCCGGCCGCGCCGTGGCGTGAGCCACGAGCCCGCCAGGGAGCGAGTCGCCCGCCCGGAAGGGGTGGGTCACCGTCGACTCCACCTTGTCGACGCCGGTTTCCTCCACCCACAGGGTCGTCCCCGGGATGCGGGCCATGATGTCGCCGGCGCTCCGCTGGTGGTAGAAGACCGTGAGGACGATCGCCGGGGGCTCGCCGCGGGCCTCCAGGCCGCGGAGCGCGGCCGTTCCCTTGGGTCCGGGGGGCAGGAGCGGGTCGACGAGGACGAAGCCCGCGCGGGAGTCGATCACGGCGCACGCCACGTCCTGCTCCCACTCCGGATGGTACGCGACCCAGCGCCACATGCCCGGCGCCATCCGCCGGCCGCCGATCCCGTCTAGACCCTCCCAGGACATGGTCCCAAACTGTGCCCGCCGGCCGCGCGGGGAAAGGGCGCCGCCGGGTGCGGGCATCCGGGATCGCATAGATTCGCGCCGATGAGCGGTCTCGTCATCAGCGTCTCGGGAATTCGCGGGATCGTGGGCGAGTCGCTCACGCCCGAGATCGTGGCCACGTACGCGGCCGCGCACGGCGCCGCGGCCGCCGCCCGCACGGGTCGCCGCACCGTGGTGCTGGGACGCGACGCGCGCGTCACCGGACCGTTCCTCGCGGCCGCGGCCGAGGCGGGGCTCAGGAGCGTGGGCTGCGACGTCCTCGACGTCGGCATGGCCTGCACACCCACGATCCTGCTGGCCGTAGAGGACGAGCGCGCCGCCGGCGGGATCGCGCTGACGGCGAGCCACAACCCGGCGCAGTGGAACGCGCTCAAGCTGGCGTCCCATCGCGGCATGTTCCTGACCCCAGACGAAGGGGCCGAGGTGCTGTCGATGGTCGCCGAGGGCCGGATCCCGCGCGCTGCATGGGACGGGGCCGGCGGCCGGGACGTGCGCGAGGACGCCACCGCCCGGCACGTCCAGCGGATCCTCGACGACCCGCTCGTGCGGGTCGACGCGATCCGGTCCCGGGGCTTCCAGGTCGTCCTCGACGCCTGCGCGGGCGCGGGGGCGATCCCCACCGCGCCGCTCCTGTCCGCGCTCGGGGTCGAGGTCGACGGGCTCCACCTCGAGCCGACAGGCCGCTTTCCCCGCGACCCCGAGCCCACCGCGGCCAACCTGTCCGAGCTCTGCGACCGCGTCCGGGAGACCGGCGCCGACCTCGGCTTCGCCATCGACCCCGACGGTGACCGGCTGGCGCTGGTCGACGAGCGCGGCGAGGCGCTCGGCGAGGACCTGACGCTGGCCCTCGTCGCCGACTACGTGCTCGGCCTGCGGCCCGGGACGCTCGTCACGAACCTCTCGACGAGCCAGGTGGTGGACCGGGTCGCGGAGCGTCACGGCGTCGCCGTCCGGCGCACGAAGGTCGGCGAGGTCAACGTCGCGCTGGGAATGCTGGAGGTCGACAGCCCGATCGGCGGGGAGGGGAACGGCGGCGTCATCCATCCCGGCATCCACCACACGCGGGACGCGCCGGTCGGGGTCGCGCTCCTTCTCTCCTATCTGGCGCGCACCGGACGCACGCTGTCCGAGTCGGCGGCCGGCCTGCCGTCCTACGCCATCGTCAAGGCGAAGGTGCCGCTCGAGCGGATCGACGGCGACGGGCTGATCGCCCGCGCCGAGGAGGCCCTGAAGGCCCCCGAAGTCGATCGGACGGACGGTCTGAAGCTCCTGTGGCCGGGGCGCGAGGAGTGGCTCCACCTTCGGAAGTCCGGCACCGAGCCGATCGTGCGCCTCATCGCCGAGGCGCCCGACGCCGAGGCCGCGGAGCGGCTCATCGCACGCGCGCGGGAGCTGGTCACCGACGTCTGAGCGGCGTTTTCCACCTTCCTTTTCGGCCCGATTCCTGCTAGCATCGAACGCAAGTGACCATTCATAGCATCCGACCGTGTCGGGGGACGCAACCATGTGTGGAATCATCGGATACATAGGAACAAAAGAGGCCATTCCGATCCTCCTGGAGGGCCTGCATAGGATGGAATATCGCGGTTACGATTCCGCCGGCCTCGCGATCATCAACGGCAAGGGTCTGCACATCGCCAAGCTGCCGGGACGGATCCAGGGGCTCGAGGACCTCGTCCAGTCCGATCCCCCCACGGGAACGATCGGCCTGGCCCACACGCGCTGGGCCACCCACGGACCGCCCACCCAGATCAACGCTCACCCGCACACCTGCTGCAACGACCGGATCGCCGTCGTCCACAACGGCATCATCGAGAACGCGGGCGCGCTGCGGGAGCGGCTCGCGGAGCGCGGTCACGTGTTCAAGAGCGAGACCGACACAGAAGTGGTCGCGCACCTGATCGAGGAGGAGTACGACGGCGACCTCGGCGACGCCGTCCGCGCGGCGCTGCGCCACGTCGAGGGCACCTACGGCCTGGTCGTCCTCTCGCAGGACAGCCCCGACGAGCTCGTGGCCGCCCGCATGGGGAGCCCCTTGCTGGTGGGGATCAACGACGGCGAGCTGTTCGTGGCCAGCGACGCGGCCGCGATCGTAGGGCACACCCGCAGGGTCATCTATCTCGACGAC